>NZ_CP017111.1:2726856-3029840 GCF_001723605.1 Sulfurospirillum halorespirans DSM 13726 | reverse complement strand
AGTGGTTATTTTAGGAATCGATCCAGGCACACGAAATTGCGGTTATGCAATCCTCAAAAAAGAGAGAAATAGTCTTGTATTAATTGAAGCAGGGCTTATCAAAATTAAAGAAAAAATACTCCAACATCAGATTATGGAGTTGGTTGAAGGAATCGATACGATCTTAAAA
Organism: Sulfurospirillum halorespirans DSM 13726; assembly: GCF_001723605.1. Lineage (NCBI taxonomy): Bacteria > Pseudomonadati > Campylobacterota > Epsilonproteobacteria > Campylobacterales > Sulfurospirillaceae > Sulfurospirillum > Sulfurospirillum halorespirans. The sequence continues at coordinate 3,029,671 of NZ_CP017111.1, read as the reverse complement.
CATCACACCATTGATGAAGTCGCGATTGAAGATATTTTTTACGCGTATAACCCTCAAACGGTGATTAAATTGGCACAATTTCGTGGAGCATTGAGTTTGAAAATTTTGCAAACGATTGGTAATTTTAGCGAATACACAGCGCTCCAAGTTAAAAAAGCCGTAACAGGCAATGGAAAAGCGGCTAAAGAGCAGGTTGCGTTTATGGTGAAGAAGATTTTAGGGATTAAGCAAGAGATTAAACCCTTGGACATTACGGACGCAATAGCTATTGCCATCACGCATGCCCAAAGGGTTAAGGTGAGTTAAGAGGGTTCGTTGATTGAAAAGAGATACTTATGCTCTTCAGGAAGGGCATTGTAAAGTGCATGGGCTAGATTTTGAATCTCCCAGAGTGCACTTTTATCACTGCGCAGTGATAAAAAGTTTTGAAGGCTTCTGGCATTGACTGTCCATGTCAGTTCGGTCTTGTAGCTCTCTGGAAGGCAGTATTTTGCCTTATCGTTGCTAATGCCCTCCACGAGTACTAAACGAAGGTTCTCAAGTGCCTTAATGCTCATGGCATCGACCATCTCCACACCCGTTAAAACCAAGTATTTTGAAGCGCGCTCCATATCTTTACATGTAAAGCTCTCTTCGTTCTTTAACTCTTTAAGGGTATAGCGTGTGGATTTAACCGAAAGTGACGCCATACGGTGGCGTGCTAGCTCTTGAAGAAGCGCACGCGATACGCCTTCGATGTAGAAGTTATAGACAAGATGTTCAAGCGTTGAAGCATGTTTAAATTTATTGCCAACACGATCGATGAGTTCTTTGTCTTTTTCGCCGCCTTCGTCGCTTTTGTCAAAACTTTGCCAGCATGTGCGAATGGCATCGGCACAAATGAGGAGGGGAGTGTAGTGGTTGAGTGTAATTTTCATGATGATCCTTGTTTAAGCGCTTGCTTGATTGATATGGAATGTACCATTTTCTTTACATTTTCGGTACAAAGATTCTGCGCTTAATTCCAATCCATTTTTCCAGCACAACGCTCCAAAATCGATAAAACATGCTTGAAAATAGTCCAAAGACTCAAGAGGTTTTGTTAAAGAACTTTGCGTTTTTACCATATAGGTAAAATCAAGTATACCTGATGAATTATCTGAAAAATAGAGTTTTAAAGTATAGTTATTTTGAGGTTCAATTTTTATAAGATTAATCATTATCTGCTCCTGCAATTTTTTCTAAAGGTTCAAATATTTGGGCAAGTTCCCAGTTGTGTTTTAACTCTTCTTGGTGTAAAAATATCCAATCTTTTAAAATAATCAGCGCTTTTTTGGGAAGATGACCTTTGATGATTTCACCTGATTCAATAGATATAAAAGCAGTAAAACCTTGATATTCAACGTGGATGTGCATTGGAGGATGGTCATCATGGTACATTCTGATGACAATACCAAAAAAGTAGGAAATAATAGGCATAATGAGTCCCTTAATTTTTGGGACTCATTTTAATATATTTTTGCTAAAAAATGGTTATGTCATTTGAAGAAGTACATTAAGCATTTCATCGGCGGTGGTAATTACTTTTGAGCTAGCTTGGTAACCTCTTTGGATAACGATTAACTGAGTCAGTGAGCGTGAAAGATCCGCGTTACTCATCTCTAAAGCACTGGATTGGATGGAACCTTTACTTCCTGTACTGGCTTGTCCAACAATCGCTGTACCCGAGTTGGTGGTTGAAATATAGCAGTTACCACCATCGCTCTCTAAGCCCGTTTCATTGGTAAACGTTGCCATAGCCACTTGTGCAAGGGAAAAACTGTAACCATTACTAAAACTACCAATGATAGTACCCGTTTCATCAATACTAATACCCGTTAAATCTCCACCTGCATAACCATTTTGATTAATACTTGAGGTACTAGAGTCTTTATCAAAACTGGTGATACCATCAAATTGACCGAGTGAACCAAAATCAAGTGAAACACTTTGATTAGAGGTTGAGCCGTTATTGGCAGTATAGGTAAGGTTTCTTGGCGTATAGGTAGAGAGTGAACCATCGGAGTTAAAACTAATGGTACCTGTAACAATATTTTCAGGTTCAACGCCACTGTTAAGTTCACCTGGTTCTGGTACTGAAATAACCATTGACCATTCCGTACCACCAGAACTACTTGTGCCTGTTTTAGTGTATTGGATGGTTAAAGTGTGTTTTGAGCCTAAAGAGTCATAGATTTCAGTGGTAGTTGTTAAGGCTGCTGCATAGATATTTTCAGTAGTTCGTGTGGTTGTTCCTGCTGTGAGTGTTCCTTGAATAGCATCCATAACAGAGATAAAGCTATCGTTTTGCGAGATATTCGTACCTGTTAAGCCTGTAACGGTCAAATTAAGATCATAATCTTCACTTGTCTCATCGGCAGATTTAAGATTGGTTCCAGATTCAATCGTACTTGTTCCCGTTCCTGATGCGGTTGATCCTAAAGGAAGGGTAACGGTTTCAGTTGTTAAAGCTGCATTAATAGTAGCTGCTGGAACAGTAGCACCTGCAAGATAGGTGGTTCCACCAATGACGGTATCGGCAGATAAAACAATGCCAACACCTAATACAGAGCCTGTAGCCAGTGTCACTGAGTGATTGGATAATATCGAATTAAGTGATGTCTCATCAATGGTATCATCTTCAATAAAATCTCCATCATCTTCGTTGAAAGCATCGCCTGTGGTATTTGAAATTTCAAACTGACCAGAATCATTGACGATAATGCTCACACTATCGTTAATGTCAGAAGCACCATCACCTGTGTAATCGACATTGGTTCTAGCGTCTGTCTGCATCGCATTTCTTAAATCTTCGGTAGTTGTAAAATAGCGTGTTTCAGAATCATCATAGTCGGTAGATGTTGTTGCTCCTGATGAGGTATAGGCATATTGATACGCGGTAATGACAGATGTGGTATCGATTTCAGTGGTATCGGCAGTACTAGCCACAATTTTAATGTTTCTTGTTGCAGAAGTTGTACCCGTTGAGTTGTCATTGCTTAAAACGATTTTATTACCACTCGTCACGGTTGCGGTTACACCCGTAGAAGCCGTTTGTGCATTGATTAAGCTGGCAAGTTGTGTTGCGGCATCATCTGCATCGGTATAATCTACAGGACCGCTATTGGTAATGGTGGTTCCATTAATGGTAATATCTAAATTAACAGCCGTGTAATCACTAATGGTCACACTTGTCTCAGCATCGGCATAACTAATCCACGAACCTTGTCCCTCATTGAGACTAATGGCTTCACCATCAGAATCGTATAAAACACCAAAATCAATCCCTCTTTCAGTGAGCTCATCATCAGAGGTAAACAAATTAGAACCTGAATCATCTTCATCATGAACTTCTGCTGTATCTTTAACACCATCGCCATCGGTATCCACCCAACCACTGTTAGAATCAAGTGAGTAGATAGATGTTTTATTGGTTCCAACGCTCGTACCTGAATCAAGGTTCGCTTTAACGGTTACTTTGGTTGTAGCACTTGCAGGCGTTGTAAGTCCTGGAGCAATCGTGATATTGGTCACAGGTGAAGTGGTATCAATTTCGCCTGTATCTTCATCTTGTAACCATCCTTGAACGATGTAGCCGTTGCTATCAACAAAGTTACCATCGGCATCAAACTCAAAATCACCATCGCGGGTATATTTGTACGTGGTTCCACCATCAGGAGAAACAACGAAAAATCCAGAACCGCTAATCGCAAGATCCGTATCTTTATCGGTGGTTTCAATGGAGCCTTGTGAAAAAATCTTCGTAACGGTACTTACGGTTGTTCCAAGACCAATCTGGGTTGAGTTTTGACCACCCAGTGTTCCAGTTGGTGCTGTTGCAATAGACGTTGTTTGGCTCAAGAGAGTTGCAAAATTTGCACGGCTGTATTTGTAACCGGTGGTATTAACATTGGCAATATTGTTTGATTCAACGTCCATAGCCGTTTGGTGCGCTTGTAATCCGGTAACGCCGGCCCAGAGTGCTCTCATCATAGCGTATCCTTTAATCTTTTATTAGGAGGTATTTGTGTTTTTAAAAGCAATTTTTATTCCATTTCGTTTTTTGTTACTTTTGCAATATTATTGCTTCATGTTGATTGCATTTTGAAGCATTTCATCACTGGCGGTAATGCCTTTAGAGCTTGCACTAAACGCTTTTTGAACAATAATAAGCTCGGTCAATGCGGTTGCTAGATCAACGTTACTGGCTTCTAGGGTACTAGTAGCGATAGCGGTACCTGATGTGGTATTTCCATCAGCATCGGTATAAAAAATAGCGTCACCACTGTTCGCAGATTCACTAAAAAGTGTGGAAGAAACTTGGGTTAAACCTTGATCATTTTGAAAATGATAAACGGCGATTTTAGCGATGGCTGAACTCTCACCATTACTAAAGCTTGCAATGATATTGCCATTTTCGTCGACGCCGTATCCCGTTAAATAACCCTCCAATGAGCCATTGTAATCAGCAATATTGGTTTTATCGATGCTAGTACTGGAGATCATGCCATCAAAACTATCCGTCTCTCCTAGATCAAGCGTTAATGTTGTTCCTCCATTATCAAGCGTTGGAATAGTATTGCTTGCAAGGGATCCATCACTATTAAAGGTTAAAGCACCTGTTTGGGTATCGACAATTTCATACACTTTATTGGTAGATTCATCAACGTAATACAAAGACGTATCGTAGGTTTTGGTGCTGTCGTAATCTTCATAATAGCTGTAAATGTTTACAACAGCATTCCATGTGGTTCCCTCTTCCCCTTGTGGGACCACTTTGGTAAAGGTCATATCTAAAATATCCTTATCCCCATCCGAACCAATAACCGTCATTGTAAAATGCTCTTCATTGGCAACTTCTTGGGATGTTTGAAGGACAGCGGAGGAGACCGTTAGGTCGCTGGTTGTATTGAGTCCACTGACATCATAATCCGAAAGAGTCCACTCTAAGTTTTCATCTAATGTGGCATTGACCGTTTGGCTTAATCCATCGGCATCTGTTAATGTAAGAATTATGGTATCGCCCTCTTGTGGGTCAAGGGCAGCCGTTGTATTTGAAACGGTACCACTGAGTGTAACGGTTTGCGAAGAAGAGGCCGTTACCGTTGCAGGGTAGTCTGCGGCATCCAAATCAAGGTTCACCGTATCAACCGTCACGGTAGGATCAAGATTCGCAGCATAGGAAGCTTCTGTAGTCGCAACGGCTGGATAGTAAAGCAGTTCGGGTAGTGTAACAGATGTTTGATCTCCGACCTCTCCGAGTGCCACATCATCCAGTTGCGTAATGGAATAGGCTTGAAGCGTTGTGTCTACTGTGCCAAACCCTTCTAGGGTCTCTTCATCAAGTGTGGTTGTTGTGACGTTATTTCCCAGTGTTACCAAAAGATAGTTTCCATTAGTATCGACGAGATTACTGTTGGCATCGAGTGAAAAACTTCCTGCACGAGTGTAATACGTAGACCCATCAGCCCCTAAAACACCAAACCATCCTTCATCTTCAAGCGCTAAATCAAACGTTCTATCGGTCGTCTCAAGCGAACCTTGGGCCATATTGAGTGCCGTGGTTTGACTGGATGCGCCCATCCCAAGATCATTGGTAGAAGCGGTTGTGCTTGAGAGAACACTGGAAAAAAGTGATGAAATTTCAGCGGTACTGCTTTTATAACCAGTTGTATTGACATTGGCAATGTCATTGGCAACAACATCCATCGAAAATTGATTATTAACAATACCTGAAATACTATTGTAAAAAGAGCTATTCATAGGGGGATCCTTTTTACGATTCGCTTAATTCATAAATTTCAACGACATCACCAATTGAGTAGTAATTAGACCCAAGTTTTAACTTGATCTCTCCATCGTCGTAGTAGACAGATTCAATAGGATAGACGCCTAAAACGGTTGTATCTGAAGTGCCATCAGGATCTGTATAGGTGGCACCAACACTGTAATAGCCTTCATCTACGGCATTTCCTTCATTATCAAGCCCATCCCATGTAATGGCTACGACACCACTCTCTCCTGCAGCTGTATCACCTAAGTCAATGGTACGAACTACATTACCATCAGAATCAGCAATGGTAAGTGTCCCATCGGCAATTTCATTTGGGAAATAGACTTCGAAGGTCATCTCTTCACCCTCATACGTAACATAGTTCGATCCTAAGCTAGCCATCTTACCAATAGAAGAAACTGCATTAAAAGTGGTGGAAGACTGGAGTTGTGATGAAAGCTCATCTAAGGAATTGGCCGTATTTTCAGATGCTTCAATCGAAGCAAGTTGTGAGGTTTGCGTTAAAATCGTCTCTGTATCCATCGGATCGGTTGGATCTTGGTACTGTAACTCGGTGACAAGCAAGGTTAAAAAGTCATCGGTGTCCAATGAAGAAGATGCCGTTGATGTTGTTGTACTTGTCGTAGTGGTCGATGTGGTTCCAAGAAGGCTTTCATAACCGGTTGTTGTGGTTGACATAATAGATCCTTTTTTTATGTTAGACGTATTGAGGAATGACAATCTCTAAAAGAGTTGTCTCTTCTTCACTTGATTCGGTGGTAAATTCATCTGAACTTCCACTACTATTTTTTTGATTTTGTTGTGCTTGTTCTTTGTTGCTTTGATCACTAAAATTCATCTCTAAATTGGTAAAGCCCATATTGATCAGGGCACTTTTAACATCATTTTGGTTTTGCGTAAAGAGTGACATCGTGCTGGTGTTGGACGAAATTGTTACATGTAAATTGTTGCCTCTGGTTAAAAGCGTTACATCAACATCGCCTAAACTTTGAGGACTTAAGGAGAGTTCAACCTTCATAATAGGCGGCTTGTACGCATCAATCTTCTCTTGAAGATCACTTGCAAATTGGTTGAGGCTCTCTTTAACCGTAGCTGTTTTGGATGTTATCTCTTGTCGGAGCGTTGTTTTAAGATCATTTTTAATCTCCAATGCGGATTGTGAATCCTCTGATGAGGTTGATGTGACTTCACTCTCTTCACTGCTTACGAATTTTTGGCTGAGTGCAATCTCCTCTTCCGCAGCTTCATCGGAAGTTTCATCAGTTTTAAGGGTTGTTAACACACTATCAATACTCTCGTCTTCCGTGCTTACACTGTCCGTCACTACTTCATTGACGCGTGTTGTGGATGTTTCCACGGAGGTATCATCGCTACTGAGACTTGCATTTTCTGCCGTGAGTGTTTTTTTAGTTTCGTTAGTATTGGTTACTTTTTGAAGAAGCATATCCAAAGGTTTAGTGGAGGTTTCGGTTGTCTCTTCTTGAAATGCTTGCACGGTTTGTTGTTTTTCGTTTACTTCCAGTGATTCTGCGTCACCATCGGTTTGGGTGCTTAAATTCTCTTTTGAGATAAGCTCGCTTAACATCGAAGATTGAGAGGATGTTTGCGTTTGGGTAGATTGTTTATCGAGCAAACTCATAACACTTGAAGCCGTTGTAGCAAGACTTACATCACTTTGAGTTGTGCTTTGTGCGGTTGTAAGGGCTGTTTGCAAATCATCAAAAAAGTTATTTTCAGCCAGTGTTGGAAACTTGGCTTGGAGGCTTTGCGCACTTTCAGTTGAGATGGTAAGTTTTTCTAACCCAAGGTTGTATTTTTGCGATAATGCCAATAAATCGCTCACATTTTTAACACTGGCAAACTCTTGGCGTGTGGTTTCACTCGCCACTAATTTTTCTAAACTTGAAGAGGCATTAAGTGTTGGAAAAACCGTCGCTGTTGGATCTTCTTGGAGTGTGCTTACGACACTTAAAAGGTCTTCCAATAAATGTTCATCAATGCTTTTTGCTTCGCCTTCGCTGCTGAAAAGTTCAAGCGTATCTTCTTCTAGTGTTGTCACAGGAAGCGCTGTTTCGCTAAGCGTTGTTTGCTCTTCTTCACTTGCGTATTGTCCAAGAATCATTGAGAAAAAACTCTCTGAAAAAGAGCCATCACTACTCTCACTTTTCATCGTTTCTGTTGATACAGAAGCTACGGGAAGTGTGCTTGTGGACTGCGCAAAAGAGAGAAGATTTTGCATCATCATTGCCTTACAATTTATTTTAGAGATAATTTCACACTTTTAACAAGCAATACTCATTCCAGTTTTTAAAAGTGAACACCAAAAATGCTTTACATGTAATGGAATTTTGAATTTAGTCAAGAACGTGGTATAATGAAGCATATTTACTTCATCAAACTACACCAATCACGTACGTTTTATAAGATGTAAAAGTCAAAGTTTACGAGGAGAATTTTTTGCAAGAGTTTAGAAATATTGCCGTGATAGCGCACGTTGACCACGGAAAAACGACCTTAGTCGATGAGCTGTTGAAACAATCAGGTACCTACACAGCGCACCAAAAAGTAGAAGAAAGAGCCATGGACAGCAACGATCTTGAAAAAGAGCGTGGCATTACCATTCTTTCTAAAAATACAGCTATTCGCTATAAAGAGACTAAAATTAACATTATCGACACTCCAGGCCACGCCGACTTTGGTGGTGAGGTTGAGCGTGTTTTAAAAATGGTTGATGGTGTTTTATTGCTGGTTGATGCACAAGAAGGCGTTATGCCTCAAACCAAATTCGTGGTTAAAAAAGCGCTGAGTCTTGGTCTTTGCCCGATCGTTGTTGTTAACAAGATCGACAAACCAGCGGCAGATGCAGAGCGTGTTGTTGACGAAGTGTTTGACCTTTTAGTCGCCCTTGGAGCGAATGAAGATCAACTCGAATTTCCTATCATTTATGCAGCAGCGCGTGATGGTTATGCCAAATACAATATGAGCGATGAGAACAAAAATTTTGAGCCTCTTTTTGAGACCATCCTCAAACATGTTCCTGCCCCTTCAGGAAAACCTGAAAATCCACTTCAACTTCAAGTCTTTACCCTTGATTACGACAACTACGTTGGAAAAATCGGTATTGCACGTATTTTTAACGGAACGATTAAGAAAAATGAGACTGTACTACTGGCTAAAGCCGATGGCGAACAAGTACGTGGACGTGTTTCAAAACTGATCGGTTTTCACGGTTTGGAAAGAATTGACATTAACGAAGCAGAAAGCGGCGACATCGTAGCGGTTGCTGGTTTTGAAACCCTTGATGTAGGTGATAGTTTGGTTGATCCAAACAATCCGATGCCTCTTGATCCTTTGCACATCGAAGAGCCAACACTTTCCGTTGTTTTTGGTGTCAATGACTCTCCGTTTGCGGGACTTGATGGCAAATACGTCACATCGAACAAAATCAATGAGCGTTTAGAATCTGAGATGAAAACAAACATCGCAATGCGCTATGAAAACGCAGGCGAAGGTAAATTTAAAGTCAGTGGACGTGGAGAGCTTCAAATCACGATTTTGGCTGAAAATATGCGTCGTGAAGGTTTTGAATTTTCACTTGCGCGTCCAGAAGTTATTATCAAAGAAGAGAATGGCGTCAAATTAGAGCCATACGAGCACCTTGTTGTCGATGTTCCTGATGAATTTACAGGAACGGTTATCGAAAAACTGGGTCGTAAAAAAGCGGAAATGAAAGCAATGAATCCAACGGGTGATGGTCAAACGCGTATTGAGTTTGAAATTCCTGCACGCGGACTCATCGGTTTTCGTGGACAATTTTTAACCGATACCAAAGGTGAGGGTGTTATGAACCACTCCTTCTTAGACTTTAGACCTTTAAGTGGAGAAGTTGAACACCGTAAAAATGGTGCGCTTATCTCTATGGAAAGCGGTACAGCGATGGGTTACTCACTCTTTAGTTTACAAGAGCGCGGTATGCTTTTCATTGATGTACAAATTAAAGTTTATGCAGGTATGATTATCGGTGAGCATTCACGACCGAACGATTTGGATGTCAACCCAATCAAAGGTAAGCCACAAAGTAACGTGAGAAGTAGTGGTGCTGATGAAGCGATTAAACTCGTTCCACCACGCAAAATGAACCTAGAATTGGCACTTGAGTGGATTGAAAACGATGAATTGGTGGAAGTAACTCCTATCAACATTCGTATTCGTAAAAAATACCTTGATCCAAACCAACGTAAACGTATGAGTCGCTAAGAAGTTTTTACATGTAAAGATTTTGCCGCCATTATGGCGGCAAAATCGTATCATCTCTGAACAATACAGGAGGTTTACGATGGAAACGTTTTTGGTTGTTGCAGGTCTCATTTTTCTTCTTGTCGTGTTTATGTACAACACGCTTATCTCCAAAAAAAACCAAGTCGATACCATTTACGCAGGGCTTGACGCCGTTCTTAAAAAACGACATGACCTTCTTCCCAACCTTGTCGCAAGTGTTCAAGAGTATATGGTGCATGAGAGCATCACGCTTGAGAAAATCACCGAACTTCGCATAAAAGCCATGACACACTCCCTTGATAGCCGCGAAACCATTGCTTTAGAAAAACAGCTCTCTTCCATGCTTGGCAATCTTATGGTTGCGGTGGAAAACTACCCCACGCTCAAAGCCAATGAAAATTTCTTACACCTTCAAGCAACCCTGAGTGAAGTTGAAGAGCAAATCTCTGCCGCAAGACGCGCTTACAATCAGAGTGTGAATGATTATAACAATGCGATTGAGATGTTCCCGACCAATTTTATGGCAGGTTTGATGCACTTGGAGCGCAAAGAGGTTTTTAGCATTCCAAAGCAAGAACGCTCCTCCGTCGATGTGAAAAACCTTTTTCAAAAATAGGTAAGCTTTGAAACCACGTCTTGCCTCTTTGCTGGATTATTACTACGAGTCAATGTACCCAACGCTTCAAGCATTGGAAGAAAAGCGCTTAACCATACTCTCTTCGCTTAAAAAAGCTGCGTTGATGCTTGTGTTTTTGGGCACAGTGCTCTTTTTCGTTTTAAGTCGTACGAATGTTTTTACTCCCCTGCATGCTTTTTTGCTCAGCGCCATGAGCGGTTTCCTCATCTTTATGTTTATCTATCGCCATGAACGCGCAGGGTATGACTCGTTGTTTAAAGATCTGGTGATTGAGAAGATGATCCATTTTTTAGACCCTTCGCTGATCTACACGAAAATGGATTCCATTGATGAACGTGAATATGAGCGTAGTGAGCTTTTTAGCGAAGCCTATGATCGTTTTTCGGGCAAAGATTTGGTGTGTGGCGAGATCGAAGGGGTGAAGGTTCGTTTTTGCGATTTACATGTAGAGAAAAAAGTGCGTACCAAAAACGGTAAAGAGGAGTGGAGTGACATCTTCTCAGGGCTTTTTTTTGTGGCAGATTTTAACAAAACCTTTCACGCCAAAGTGGTCGTGCTTCCCGATGTGGCTGAGCGCAGTTTGGGAATTTTAGGCACATGGTTGCAAGGTGTAAATCCCAGTAGAGGTGAGCTTATCAAGCTTGATCATGTGGCATTTGAAAAGCTTTTTGTGGTGTATGGCGATGATCAGATCGAGAGCCGCTATATTTTATCGCATGCTTTGATGGAGCGCATTGTTGCTTTTCATCAAAAAATCGACAAGCCCCTTTACCTCTCATTTGTAGATTCAAAACTATTTTTAGCCCTGCACTACACCAAACCGCTCTTTGAGCCGATATTAACACGATCGTTGTTAGAATTTGAATCAATCAAAGCGTATTTTGAACTTTTGACGATGATTACGAACATTGTGACTGAATTTAAACTCAATGAAAAATTATGGAGTAAACGTTAAATGTTTAATGAAAGACTACTCAAACTCTCTTTAGGTTTTATTTTTTTGTTGATTCTTCTTGGATTTATTACGATTAATTATATGCTTAAAGACGATGGCACTCAATCTTCGTACGAAAAAACTCCCTCAACGCAGGCTAATAATGTCAGTAAGAATGCAAAAGAGCTGAGCCTTGATACGATTTTTATCAACATAAAAGCGCAAAAGTATAAGATTTTAAAAGCCGATATTGCGTTGGTTTTGAAAAACAATGCGACCAAAAAAGAGCTTCAAGCCAATATGGACAATGTGCGCAATGCCGTTTTGCAGTATCTTAGCACCATGGATGCAAATGGGCTTGAAACGTTAAATGGTAAAGATCGCCTTAAAGAAGAGTTGATCGAGATGTTGGAAAATACATTTGGGTATGAGATCGAGACGATTTACATTAAAAATTTTATTCTCTCACCTTGAAAAGCATCAAGCTTCCAAGAGCGAGCAGTGCCACCAAACTGGCATACAAATAAAGATACTCCCCATAAAAATAGCCTGCTAACAAGGCTCCCACAAAACCTCCAAGCCCAAATGAAAAGCCATAGTAAAATTGTCCTGCGAGCTTTTTATGCGCATAAAGTGTGTACAAAAGGCTGAGCGCTGCGGTGTGATGCAGGGCAAAGCTAAAGGCATGCAACGATTGTGAAGCGTAAGAGATCCACAGCGATGAGGGGAATAAAAAGAGCAAAAACCAACGAAGGGCTGTTGCTAAAACACCCAGTTTGATAAGCGATAGAAGGCTAAAACGCTTGAGTAATGGGGATTGAAAATAGAACAGCACAATCTCGCAGATAACACCAAATGCCCACAAATAGCTCGTCATTTCAAGGCTGATGCCGTGCGCCGTTTCGTAAATGGTAAAGAAGTTATAAAATCCCCCAAAACTGACCTGCATTAGAAAAAGACTGATCCATAAATACTTTACATGTAAGAAGTTAAAAGGCGCTTCGTTCGTGGCATTTTCAGTTGTAAAGTGAACATTGTTTTGGGTTAGCCAATACGCAAAAAAAGCGGTCAAACTGATGGCTAAAAGCAGGTAATGCAAGCCATTGGTGTAATGTTCCAAGTGACGCGCTAGGATAATGCCAATCAGCATAAAACCGATCGAGCCAAACAGGCGCGATCGTCCAAAGCGCTCTTTTTGCAAATGCTCCATCGCATAGGTTTCAATGTACGGTAATATCATGCCAAGACACGCACCTAGAAGCATATTAGGGAGCATAAAGAGGTAGAAGTGGTGAATGGTCGGGTAGAACAGCATAATGGCAAGAAGCGCCCCACAAAGCGCTGTATAAAAGACTTTTTGGGTGAGCTCAAAATGTTTGAGAAAGAAAAAGGGGACAAAAAAACGCATCAAAGGCGCTAGTGCAAAGATAGCTCCGATTTGAGGAGCACTGTAATCAAGTGTTTGTAAGATTTTAGGCATAAAGATGACATACACACTGGTAACAGAAAAGTAGGCAAAGAAAAAGCCAGAGATTTTAAAAAAGATCATTTAGGAATAGGGGCAGTTTGACTCAAAATATCATACAGCGCGAGGTTGTCTTTGCGCAAGAGTGGCACAAAAAGTCCAAGGATACTCACAGCGGTAAGTAGCAGTAGAATATAGCGCACAATGAGTTGTGTTAATGTGGCACGTTGTCCTGTTTTAAGATCGATCAGTACAAGGTCATACGCTTTGTAGCCGGGGGTTTGAGCGTTTCGTTTGAGAAAGAGGGTCGTGAGAAAACCATACGGAATCAGAATAAGAAGCCAGCCTTGCAGCATGTGTGCTGCAAAGCCTTCGCGTGAACCGTAAATCAGGTAAAAAACAATGTACAAAATCGGCATCAAAAGCATAAAAGAGTCGACGACAAAAGCTTTGAGGCGTCTTTGAAAAGGTGCGATGGTCAAAAGAGGCAAAGTGCTTTTGTGCTCTTTTTTGCCCCTTTTTTTAGTCGCTCTCCACCGCATTAAGACTTAGTTTCCTCTGCTACCTGGTTTGATCGCCACGCTTCCTTCTTTGCACAAAGGGCATTCGCTTGGCTCGTAAATGTCAAACTCAAAATCAGCCAGTGCGAAAAATGGTGCGTCGTTTGGAAGTTTACATGTAGGCTTGCCCACAAGATCGCTTCCCACACGTTTACAAAAACCACGGTTCGCAAGGGCTGCAAATCCAACGATCACGCCACCCATACTTTCAGCAATGTTTGCCGCTTCTAAAGCCGAACCACCGGTCGTGATGATGTCTTCACAGACCAAAATTTTCTCACCTTTTTTGACTTCAAAACCTCTGCGAATCGTCATCTCACCGTTCACACGCTCCGCGAAAATGAAGCGTTTACCAAGGGCACGTGCAAGCTCGTAGCCTGCTAAAACGCCACCAAGGGCCGGGGAACAGATGGTGTCGATCTCTACGTTGGAAGCGTTGATCATTTTGGCTAATTCAACGGCTAATTGCTCTGCAACTCTAGGATCTTCCAACACTTTCGCACTTTGAAGGTAATAGCGTGAGTGCTTGCCACTGCTGAGTAAAAAGTGTCCCTCTAACAGGGCATTGGCATCTTTATAAATTTTTTCAACTTGCATATTCGCCCTTAAATTTTTAGGAGTTCAGATTCTTTTTCTCTTACGAGCTCATCGACTTTTGAAACCGTTGCATCGGTGATTTTTTGCACTTCGTCTTGTCCTTTTTTAGAACCATCTTCCGTGATAATTTTATCTTTTTCGAGTTTTTTCACTTGATCATTCGAGTCTTTACGAACATTGCGAATCGCGATTTTGGCTTTATCGCCCATCGCTTTGGCTTGTTTGGCACCCTCTTTACGTTGGTCTGTTGTCATTGGAGGGAAGAAAAGTTTAATGGTCTCGCCATCGTTATTCGGATTGACCCCGATGTTCGCTTGCATAATTGCTTTTTCGATCTCTCTGAGCATCTTTTTCTCCCACGGAGAAATCGTAATCGTCGTCGCATCGGTGGTTAAAACAGTCGCTACTTGGCTAAGACCGGTTGGTGTTCCGTAGTAATCAACATGAATGTTGTCTAAAATGGTGGTAGAGACCTTACCACTGCGAATCGTCATAAAGTCGCGTTTGAGTGCCGCGATACATTTTTCCATATGCTCTTTTTGTTCAGCATAGATTTTACTGAGTTCCATATTTATCCTTTACAAGTAGTTTCGTTGAAATTTTATTGCCCACGGAGACAATGATCCGTGTGCGCTCTTTGGTGAGTATTTTATTGATCTGAGCTTCAAAAACGCCATCGCTTAAACTGACCTCAAAATAACCCTGTTCACTGATGTAGATGCCACCTTTTTGTGCGGTGGTTTGTGCCTTTACATGTAAAGAGGTAAGCTTGCCATCTTCGAGCAATACGCTAGGCTTAAACCATGTGGTTTCAAGGGCTTTATACTTTAAAAATCCCTCTAAATTACTCTTGCCAACCAACGCGGAGCGGTCTAAATCAAGCGGATCGCTAAAGCTTGCAACTGCACCCATGTTTTGGTTTACAATCGCTTCAAACCCATAGCTTTGCGCGATGGCTTTCACACGCGGACTAAACTCACCAAACGGGTAGGAGAAGTAGCGCGGTTTCATGCCAAGGCGTTTTTCAAAGAGGTTTAAGCCTTCATCAAAATCTTTTTTAAGCGCTTCGTTGCTGAGTTCGCTCATGTGCGGATGATTCAGTGAATGAAACTCTAAAGCGCCGTACTTGGAGATTTCACGAAGCTGTTCCCAACTCATATAATCGCCATACTTTTGCTCCGTAGCTCCCACATAAACGAACATCGAAAAAGGGTAGTTGTACTCTTTAAAAAGGGCTAAACCATGCTCATAAAAACTTTTGTAGTTATCATCAATGGTAAGAACGACCCAGTTATCGGGGATGGGTTCTTTAGCGTGAAGGGTGTTAACCAGTTTTTCAAGGGGTATCACTTCGTAGCCATTTTTTTTGAAGAAATCAAACTCTTTGCGAAGCTCTTCGAGCGTTGTATTGGTTGTGGGGTATCTGGCATCGTTAAAACGATGGTAGATGAAGATATGGGCATCGGCCCACATCATTACACCAAGACACACCACAAGCCAAAAAGATTTCATGCTGATTATTTAGACGTTGGAGCTTCAGGGGCTGCTGGTGCTGTTGTCACAGGAGCTGGAACACTTGGTACAACGCTTTTTTCGATTTTAATATCTTCAGCAATCGATACTTTTTTATCTTGGTTGTAAAAATAACCTAATGTGAGCGTATTTGCAATAAACAAGATTCCTACAATAAAGGTGAATTTTGCCATGAAACCTGCTGGTCCTTTTGCACCAAAAAGAGATTCATTGCTTCCACTGTAAGCGCCAAGACCGATAGAGGAGCTTTTTTGAAGCAGTACAGAAACAGTTAAAATAGCGGTTAATACAAATTGTAAAACCAATAAAACGGAGGTCATAAGGGAAGTCCTTTGTTTTTTAAATAATGTAGAACTAAGGATTATACCCAAAACGGGTTAAAAAATCGTTAAAGTGACTTTTGCGTCCTTAAGGCTTCTCAAAATCAAGGACGATCTCATCGATGCTACGCTGTGGTAAAAACGCTTTGGCGTACTCCAAATAGGTGCCAGAGGTGTAGAAAAATTTCACAAGATCAACATCAAGTTCACCCTCTTTTGCCATGGCGTAGAGAATTTTCATCGCCACAGAGAGAGGCATGCCTGCTTTATAGGGTCGATCACTCGCCGTGAGGGCTTCAAAAATATCGGCAATGGCTAAGATGCGCGCTTCAAAGCTGATTTCATCGCCTTTGAGCCCTTGGGGATAGCCTTTGCCATTGAGCTTTTCATGGTGGTTGCCTGAAATTTGAGGAATTTGGCGGTATTTTTTAGGAAAAGGAAGGCGGTTTAAAATATCGACGCTGAGTTTGGCATGGGCATTGATAATTTCGCGCTCTTCAAACGTGAGCGTACCATTTTGTGTGCTCAAATGATGCGCTTCATCCTTGCTTAAAATCGTGTAGGTCTCATCGCCAATCTGCCACGCTTGCGTTGAAAGGGTTTGAATCTGCGTTACGGCTTCCTCGCTGAGGGGCGTATCGCCTTTATTGCTCGCTTGGATAAGTTTGGACGCAGCATGCAAGGTTGCAATTTTTTCTTGATACTGTGTTTCAAGCGAGCTCACATTTTCCTGTTGGTTACCTTCTAAAAGGGCAAATTTATCTTCCAAAAACTTTACATGTAACGCTTTTTGGATCATCTGAATACGACTCTCGACAAGCTCAATGCGGTCAAACAAGGTTTGGAGTTTCGTTGCTTTATCCATCACGTGTTCAGGCGTTGCGAGTTTGCCTATGTCGTGCATGAGGGCTGCAAAATTGATCTGTTTGATCTCATCACTGCTAAAGTGTTTATGCGCGTAGATGTTCGTGTCGTGGTTAATTGCTTCAGCGAGCATGACACTCAGCTTGACCATACGTTTGACGTGTCCTGCGGTGTAGGGCGATTTCTTGCCAATGGCAAAAATGATGCTTTTCAAAAAAGATTCCAAGAGCGTTTCAAGCCCTTGAATCAGTGAGGTGTTGGTGATGGCAATGGCGGCTTGAGATGCCAGTGAGAGGGTGATTTTTTCATCTTCATCATCAAATAAGATGACGTTATGGTTTTGCTCATCCATTTTATTGAGCAGCTGTAACACGCCGATGATCTCTTGTTCGTGGTTTCTCATGGGAATGACCAACATGGATTTAGAGTGGTAGCCTGTTCCTTGATCAAACGTTTTCGTGCCATCAAAGGAAAATCCAATGGCTTCATAAACATCAGCGATGTTAATCAAACGGTTTTCAAGTGCGCAAGTGACGGCGACCATCGCTTTATTGGGCGTGCCATTTTCAAGATTCAGAGGAAGTGGTGACCACGTGATTTTTCCACTTGTTCCTCCCATCTTAATATTCAGTGAGTCGGTTTGCACCACTTTAAAATGAAGATGCTCTTTCTCTAGAAGATAGAGTGTTCCTCCATCGGCGTGCGTGAGATTTTTAGCTTCGGTGACGATCATCTCTAAGAGAACATCAAGGCTCTCACTTGCCGAGAGAGCGGTGCCAATTTCGGTGAGTTTTTGAACGCGCTCGTCATTTTTTGGAGTGTTTAAGGTGCGACTGAGTGCGCCAGAAGAGAGCTCAATCCTCTCGCCATCACGCAAGACCATCTCTTCTTTAATACCAATCTCACCAAGTTCTTGAATAATCAACGCCGCATGAAGCGGTTTGAGATGGTTGATGTAGAGTTTCAAATCGGTGCGAGTGAGCTGTTTGAGTTCTTGTTCAAGAAACTGAGGCGTGAGGTGTTTGCTCTCGGTCGCAATTTTGACAAAGTGGTTGGGGAACGAAACATCGATGATGAGCGCTTTGATGGAAGGCGTTTCATTGAGTTTTTGCCACAGTACTTCGTTGTGGAACGTGTCGCCTGAAAAAAGCACGCTGCTTCCGTTTTGTTCGATGATGTATCCGCAACACGGCACGCTATGATTGGCTAAAAATGGGGTGAGCGTGATGCCCTCTTCAATGGCGTAGGGTTGATTGGGTTCTATTTCAACATACGCGATGGCTGGCTTAGTTGAATTTGGCAGATGAATGTGACTAAAATCGGGCCAAAGCACGTCATTAAAAAGATGCTTTTGCAGGGCTTCAATCGTGTGGGGAAGTCCGTAGAGGTAGAGCGTTTCAGTGCGTTTGGTAAAAAAATGGTCGATCAAAAATGCGGTATCGATGATGTGATCTAAATGAGCGTGGGAGAAAAAAATACGGTTTACATGTAAAGCCTCTTCGCCTAAGGCGTGCATAATATTGCCCGCATCAATCAGTGTATGGCGACTCACCTGAATGCAGGTGGTAAAGGCGTTTTTGGATCTGCTTCCTTGAGCACCTAAAATGCGAATAAAACTCATACTTATCCTTTGGTTGTGTGTACAAAGACACCGTTAAATGCAAGAGGTGAGAAGGCGATGTAGTGTGCGCAACGCTCACAATAGATGCCATAAATGGCTTCATTGGTTTTATGCTCTCTTTGGTTCAGTGCTTCAAAACGCGTGAGTGCTTCAGCAAAACGCGCCTCTTGGTAAAGGGCAATCGCTTCGTGGTGAAGCCTGAGCTCTTCTTGGAGTTCTTCATAACGGACTTCGTAAAGTGGCTCTGTTTGTGGCGCATCAAAGTCGTGAATCTGCCACACTTCAACAGGCTCATGTTTGCCTTTGACGGTCACCAAATCTAAAAAACGAAAAATGTAAGCACCTTTGAGTTTGGCTTTGGTGAAATGCGAAATGGTAAGGTGCGAATGGTAGTATTTGCAGAGCGACTCAAGGCGAGATCCCAGGTTGATCGCATCACCAATGACCGTATAGTCGCTGCGACTGCTTGTTCCCATCTCGCCGACGATCGCAACACCCGTATTAATCCCAATGCCAATGTCAATGATGGGCATATTTTGTGACTCTGCCATCAATGCAATAGGTGCAAACTCAGGATTTGCTTTGAGCTTGGCATTAAGCGATGTGAGGTGATGGAGCTGTTCGAGTGCCGCATGGACGGCTTTATCGGCATGATCTTCCATGCTGATGGGCGCGTTCCAATACGCCATAATCGCATCGCCAATAAATTTATCGACCGTGCCACCACTGCGAATAATAATCTGACTCATCGGGTCCATATAGGAATTCATGAGGTGAATCAGCGACTTTGCATCGCCCGCCGCTTCCGAAATCGCGGTAAAACCTCGCACATCAGAGAAAAAGATCGTGATCTCTTTTTCCACGCCTTGCAAAATGTCATCCTCGCTTGCGAGAATGTTATTCATAACCGCAGGGCTGACTTTGCTGGCAAATTTATGTTTGATCAGCTCTTTTTGCTTGATCTCTAGAAAATAGTTAATCGCTTGCCCGATGATAAACAGAAGGTTGATTGCGCTTAGAGGTAAAATCGTGTTGAACAAAATTCCTTGGTAGATCATACTGTAGTAGTGGGTTAGAACGATGATCAGATTGAGTGCGATGAGCGCCAGAAAGCTGAAAAAGGCACTTGGAAGAAGCAAAATGGCAAAGGTGATAAAACAGAGCAGAACGATGCTCAAAAGATCAACCCCACGCGTCCAGACAGGTTTGGCGATGTAATCTTGATGCAAAATGTTATCAATCGCGTTGGCATGCACCTCCACACCTGCGTAAACGCTATCAAATGGCGTACTTCGCAGATCCAAAAGTCCTGCCGCGGAGGTGCCAATAAGCGCGATTTTATCTTTTACATGTAAAGCATCAACGGTGTTGTTGTAAACATCAATCGCCGAGATGTATTCGTAGCTGTGTTGACTTCCACGGTAATTCACCATCAAGCGTCCAAAAAAGTCGGTGGGAATAAGATGCTCTCCCATCTCAATGTGACGAAGCCCACTCTCGTCGTAAACAATGCGAATCTTTTTTTCTCCCAGCGCAATACGTGCCATTTCAAGGCTGAGGGAAGGGTAGAGCACTCCATCGTACTCCATGACCAAAGGAATGCTACGCACAATCCCATCACTATCGGGAATCGTGTTGAAATAACCACTTGAATACGCCTGTTTTTGAACTTCTGGAATATTCAAAATGGCACGGTAGGGTTTGATAAGCGATGAGTGGGCTGGTCGGTTTTGCTCGATGATAATTGCCGCAGATTTTGGGTGACCTTCTGGCGCGATGGAATCAGGCATAAGCGCAAAAACATAGCCCACAACAGTGGGTGTTTCCGCAATGGTTTGAGCAAAAATAGCATCGTAATTGGGTACATCTTTATGCGACAATCCAAGCTTAGTTAACACGTTGTGTGGTGAGCTGTTGTCCGCCTCAGCAAACACAACATCGAGCCCAATAATCGCAACACCCAGATCAGAAAGGTTTTGCAGCAGTTTTGCCATTTTATCCCTGCTCCACGGCCATTGCCCGAGCGCTTTGAGACTCTTTTCATCAATGTCGATAATCACAATGTTCGCATCGCCTTGAATCTCTCCACGGCTTTCAAGCATCAAATCTTTGATCTTATGCTCAAAAGGTTGCCAAAAATGGTTCAACGAGAGATAGCCTCCAATGCAGCCAGCCATCACGACAAATGTAAAAAGAAGTTGTATGAGGCTTTTTTGCATGGTCTAAAATGTTCCTGTAATGTTTGTAAGTGCCTAGAGTGTATCGCACGTCATTTAGCCATCTTTCAGCGCTTGTTTGAGTGTGCTCCCTAATTCTATGAAAAGATTTCTTAAACTACTATTGGTACTTCTTCTTCGCTTTACATGTAAAGACCAAACAGTCATTTTTTAGCCACAGGAGGGTATACTTTTCCAAAAAAGAGTGGATATCCCAACCGCAATGATCGCACAACATACCAAAGAATTTTCCAAAAATGCCCATCGTTATGATGACCATACCGCGTTGCAACAAGAGATCGCGCGTTATTTGATTGCGCGTATTGATTCAAAGCCTCAAACCATTTTAGATTTGGGGTGTGGCAGTGGGGCTGTTTTTAAAAATATCCCTTGGAAGATCGCGCACTTTACAGGCGTGGATAGTGCTCAAGGTATGTGTGACCTGCATCCTACAGGTAAAGAGGTTGAGATTTTCTGTGAAGACTTTGAATCGCCTACGCTTTTCTCTCGCCTAACCCCACCGTTTGATCTTTTGATCTCCTCGTCTGCACTGCAATGGGCGAGGGATATTGAGGCGCTAATCGCGCAAATAAGCCTTACATGTAAAGAGGGGGCGTTTGCTATTTTTACCGATAAAACCTTTGAAAGTATCTACCATGTAAGCGGGCTTCCCTCGTTCTTACCTAACGCCAAAAACCTGGCAGTTCAGTTTGAAAACTACTTTACATGTAAGCATGAAATCAAAACCTATCGCCTCTTTTTTGATGACAATCGCTCCGCCTTTCGCTACATCAAAAAAAGTGGTGTAAGTGGCGGAAAAAGACGTTTGAATGTGGCACAAACCAAGGCGCTCATTCAAAATTACCCACACGCCTACCTTGAGTTTGAGGTTCTTTTCATTTGGGGTACTCCTTCAAAAGCTTAATTATATAAATTAGTTATTATAATTATAATTGTAAAAAATATTTAACTATTCTTCTGACGTAATTATAATTAGTTTTACTAATTATAATTATTAGTAAAATTAACATAAACTCCGATAAAATAGATATTTAGTTAAATAAACTTAAACAAAATAGACTACTTATTTGTCCATTTTTTCATAAAAAGTGAAAAAATAATTTACTAAATGTCAATTAAAATTAACTTTTTACCCTCTTTTGAGAAAAATTTTTTATTTTTTTTCAATCTTTATCTTTCGACAAATAGGGCATTTGCACTGCATATCCCATTCTTAGGGCAATCTACCTTCAAAAATGTAAGTTATTTATAAGATTTAACCTTTACAATGGAGTTAGAAAGACGTACTTTTTGACATC
The DNA here is from genome assembly GCF_001723605.1 of Sulfurospirillum halorespirans DSM 13726. Taxonomy (NCBI): domain Bacteria; kingdom Pseudomonadati; phylum Campylobacterota; class Epsilonproteobacteria; order Campylobacterales; family Sulfurospirillaceae; genus Sulfurospirillum; species Sulfurospirillum halorespirans. Next base: position 3,007,515 of record NZ_CP017111.1, on the reverse strand, counting down.
GTTTGAAAGTGCGAAACTTAAAGGCAAAAGAGAACAAGGAGACGCGATGAAAGTAGAGATCTCACGAAGGAGATTTCTTCAAGGGAGTGTGGCGATGTCCATCGCAGGCGGAGTGAGCATCAGCTCCTCTTCAATGATGGCAAGCGCTGCAACACCAGCCAAAAAAGTTGGCAATGAAGATAAAAAGATAGCAACACTGTGTGAAATGTGTGTCAATAAATGTGCTGCCATTGCGCATGTCCGCAATGGTGTCGTTGAAAAACTCGATCCAAACCCACTGTTTCCAAAATCACGCAATATGCTTTGCGCACGTGGAAATTCGGGTATTCAAGCTCTGTACGATCCTGATCGACTCAAATACCCGTTGATTCGTGATGGTGAAAAAGGAAGTGGAAAGTTTAAGCGCGTCAGTTGGGACGAAGCGTATGCTTACATTAACGAAAAGCTCACCAAAATCTTGGATGAAGAGAAAGATAACCGCTCCACAGTCGCCTTTTGTGCAGGCGAAGGCATGGCTGAACACACCTTCAAAAGCTTCTTTACGATGTTTGGCTCTTCGCATTTTCTCAACCACGCGAGTTTATGTCTGGCAACCACCGTTTCAGGCTATTCTCTGACGATTGGTGGGTATGGCATTGCCGATTTGGATAACGCCAAGTATGTCATAATGGCTGGAGCCAATCGTGCGGAAGCGATTGTAACGCCTGATACGATGGACATGTTTAAACGCACCAACGGAAGAGGGGCTAAACTCATTACGGTCGATCCTCGCTTTACCAACACCGCAGCGAAAAGCGATAAATGGCTCGCCATTAATGTGGGAACCGACTTAGCGTTTGTGCTTTCTCTCACCTATGTTGTCATCAAAGAAGAGCGTTACAATAAAGCCTTTGTGGAAAATTATTTCAATGGCTTTGAAGAGTATAAAAACCATATTTTAAACAATAACTACACGCCTGAGTGGGCGGAGAAAATCACGGGTATTAAAGCCAAAGATATTTATGAGGTAGCGCGCGATTTTATGGCACATGCACCACAATCCATTTACTATCAAGGTCGCCGTACCACATGGTCTAAAAATGACTTCCAACTTCGTCGTGCTCAAGCGATCTTTTCAGCCCTTGGTGGCGGTGTCGATGTCAAAGGGGGCATCTGTTTTGGTAAAACCTTGCCACTCGTTGAACATGACGCGGTGGCCCCAATGTACGCCCAAGCCAAACCACGCATTGAAAAAGATGAAGCAGCCGTTGTGGGCGGTTCTGGTTCATGGGTTGCGTTTCGCAATATGGTTTTGGAAAATCGAAGTCCTTACCCGATTCGAGCACTTTTTAACTACAAACATAACCCAATGCAAAATATGCCCAACAATGCTAAAACAGCAGAGTTTCTGAAAAAACTAGACCTTGTCGTCACGATCGATACGATGCCAAGCGATACGGTGATGCTCAGTGATGTTATCTTACCTGAGTGTACTTATTTAGAGCGCACCGATCCTGTCGTTTCGTACGGTGGCATTGAGCCTTCCATCGCGCAACGCAACAAAGCGATTGATCCGATGTTTGAGAGTAAACCTGTGATGGAAATCATGCGAGGGCTGAGTGCAAAGCTTACCAAACCGCTGTTTGAAATTACGAAAAAATACGACGAAGATGTGCAATCAGCGATTGAAGATGATGATGAAGAGACCGTCTACGCAGAGTTTGATCTGACAAAACCGTTTGCGCACGATCAAGCAGAGCTCAATGTCAATGCCGTTGCCAAGTACGAAGGTGCTGCTGATATACTTAAAGAAAAAGGCGTTTTCTATCCCAATATGAATGAGTATTTCAAAAAAGTGGGTGTGAATGACTATGAGTATTATCCTGAGCATAAACGCGCCTACTCGGTACGCAACATGAAATTCAATACCCCATCAGGCAAAATTGAGTGTTCTGTTCCTGCTCTTGCTAAAAAAGGAATCGATGCGATGCCTGTTTGGAAAAGTGAATACGAGATGGCAATTCCCGCAGGAAAATTTCGCTTTATCACCGGTCGTCATGCACAATTTACCCAATCAGGCACCTCCAATAACCGCCTGCTTCTCAATCTTGTGCCTCAAAACTACGCGTGGATCAATAAACGCGTCGCTGAAAAACTGGGCATTAAATTTGGCGATAAACTTGAAGTTGCGAGTAAAGTCGGTAAAACAACTATTAAAGCGTATCCGACAGAGAAAATTGGACCCGATACCCTCTTTTTTGTACACGGCTTTGGTGTGTACTCAAAAGCGCTGAGTCTTGGGTACAACAATGGCGGTAATGACGCGGCTATTATAGAAGATGGCATTGAACCGATGCACGGATCAACCTGTCTTCACGACACCATCGTAGAAATTAGAAAGGTTTAATCATGGCACGTTATGGAATGGCACTCAACTACAAAAATTGTATTAATTGTAGAGCATGTGAAAGTGCATGTAAAGAAGAGAATGGCGTTTTACTTTTACCCGATCATTACCGTATTTGGGTCGGCTTTAAAGAGGCGGAGGGTGAGTTCCCGAACATCTCTATCGCTTCACAAACCTATCATCCGAGTCAATGCCAACATTGTGAAAATGCACCGTGTCAGCAAGTCTGTCCGACCAATGCAACCTATTATGGCGAAGGTGGTATGGTGATGGTGGATCCGACGAAATGTATTTTGTGTACCTATTGTATCAACGCTTGTCCGTATGATGCGCGTTATGTGGATAATCGAACCAACACGGTTGATAAATGTACCTTCTGTTCCGACACCCGTTTAGCTGCAGGCGAAACAACCACCGCCTGTCAAGCAACCTGCCCAACGAAAGTTCGGGTATTTGGTGATTTGGACGATCCAAACAGCGAGATTTCTGTATTGCTTGCTAACAAAGAGTACCGCCAAGTGAAAGAGCACTTGGGTACGAAACCAAAATTATTTTATATCTTGTAGGAGTTTATGATGCAAACACTCTCTTTAAAAAAACTCTTTTATTTTGAAAAAACACCTCTCAATGTGGTGATGGCAGTGACAACCGTAGCGCTTCTTGCCGCGTTTATGGCAGGTGCGGTTGCGTACATCTTACACGGACACCATGTTTACAATGTCACGAGACAACATCCGTGGGGTTTACTGATTGCGATGTACGTTTTCTTTGTTGTTTCCAGCACAGGTCTTTGTATTATCTCCTCTATCGGGCATGTTTTTGGTATTCCTGAGTTTCAGCAAATCGGTAAACGAGCGATCGCGGGTGCAATTATTACGATCAGCTCAGGTTTTGCAGTCATTGGACTAGAAATCGGTCACCCGATGACGATGCTTATTTACAATGTTTTAACACCAGGTTTGACGTCGGCTATTTGGTGGATGGGTACGCTTTATGGTCTTTATCTGACCTTTATCTGTTTAGAGTTTTTCTTTTTAGCGATTAAGGTCAACCACACCTTTTCTAAAATCTTTGGCATTTGTGGACTCTTAGTGGGTCTTGCCGCACACTCCAATCTTGGCGCTGTTTTTGGCTTTTTGGTTTCACGTCCTTCTGCCAATGGTGTTTTTTACCCTGTCTATTTCATTCTCTCTGCGATGATCACAGGGTGTTATTTGATTTTTTTAATGTATGGTTTTCGTTATAAAATGAATTTTCCTGAAAAAATAAGCGTGATGCTTGTCAAGCTTTCAAAGATTTTAGGCATGCTTTTAGCCGTATTGATCTTTTTTGAAGCATGGAAAATTTTAACCGCATTGTATGGTGATATGCCTGAACGTGCTGCAACTATTTTTCATGCGATTAAACACCCCAATTTCTGGTTTGGTGAGTTGATTTTAGGTATGTTGATTCCCTTTACCGTTATTTTAGTGAGCAATGCAAAGGCGATTAAAGCCACCGTTTATGCCTCTATAACAGGTATGGTGGGCATCTTTTTTATGCGCTATGATTTGGTGCATGACACATTGCTCTATCCTATGACAACGCTCAAACGAGCCGAATACCAAGTCGCTCCCACCTTTGTGGAATATTTTCCCTCAGCGGCAGAGTTTGCCATAGGGTTTGGCGGTATTGGTTTAGCGCTGTTTTTATATTATGTTGCCGATAAGGTATTTAATTTGGATGAAACCACTCAGCATTAATGTATTAAACCCGAAAAAGGAGAGAGAGAATGAGACTAAGAGTAATAGCGAGTAGCCTGATCGTAGCAGGATTGCTACTAGGAGGATGTACGAATCAACCCGAGACAACAGGCGCAACACCAAGTGCAAAAGTGTTGAATGAACCCACGTTACATGTAAAAGGTTTGATGGAGAAATTTAAACTTGAAAATGTAGATTACGCTTACGTAAAAACAGCGATTGGCAATGGAACCAGAAGTGGCGCTAAAGCCCTCTTGATTGATGCAAGACCTAACCCAAAATACTTAGGAGGAACGATTCCTTCCAGTTTGAATATTCCTGATACCCAAATTGATAAATACATAGGACAACTGGATAAAGTCGCAAAAGATAAAGAGATTATCGTCTTCTGTGGTGGATGGGATTGTGAAAAAAGTCCAATCGTTGCAGGTCACCTAAAAAGTAAAGGCTTTACCAACGTAAAACTTTACCAAGCAGGTGAACCAGAATGGGCCAGTAAAAATTACCTTGAAGTAGGAACACCCGTCGTTGAGAGTGCCTTTAAGAAAAATAGTGCCCTCTTGATTGATGCAAGACCTTACGCTAAAACAATGGCAGAGAGTATCCCAGGAGCTCTTTACATGAATGATGAAGAGATGCCAGCCCTAATGGGACGTTTTCCTACCGATAAAAAAACACCGATCATTACCTTCTGTGCAGGCTATGAATGCCATAAATCCCATGTGGTTGCGAATAAACTCCTAGAGCTTGGATACACAAAAGTGAGTGTCTACGCAGGTGGACTCCCCGCATGGAAAGAAGCAAAACTGCAAACTACCGCAGGCGCTAAAAAAGTAGAAGTCGCTACAGCTCCTAAAAAAGATACCTTCGTAGAAGGAATTAAACTAGGAGAAGATGAAGGAACGGTAGACGGTGAATGGTATAAAGCACTGATCATCAGTGATAAGATACCCGCAAATGTGGCTGTTATCGATGTACGAAGTGCAGCAGAATATGCTAATGGACATATAAAAGGGGCTATCAATATTGAAGCAGGGAAACTAAAAGCAACAGAATTGGCAGCAAAATTACCCAAAGGTAAAATGGTGATTATCAATTGTGCGACAGGAGGAAGAGCTATGGAAGCCTTCTTGAAACTCAAAGATGCCAAAGTTGATGTGAGTAAGATCTTCTACTTTGATGCGAATATCAAATGTGATACGAGCAGTAAATGTGAGATTAAGGTCAATGAACCTTTAGGTTAATAGCTTTACATGTAAAGCTGCGATCAGAGATGAAACACTCTGATCGCTTACACTAAAAGAAGTAAAACATGGTAAAATTTACAAATGTATTTCTAGGCGCTTGTGTTGCGTTTGGTTGGTTTGCAACACCTAGTTTTGCGGATGCAACAATGGGTGCAGATATTTTTAAAAAAGAGATGCTCACGGTCTGTGGTTTTAGTGGAAATGTGATGGCTAAAAAGCATACGCAAAAAGAGTGGCAACACTTTTATGAAGCAGGAACATTCAAAGCTGAGATGCTTCTTTTGTGCCCTGATGCAAAGCCATTAACCGATGCTTCCCTAAAACATCTGTACGATTTTCTCTATCATTTTGCGAACGATAGTGGCAATACGGCTTTATGTTATTGATGGATACGAGATAGATTTAGAACTGTTTAAATAGGGATGTGAATGTTTAAAGATTTTGCGAAGATAGAGACGTTTTTAACCGTTGTGCGAGAAAAAAGTTTTTCAAAAGCTTCTAGAAAGCTTGGAATTAGCCAACCTGCCGTTACCCAACAGATCAAATTCCTTGAAGATTATTTAAACATTCCCATCGTGGATCGCAAAAAAAGTGGCATTAGCCTTACCAAAGAGGGCGAAGAACTTTTTCAAGCGTTGCTCAGCCTTGAAAAGCAAATTTTGATCACGGAAAAAGAGGTACTGCGTCTGGTTAATAAAGAGATGCTCTTTATTTTGGGTGCTTCTCCTGTGATTGGAAATTATATTTTGCCTGAGTTTCTCAACGATATTCAAGAGGTGATCTCCAACCAAGTGATGGTCAAAGTCAACAGCTCCGTTGAACTAACTGAGCTTGTGGTGAACCGAAAAGTTGATCTAGCGCTCATCGAATCTCCTACCTTTCATCCCAATATTTTCTACCGTGAATGGATGGAAGATGAGTTGGTCGTTGTCAGCAGATCACCGCTTCCTAGCACTTTAAAAAAGGAAGAGCTCTTTGGGTTGCAGTGGATTTGCCGCGAAGAGGAGTCTAATACCCGTAAAATCATTTATGAGACATTTCACAAAATAGATGTAGATTGTAAAAATTTTACGATTAAAAATATCGCTAACAGCGCAATAACTATCAAACAAACACTTCTAAAAGCCGACATCAACGAGGCTCCAACGGTTTCCATTCTTTCCAAATATATGGTCGAAGATGATGTGAAGGCCGGAAGATTACATGTCGCCACGATCAAAGGTATTCATTTGATGCGAAAATTTTATATTTGCTACCTTAAAGACCGCATTCAAGATGCACTAATTACGAGCGCACTTGATTTTATCACCCGAAAACAAGATATTAAACCCTCAATTTAACATTACCCAAGGAGCATTGCAAACGCTCCTTGGACTCCAAACCTCTTCGTACGTCTCTTTTTGAACCACAAAGCTTTACATGTAACGATTTAACATAAAATAAAGTAAATATTTTTATAATTATAGTATATAATAGTTAAAAATAAAGGAGATAAAATGAAAAAAGTTATATTTAGTTTACCATTGCTAGCTTCATTATTGATAAGCGCTAATCCCCAGAGTCGGGCCGATTGTACGGAAGTGTTTCAAAATGAGATTACTAAAATTCTTTATGCCAACCCCGATGATAAAAATAACTCCATCGAAGCGCTGACGCAAAAAATCAATACGCTTTTAGAAGAGGAGTGCGATCTGAATGCTTCGATCCAAAAGGCTGCAGCCCAAGAGAAGAGTGCATCTTCAAATCCCAAAGAAGAAAAAGTGCTTATTTTGGATACGACTAAAAATAGCCAAGACTGTATTGAGTCGTTTCAAAATGAAATACGAGAGCTTCTGTATGAAAACGAACAGCAAAAAGGTAAAGAGAAGCGTGTGCGAGTTGTCATTAAAGGTGATGGTGCGAACTGTACTAAAGAACCAGGTGAAAAATAGATACTTCACCATCAGAGGCTAATGTCTTTAGCCTCTTTCTGCAACCTTTCCTCTCTTAACGGTATCTTAGAATATTTAAAAATAGGTATAAAAATCTCATAAATGTCATTATTTTTTTACTAAAATCAAAAAAACAAGACTTTTTTTTACTAAGTTAAATAAAATTATAAAATTCTTTTATTTTTTTTATAAGCGATTGCATCGGAGTTTCGTCTTTGTATTAATTTGTTTAACTTATAAATATGATTTAGTTTAATAATAATATAAAGAAACTCTTCTTACAATGTATCCATGAAATGGTTATTTCAGTAGGTTTTCTGAAACCTAATGTTTAAAAATTGAAGTGGAGAAAACGAATGAAAGTAGAGATCTCACGAAGGAGATTTCTTCAAGGCAGTGTCGCCTTGAGTATTGCAAGTGGAACGGCGTTTAGTTCGTCAACCATTCTAGCAAGCTCAAAAGAGAAACCTCAAGTGGCACTGATGAAGGAAGTTCCAACTATCTGTGAAATGTGTGTTAATAAATGTGCGGCTATCGCGCATGTACGTAATGGCATTGTGACAAAATTAGATCCCAATCCTTATTTCCCCAAATCTCGCAATATGCTCTGTGCTAGAGGAGCGGCAGGCATTCATGCCCTGTATGATCCTGATCGACTCAAATACCCTTTAATTCGAACAGGAGAGAGAGGGGAAGGCAAATACAGACGTGCGACATGGGAAGAGGCGAATGAGTATATTAAAGACAAATTGGTCAAAATTTTAGAAGAAGAGAAAGACAACCGTTCCTGTATTGGTTACTGTGCCGGTGAAGGGTTGGCAGAACACACTTTTAAAACTTTTATGTCCGATAAATTTGGATCGTCCAATTTCCTTAATCACTCAACCATCTGTCTGCAAACCGCTGTTTCAGGCTATACGCTCACCATTGGTGGTTACGGGCAAGCGGATTTGGAAAATGCAAAGTACGTCATTATGGCAGGTGCCAATCGCGCCGAAGCGATTTTAACACCTGACACGATGGATATGTTTAAACGCACCCGTGGACGTGGCATGAAACTGGTCGTGGTCGATCCGCGCTTTACCAATACCGCAATGCACGCTGATACCTATGTTCCAATTCGCCCAGGAACCGACTTGGCGTTTGTATTGGCACTGACCTATGTTGCGATCATTGACCAAGTTTACAACCGAAGTTATGTTGCCAAAAACTTTGTTGATTTTGATAAATACAAAAAACATATCATTGAGAGTGAATATACCCCAGAATGGGCAGAAAAAATTACAGGTGTTCCTGCTGCAACGATATGTAAAATTGCGCATGATTTTATGACAAATGCGCCTCAAGCGGTTTATTACCAAGGAAGACGAACGACATGGTCTAAAAATGATTTTCAACTGCGTCGCGCCATGGCACTTTTTACAGCGCTTGGCGGTGGCATCGATGTCAAAGGTGGCATTGTCTTTGGTAAAAAACTTCCGTTGGGTGAACACACAACCACCGCTCCAATGTACGCCAACGCCAAACCTAGAATCGATAAAAATTTAGCTGCAGTTGTCGGCGCAACAGGTACATGGGTAGGTTGGCGCAATATGGTCGAAGAGGGCAAATCACCCTATCCGATCCGTGGTATGTTTGTCTACAAACAAAACCCAATGCTCTCCGTTCCCAACTCTGCTAAAACACGCACAATGTTTGAAAAGATGGATCTAGTCGTTGTCATCGACACGATGCCAAGTGATACCGCAATGCTAGCCGATGTCATCTTACCTGAATGTACTTACTTGGAGCGAGAAGATCCCGTGCAGTCTTTTGCAGGGATAGAGCCCTCCATCGCGATACGTGAAAAAGTGATTGAGCCTATGTATGAGAGTAAACCGGTGAATGAAATTATGCGAGGCTTAGCGCAAAAACTTTCAAAACCATTGTGGGAAATTACCAAAAAGTATGATGAAGATGTGCAAGAAGAGCTTGAAGATACTGATGAAAATGAGTTTTATGAAGAAAATGGTTTTGATTTAGCAGAGCCTTTTATGCACGATCAAGAAGAGACGAACAAACATATGTTTGTTGAAAAATACGGTGAAGAGGCGTGGGGAGTCTTGCGTGAAAAGGGTGTTTTTTACCCCAATATGCTCACCTACTTTAAAAAGATTGATAACAATACGTACGAATACTACCCTAAAGATAAAAAGTTTTACTCTGTGTTGAAGTTGGAAGAAGAGTACGATCCTGTCGCTTTTTTACACGATATTTGTGTCAATCCTGTGGATATTGCTGATCTTAAACGCTCGTTTAACACCCCGAATAAAAAAGTTGAATGCTTTTTGGGCAGTATGGTTGCTAAAGGCGTTGATCCTATGCCTGTATGGAGGGATGAAGAGTATGTGAACGTTCCCGTGGGGAAATTTAAATTTATTACAGGGCGCCATGCACAGTTCACCCAAAATGCAACGCAAAATAACATCATGCTCTTAGAGTTGATGCGTGAGAATTATTTGTGGATCAATGACAAAGAAGCCGAAGCGCTAAACATCCAGTTTGGAGATACGGTTGAAGTGACAAGTCGCGTAGGGCAGGTGCAAATTAAAGCTTATCCCACTCCTAAAATTGTGCCACAAACTGTTTTTTACATTCATGGGTTTGGCGCAAAATCAGAAGGGCTAACGTTTGCGCATCGTAATGGTGCGAGTGATAATGAAATTATTGAAGATACGATTGAGCCAGTACATGGATGTGCCAATATGCATGAAACACTCGTATCGATTAGGAGGGTGTGAAGATGAATTATGCAATGGCATTAGATTATCAAAATTGTATCAACTGCAAAGCGTGTGAGGTTGCATGTAAAGAGGAAAACGGTGTTCAATTGGGTGCCGATAAGCAACGTATTTGGATCGGTGTGGTGGAAGGAACCATTTTTGGCAAACCCTTCGCCAATCTCTATCCATCGCAGTGTAACCACTGTATTGATGCTCCTTGTGTGAGTGTGTGTCCGACCAACGCAAGCCATTTTGCACAGGGAGGCATTGTCAAAGTGGATGCGCACAAGTGTATTTTATGCAAAGGGTGTATGGAAGCGTGTCCGTATGATGCACGGTTTGTGGATGACACGATGGTTGCTGTGGATAAATGTACATTTTGCGATCACCGCTCATTAGTGGAAGGCGGTACGACCGCGTGTCAAGCGACATGTCCAACCAAAGTAAGAACGTTTGGCGATTTGGACGATGAGAATAGCGACATTGTGAAACTTTTAAAAACAAAACGTTTTTTCTTTCAAAAAGAGTACACAGGAACGCTTCCAAAACTCTTTTATATTTTGCCAGATGATGAGACGTATGCCAAACAAAGTGTTTCGCATAATACGATTATTCACACATGGGAAGATATTAAACCCATGTATGACCAAGCTCGCAATCGAAGGAGTACAGAATGGAGAAAATAAGGTTTGCAGGTCTTGATATTAACAAGATCAGTATCGTTCAACTGTTGCTCAATAAAACGATGCTTTTAGGCTATGTCCTTCTAGTCTTTGCATGTATTGGCATTTATGAAATTTTTGATGTACGCTATTTTAGTGCAGCCGCTAATGCGCATGCTTCAGGGCTCAATCCAACCGATCCTGCCCTTAAAGAGGCGATGCGTTTAGCCGTTTTTGGAGATGTTGGCGAGGTCAATCGCAATATCCCTTGGACGCTTTTCATTGTGAATTACATGTACATGATTTATACGGGGAGTGGAGTGATTTTTTTAGTCGCATTGGCGGAGCTGATGAATTTTAATCTTATAGCTAAAGCAGCCGCAGGTTTTATGGTCATCGGAATTTCGATGGTATTTGCAGGACTCTTTACGATTGCGACCGATCTTAATATGCTCAATATGGTTTGGATGGTACTCACCCCGAATCTTAATGCGGGCATGTGGTTGATGTTGCCACTTTATTGCACGTATATTCCTTTTGTTTTATTTGAAATCTATCTGGTTCTAACGCACAAACGAGAGTGGGCTAAACGTTTGGCATTGCCTATTTTAGTGCTGAGCATTGGGGTTGACTTGATTGAGTATTATATTCAAGCGAAACTTTTTTCCATGAATACGGCACGTCATCTTTGGACAGAATTTCCCTTCTTGACATTTTATTTTATTATCTCTGCTTTTGTCTCATCTTTGGGTATTATGGGAATCATCAGTTTCTTTGCCCATCGCAGTAAAGCAGAATATAAAGCCTTGATGGATCTTATTCGTAGAGCGATGCTATTTTTCGTCTCTCTTTTAGGTATTTATGAGATCTTTGGTTATATGACGGTCGATAAAGATTGGGCATTTTTGATTCTCTTTGGACCTTTTCGTTATCTCTATTTCACAGGGTACATCTTTTTGACATTGGCACTCCCCTTTTTATGTATTGTTAAGGCACGACAGCCTATATTTACATTAGTCGCTTCCATTTCCGTGGTTGTTGGTGGCTTTGTGGGAAGGTACCTTTTTGTCTATGGAGGCAATGCCAATCCCATGTCAAACCGTTTTGGCCTCGGGTATGAGAAATACGATTTTTATGCATTGTCTAAATCATTTAATTATGTCGCACCGCACTTAGGAGAGATTTTTATCGTCGTTGGCTCTGTGGGCGTGGTGATGGTTATTTATAAGCTTTTTGATACGCTTTTTTCTGTGAATGAATTAAGAGAACACCATTAAACCAATAACCCGAAAAAGGAGAGAGAGAATGAGACTAAGAGTAATAGCGAGTAGCCTGATCGTAGCAGGATTGCTACTAGGAGGATGTACGAATCAACCCGAGACAACAGGCGCAACACTTGGCAATGGACCCAGAAGTGGCGCTAAAGCCCTCTTGATTGATGCAAGACCTAACCCAAAATACTTAGGAGGAACGATTCCTTCCAGTTTGAATATTCCTGATACCCAAATTGATAAATACATAGGACAACTGGATAAAGTCGCAAAAGATAAAGAGATTATCGTCTTCTGTGGTGGATGGGATTGTGAAAAAAGTCCAATCGTTGCAGGTCACCTAAAAAGTAAAGGCTTTACCAACGTAAAACTTTACCAAGCAGGTGAACCAGAATGGGCCAGTAAAAATTACCTTGAAGTAGGAACACCCGTCGTTGAGAGTGCCTTTAAGAAAAATAGTGCCCTCTTGATTGATGCAAGACCTTACGCTAAAACAATGGCAGAGAGTATCCCAGGAGCTCTTTACATGAATGATGAAGAGATGCCAGCCCTAATGGGACGTTTTCCTACCGATAAAAAAACACCGATCATTACCTTCTGTGCAGGCTATGAATGCCATAAATCCCATGTGGTTGCGAATAAACTCCTAGAGCTTGGATACACAAAAGTGAGTGTCTACGCAGGTGGACTCCCCGCATGGAAAGAAGCAAAACTGCAAACTACCGCAGGCGCTAAAAAAGTAGAAGTCGCTACAGCTCCTAAAAAAGATACCTTCGTAGAAGGAATTAAACTAGGAGAAGATGAAGGAACGGTAGACGGTGAATGGTATAAAGCACTGATCATCAGTGATAAGATACCCGCAAATGTGGCTGTTATCGATGTACGAAGTGCAGCAGAATATGCTAATGGACATATAAAAGGGGCTATCAATATTGAAGCAGGGAAACTAAAAGCAACAGAATTGGCAGCAAAATTACCCAAAGGTAAAATGGTGATTATCAATTGTGCGACAGGAGGAAGAGCTATGGAAGCCTTCTTGAAACTCAAAGATGCCAAAGTTGATGTGAGTAAGATCTTCTTGAAACTCAAAGATGCCAAAGTTGATGTGAGTAAGATCTTCTACTTTGATGCGAATATCAAATGTGATACGAGCAGTAAATGTGAGATTAAGGTCAATGAACCTTTAGGTTAATAGCTTTACATGTAAACGCAAAAAGGGGCGGAGGATAAAATCCTCTCGCCCCTTTTTTTATAGCTAATCTAGAACTTATTCGTCGCGTGAGCCAAAAATTCCAAGAATTTGAAGCAATGAGATAAAGAGATTTAAAAAGTCTAAATACAGAGCAATAGCACCTTCAATCGGCGTTTCATAAGCGCCTCTGATAATGTTTTGTGTATCGTAAAGAATAAATGCACTAAACAAAATAGAGCTAACGCTCGCAATGGCTAATTGTAAGATTGGGCTATGGAAAAAGATATTAATGACGCCTGCAACCACAACCACAATCAATGTGATGAACAACATTTTACCCATTGCTGAAAAATCTCTTTTAGTATTCATTGCAAACACAGAAAGCCCACCAAACGCAACCGTTGTTAAAATGAAGGCATTTGCCACAATACTTGCACCGCCTTTCATTCCAAGAATGCTCGAAAGAAGCGGTGTGAGTGTTAAACCTGTTAAAAACGTGAAACCAAAAAGAAGTACCATATTCAGGCCAGCTTTCTTTTTAGCCGCAAAAAGTCCAAACAAGAAGACAAACTCTAAAATAACAAGACCCCAATACCAAGAAGCAATAGCACTTGCCATTCCAATTCCGACATAAGCACCTGCACTTGCCGCAAGTAATGAAGCCGCAAAGAGCTGATAGGTTTGTTTGATAAAAAGTCCTAATGAACTTTCATTAAGCCTCGTATGCTCATGGGTACTCTCATGCGTACCTTGTTGTATGTAATTTCTGTCATACAGTCCCATATTAATTCTCCTTTTACTGTTTACTAAACATATTAAATCAAAACGCATTCTATCCAATTCAAAAGATGGAATGCAATTTTTGAGTTCTCTATTATATGGAAACAGAGTAAACAAAAAATTAATCGTATTAAGAGGAAGAAAAAAACTACTTAGCTGCGCATTTATTTTAACCTTCTTTTAAGGTGTATGGATATATAATTTCGTCCTCGTTTGAGAGAACGGGGTTAAAGAGAAGCACCCAAAGTAGGGGATTTGCTTCAAGTTCATTACCATTTTAACAATGTCAAATTCAATCTTTGAAATCTAAATAAGCGACCTTAGTCAGTGACGCGAAAAAAGAGATTATCAACTCTTTAATAAAAAAGAGATACTTTAAGTCAAATGAAGACACTTCATAAATTTTATGGAGAGTTTGATCCTGGCTCAGAGTGAACGCTGGCGGCGTGCTTAACACATGCAAGTCGAACGGACTTAATGAGCTTGCTTATTAAGTTAGTGGCGCACGGGTGAGTAATATATAGCTAACCTGCCCTTTAGTGGGGGACAACAGTTGGAAACGACTGCTAATACCCCATACTCCTTCTGATCTTAAGATCAGTTGGGAAAGATTTATCGCTAAAGGATGGGGCTTTATTGTATCAGCTAGTTGGTGGGGTAATGGCCTACCAAGGCTATGACGCATACCTGGTCTGAGAGGATGATCAGGCACACTGGAACTGAGACACGGTCCAGACTCCTACGGGAGGCAGCAGTGGGGAATATTGCACAATGGAGGAAACTCTGATGCAGCAACGCCGCGTGGAGGATGACGCATTTCGGTGTGTAAACTCCTTTTATAGGGGAAGATAATGACGGTACCCTATGAATAAGCACCGGCTAACTCCGTGCCAGCAGCCGCGGTAATACGGAGGGTGCAAGCGTTACTCGGAATCACTGGGCGTAAAGGATGCGTAGGCTGGAAATCAAGTCGAGAGTGAAATCCAACGGCTCAACCGTTGAACTGCTCTCGAAACTGGTTACCTAGAATATGGGAGAGGTAGATGGAATTAGTGGTGTAGGGGTAAAATCCGTAGATATCACTAGGAATACCGATTGCGAAGGCGATCTACTGGAACATTATTGACGCTGAGGCATGAAAGCGTGGGGAGCAAACAGGATTAGATACCCTGGTAGTCCACGCCCTAAACGATGCACACTAGTTGTTGCGATGCTAGTCATTGCAGTAATGCACTTAACAGATTAAGTGTGCCGCCTGGGGAGTACGGTCGCAAGATTAAAACTCAAAGGAATAGACGGGGACCCGCACAAGCGGTGGAGCATGTGGTTTAATTCGAAGATACACGAAGAACCTTACCTGGCCTTGATATCCTAAGAATCCTTTAGAGATAGAGGAGTGCTAGTTTACTAGAACTTAGAGACAGGTGCTGCACGGCTGTCGTCAGCTCGTGTCGTGAGATGTTGGGTTAAGTCCCGCAACGAGCGCAACCCTCGTGATTAGTTGCTAACAGTTCGGCTGAGCACTCTAATCAGACTGCCTTCGTAAGGAGGAGGAAGGTGAGGACGACGTCAAGTCATCATGGCCCTTATGGCCAGGGCTACACACGTGCTACAATGGCTAGGACAAAGAGACGCGATACTGCGAAGTGGAGCAAATCTTAAAACCTAGTCTCAGTTCGGATTGAAGTCTGCAACTCGACTTCATGAAGCTGGAATCGCTAGTAATCGTAGATCAGATATGCTACGGTGAATACGTTCCCGGGTCTTGTACTCACCGCCCGTCACACCATGGGAGTTGAATTCACCCGAAGCCGGAATACTAAACTAGTTACCGACCACGGTGGGTTCAGCGACTGGGGTGAAGTCGTAACAAGGTAACCGTAGGAGAACCTGCGGTTGGATCACCTCCTTTCTAGAGTATAGGGGCACTATCTCACAATGGTGCTCCGGCGAGCATAGCTAGGGAAGCTTATTTAGTTTTGAGAGATTGAATGAAAAAGGGGCTTATAGCTCAGGTGGTTAGAGCGTACCCCTGATAAGGGTAAGGTCAGAGGTTCGAGTCCTCTTAAGCCCACCATGGGGAATTAGCTCAGCTGGGAGAGCGCCTGCTTTGCACGCAGGAGGTCAGCGGTTCGATCCCGCTATTCTCCACCATTTTTTAAGAGATGGTGAAAGATTGCCAAGAGACATTGTTAGTGAGAATGAAGACACAACGTCTAATATAAGAACAATTTGTATTGTTTTTATATTAGACTTTTTAGTCTAAGTTTATGTTCTACAATTTAGAATACGACGCTTTGCGTTGTGCTTTAGGTTTGGTTCTTTAAGATAGCTTTGCTATCTGATGAAAGAACATAAAGATGTTATTTAATTTATTATTGTCAAAGTCAACAAAACGCAAAAAAAACAATTTACAACTTGTTTAATGTTTAATTACATTTAATAAGGGAGTGAAATGTGCATTAGAATACAAATAGGTAAGCTATTAAGAGCGAATGGTGGATGCCTAGGCTGTAAGAGGCGATGAAGGACGTACTAGACTGCGATAAGTTACGGGGAGCTGTCAAGAAGCTTTGATCCGTAAATTTCCGAATGGGGCAACCCAGCTGACAGTAATGTCAGTTACCCTGCGGGGAGCGAACCTGGTGAAGTGAAACATCTCAGTAGCCAGAGGAAGAGAAATCAAATAGAGATTCCGATAGTAGCGGCGAGCGAACTTGGAAGAGGGCAAACCTGTTGCTTGCAACAGGGGTTGTAGGACTGCGTTGTAGAATGATGATAGGTAGTAGAGTAACCTGGAAAGGTTAACCATAGCGGGTGATAGTCCCATATACGAAATCTAGATTCATCTTAGCAGTATCCTGAGTAGGGCGGAACACGTGGTATTCTGTCTGAAGCCGGGAGGACCACCTCCCAACCCTAAATACTACTTACAGACCGATAGTGAACCAGTACCGTGAGGGAAAGGTGAAAAGAACCCCAGTGAGGGGAGTGAAATAGAACCTGAAACCATTTGCTTACAATCATTCAGAGCCCTATGATTTATCAGGGTGATGGACTGCCTTTTGCATAATGAGCCTGCGAGTTGTGGTATCTGGCGAGGTTAAGAAAACTCGGAGCCGTAGCGAAAGCGAGTCTTAATAGGGCGAATTAGTCAGATGCTGCAGACCCGAAGCGAAGTGATCTATCCATGAGCAGGTTGAAGCTGGTGTAAGAGCTAGTGGAGGACCGAACTCGTTGACGTTGAAAAGTCCTGGGATGACTTGTGGATAGGGGTGAAAGGCCAATCAAACTTCGTGATAGCTGGTTCTCTCCGAAATATATTTAGGTATAGCGTCATGTTGTAATTATGGGGGGTAGAGCACTGATTGGGCTAGGGCCTATACCAAGGTACCAAACCCTGTCAAACTCCGAATACCCATAGTGTAATCATGGCAGTCAGGCGGCGGGTGATAAAATGCGTCGTCAAGAGGGGAACAACCCAGACTACCAGCTAAGGTCCCAAAGTGATAACTCAGTGGAAAACGATGTGGAGTTGCTCAAACAACCAGGAGGTTGGCTTAGAAGCAGCCATCCTTTAAAGAAAGCGTAACAGCTCACTGGTCTAGCGATTCTGCGCGGAAAATATAACGGGGCTAAAGTTATCCACCGAAGCTGTAGATTTGAAATTTATTTCRAGTGGTAGGAGAGCGTTCTAGTCAGCATTGAAGGTGTACCGGTAAGGAGCGCTGGAGCGGCTAGAAGTGAGTATGCAGGCATGAGTAGCGATAAAACGGGTGAGAATCCCGTTCGCCGAAAACCCAAGGTTTCCTACGCGATGTTCGTCATCGTAGGGTTAGTCGGGACCTAAGTCGAGTCCGAAAGGGGTAGACGATGGAAAGTTGGTTAATATTCCAACACCAATTATAGAGCGCGATGGAAGGACGCTTAGGGCTAAACGAGGCAACTGATGGAATAGTTGTTCGAAGGGTGTAGATTAGATTACAGGCAAATCCGTAATCTTTTATTCGAGACCTGACAGGCACTTGATGCTCTTCGGAGTGGATGGTGAATCGTTGATGCCGTCGAGCCAAGAAAAGTTTCTAAGTATATCTGTAATTGCTCGTACCGTAAACCGACACAGGTGGGTGAGATGAGTATTCTAAGGCGCGTGGAAGAATTCTGGTTAAGGAACTCTGCAAAATAGCACCGTATCTTCGGTATAAGGTGTGCCTCCTTCTGTATAGAGACTTGCTCTCGAAAGCGGAAAAGGTTGCAACAAAGAGTCCCTCCCGACTGTTTACCAAAAACACAGCACTCTGCTAACTCGTAAGAGGATGTATAGGGTGTGACGCCTGCCCGGTGCTGGAAGGTTAATTGATGGTGTTAGCGCAAGCGAAGCTCTTGATCGAAGCCCCAGTAAACGGCGGCCGTAACTATAACGGTCCTAAGGTAGCGAAATTCCTTGTCGATTAAATATCGACCTGCATGAATGGCGTAACGAGATGGGAGCTGTCTCGACCAGAAATCCAGTGAAATTGTAGTGGAGGTGAAAATTCCTCCTACCCGCGGCAAGACGGAAAGACCCCGTGGACCTTTACTATAGCTTGACACTGCTGTTGGGATAAAGATGTGCAGGATAGGTGGGAGGCTTTGAGGATGTGACGCCAGTTGCATCTGAGCCATTGTTGAGATACCACTCTTCTTTATTCTGATAGCTAACTGGGACATATTATCTATGTTCAGGACAATGTCTGGTGGGTAGTTTGACTGGGGCGGTCGCCTCCTAAAAAGTAACGGAGGCTTACAAAGGTTGGCTCAGAACGGTTGGAAATCGTTCGTAGAGTATAATGGTACAAGCCAGCTTGACTGTGAGACATACACGTCGAGCAGAGACGAAAGTCGGTCATAGTGATCCGGTGGTTCTGTGTGGAAGGGCCATCGCTCAAAGGATAAAAGGTACCCCGGGGATAACAGGCTGATCTCCCCCAAGAGCTCACATCGACGGGGAGGTTTGGCACCTCGATGTCGGCTCATCGCATCCTGGGGCTGGAGCAGGTCCCAAGGGTATGGCTGTTCGCCATTTAAAGCGGTACGCGAGCTGGGTTCAGAACGTCGTGAGACAGTTCGGTCCCTATCTGCCGTGGGCGTAGGAAAGTTGAGGAGAGTTAACCCTAGTACGAGAGGACCGGGTTGAACGAACCACTGGTGTACGGGTTGTTCTGCCAAGAGCATCGCCCGGTAGCTATGTTCGGATGTGATAACCGCTGAAAGCATCTAAGCGGGAAGCCAACTCCAAGATTAACTTTCCCTGAAGACCTCATGAAGACTACATGTTTGATAGGCTGGGTGTGTAATGGGTGAGAGCCCTTTAGCTGACCAGTACTAATAGGTCGTTTGGCTTACATATTATTACGTATGATAATGCTATTTCACTTCCTTATTAAGTGTAAAGTGTTCTGTTGACTAGACAATACTAAAACTCACCAATAGAATGGTGAATTAAGCGGTAATCTGATGGGAGTCAGGGCAAAACTTTAAACCTAAAGGTATTAAAGTTTAACAACTGACCCCTATTTTTACCATTTAATTCACGATTCTGGTGGCTATAGAGAAGAGGAAACGCCCTGTCCCATTTCGAACCAGGAAGCTAAGCTCTTCATCGCCGATAATACTTTCCCTTACTGGGATGGAAACGTAGGTCGCTGCCAGTTCCGTGATTTTATCCCTCTTTATTCGTAACTCCCTTTTTTATCTCCAATAACAACCATCACCTTTACTTAACATAGAACACAACGTTTACCTCATTTTATCGCTTTACTTTTTATCTGTTAATTTACTTTGCCAGTACAAACCCTCCTCTTTCATGCTTAATCTTCCCTGTTATATCCCCGCTTACGTCGTAGATCTTCATTGTTATTAGACATATCATTTAGCCTTATTATAATTATTATTAATATTATAAGTTTGATTTCTTCAATTACCTTTTAGTCTCTTTGCGTTACTATATTTTCCTAAACTTAACTAAAAGGATCAAGAATGAAAAAATTGATTGGTTTACTCGTTTCAGCCTTCTTTATTGTAGGGCTTTTGAGTACAAATGCACTTGCTGATGCCGCTAAAGGGCAAAAATACTACCTGAAGTACATGAAGAATGACTCAGGTATGAATGGGGCAAAATTTGCTGCGCAACACACTCAAGCGGAGTGGAAAGCTCTCTTTGATGGAAAAGCTGAAAAGTTTATTGCAGAGTATTCTGCAAAGTTTCCAACGCTTGATGCGTTTCTAAAAGGCGATAAATTTGAGAAATTTATGCCAGATATTAGAGATTTTTGTATCGAGTTTGCAAGTGATAGTGGTAACGTTCCTTCGTGTTAATTTTCTTCTAAAGTGACTCCGCGCTTTTCAGATCAGACTCAAATGATCTGAAAAGCATTTATAAAAGTTAAATAAAATTTACTACAAAATGCCTTATCTTTCAGCTTTAAGCCTATATAGTTCAGGAAAGTAAAAAAAAGTAAACATAATATTTACTTATTTGTCCCCATAATCGTCTTTTTAAATTAAAATTTATTTTACTTTTGTTATGATGACTCCATATCTAAAATTTGAAAAGGAGAAATGATGAAAAAAGTCTTCGGTTTACTTGTTTCAGCTTTCTTGGTATTGGGCATGATGAGCACTTCTGCATTTGCAGATGCGGCAAAAGGACAAAAGTACTATCTTAAATATATGAAAGATGGTTCAAGTATGAATGGAGCGAAATTCGCAACACAACATACGCAAGCAGAGTGGAAAGCACTTTTTGATGGAAAAGGCGAGAAATTTATTGCTGAATACTCCAAAAAGTTTCCGGGATTAGATGCGTTTCTAAAAGGCGAAAAATTCCAAAAATTTATGCCAGATATTAGAGATTTCTGTATCGAGTTTGCAAGCGATAGCGGCAACGTTCCGTCTTGCTAGTTGTGTTAAATAATTCTTACTTAGAAAAGGTAAAAAAAAGATGAAAAAACTCATCGCACCGCTACTCATCGGAGCAGCACTCTCTTCAGCGTTTGGCGCTGATGATTCACTTAAGCAGGAGATTGAAGCACTTAAAGTGCAAATGGCCGAGCTCAAAAATGCTCAATCAAAAATCAATATTGATGCCTTAAAGTCTCAAATATCTGAGATTAAGGCGCATGATTCTGGGGATAACATCAAGTGGACTGTTGATTTAAGAACAGCGTATGATGTTGTTGATTACAAGATGAATGGCGTGCAAAATCAAGATAATGGCATTTGGACGAATAAGTTAATTTTAGGTATGGCATCACAACCTGCAGATAATTTAATCTTTAGAGGATCTTTGGGTGCCTATAAAGCATTTGGTCAAAGTAATATGGCGACAAATGGAACAATGTTCCAAAGTTTTGATTGGTATGGAACGCAGAAGCCAAGCGATAGTACCGTCAAATTACGAGAGGCGTATTTTATCTATACAGGCGATATGGGTGATATGCCTTACGCAGCTTCTTTTGGTCGACGTCCATCGGTTGATGGATTTTTGGCAAATCTAAGAAATGATAATGAAAGCCCAGCTTCTCCAATTAGCCATAATATCAATATGGAGTTTGATGGTGCAAGCTTTAAATTTGATATGGATAAAATGACCGGTATCTCAGGAATGTACTTAAAACTTTGCTTAGGTAGAGGTTTTTCTGAAACAACAGGTTCTTATTCTATGGGGGCAACTGGCTTTAGCCCAAGTTATAGTGAAGATAATCAGACCCCAGATATGGATCTTGCGGGATTGATCTGGCAAATTTATGATAACGGACAATATAAAGTCATGGCAAATTACTTCCAAGCTTGGAATATGATGGATATTAATATGGTCTCAATGACAGATTATCATTTTTCAGATGTTGGCGATTTAACCGGGGGTTCATTAGCGCTTCAAGTTAATGGTATCGGTGATGGTATTAGTGACTTCTTGGATGATAGTATTTTCTTTCTCTCTTATGCTTATAGCAAAACAGATCCAAATGACAATGTAATAGGCTCATCGGCAGGTCCAGCTACTGGTATGTTAGGAAGTAGCGATAGCGAAACAGGTTCATCCATTTACACAGGTGTACAAGTTCCAGGTATTATGAAAGGTCAAAGACTTGGCGTTGAGTATAACCATGGTAGCAAATACTGGAGAAGCTTCACTTACGGCGAAGATACTTTAGTTGGTTCCAAACTTGCAGCACGTGGTGATGCGTATGAGCTTTACTATATCTTACCAATCGTTGGTAAAAACTTAACAGCACAGTTGAGTTATATCTACATTGATTATGACTACACAGGTAGCGATACATTCTTTGGATGGACGGGTACGCCTCAAGATGTTGATACAACAGCAGGTGCAGTTAAAACAGCACAAAATATTCGTGCTTCTTTACGATACAGATACTAATCTAACGCTTTAGAAGAGAGGTCAAATGGCCTCTCTCACTTTTTTTACAATACTTCCATAGATCTCTTTTGTTGCTGCTTCACCCAAAGCC
The DNA here is from genome assembly GCF_001723605.1 of Sulfurospirillum halorespirans DSM 13726. Classification (NCBI taxonomy): domain Bacteria; kingdom Pseudomonadati; phylum Campylobacterota; class Epsilonproteobacteria; order Campylobacterales; family Sulfurospirillaceae; genus Sulfurospirillum; species Sulfurospirillum halorespirans. The sequence goes on along the minus strand of NZ_CP017111.1, from coordinate 2,985,029 downwards.
ATGGGAATTTTACCTTGGTCGCTTAGGTTTAAAATATCGCTTTTAAGCGGGATTTGTCCTAAAAGAGGGATTTGATAGGTATTGCACAGTTTAACTGCTCCACCACTTCCAAAAATATCGTAACGTTTCCCCGTATCTGGGGCGATGAAATAGCTCATATTTTCCACAAGTCCGAGAATAGGAACATGAATGTCTTGAAACATCACGATGGCGCGGCTGACATCATCGGTTGCGATCATTTGAGGCGTTGTGACAAGTATCATGCCGCTGAGTGGAAGTTCTTGTGCCATGGTAAGTTGCACATCGCCCGTTCCTGGAGGCATATCGATCACCAAAACATCCAACTCTCCCCATGCGACATCTTCTAAAAACTGCATTAAAGCGCTTACTGCCACGGAGCTTCGCCACACGAGTGGGGTATCGCTTTTGGGCGTTGTAAGACCCACACTCATCACTTTAATGCCAAAATTTTCACTGGGAATCATTTGATTGTCATCATTCCATCGTAGTTTTTCAGTTTCAACGCCTAAAAGCCGTGGAATGCTAGGCCCATAAATATCGGCATCCAACACTCCTACATGTAAACCACTTTGCGCGAGCCCAACGGCGAGATTGGCGGCAAGGGTGCTTTTGCCCACACCCCCTTTGCCACTGCTTATGGCGATCACTTTTTTGGCATACGGCGCTCGGTTATTGGGCGTTTGGGTAGAGCCATAGGGGCGTTTGATCTTATTCATGTTCTTCCTTTACATGTAAAGCAAATTCTCTGGTTATAAGATGCTTGGTTTTTTCTATTTTTTGAAGCCACGACTGCATCAAACGTGCTGTTTTAGGATAGTGCACGATGTTCTCATGCAGCGTTTGTGCTTTATGGTCTAAAAGGTCGTTCATCAAAGAGAGAAATACTGGTTCTTGGTGGGTCTCTTTTACATGTAAAAACAATGTTTGCAAGAGGAAAGAGCGTTTTTTAAAGGGAAGTTCCATGCCCAGCGCCGAACCCAGTGTAATGAGATTTTGAGTATGAATGTAACATCCACACTGCCAGAGTGAAAGGAGATGTTTGGGCGTGTCGAAGGGCTCTTGGAGGTGTTGCATCGATTTCCTTTAGTTAAGTTACAATTATGTAACAAATTAATCATACTTCTTTTATTTTACATCGCGTTAAGTAAAGGCAGACTAAAATCGAGTAAATAACTAGGATATAAAGTAACACTTCAGCTATTAATGGGCTTTTTAAAGCATTTCATGGCAAAAAATTGTGTCTTAATCTGTTATTTGTGCCTTTCTTTATGTGTAAAAACGCTACAAAAAGGAGTTTGCATGGGATGGTTACGAGGTATTCTCTTGGGTTCATTGATCGTATCTACACTGTCTGCTACATCAAGTGACATCTTGATTTCAGCGGAGGATGCGATGAAGTTGATCGGGCAAGAGAAAGTGGTGTTTGTCACGGGCGATGACGAAGACATTTATGCTACGGGGCACATCAAAGGTTCCGTCGAGATGTATGCGCATCATTTGCATCATTCAAACATTACGGGCCAAATGGAGTGCGCACCGCTTTTTATGTGCAAGGAGGAGGCGGAGCATTACATTGGAAGCAAAGGGATCGAGAACGACACATTGGTGATTGCCTATGATGACTTTAAAGGGCCTAATGCTACGGGTGTGTATGCGTACTTTAAAAGCTACGGGCATGAGAAGGTGAAAATCCTCAATGGTGGACGTGCTGCGATGATGGCGGCTGATCCTGAGCAGAAAATCTATGACGCGCTTAAAGCGCAGATCAAAGCGGCAAAAGAGGATAAAGCTTTGGCTGAAACGCTAATGGCACAGCTTAAAGAGCAAGAAAAAAAGCTCATTGTGCAAAAAGGTGTTGAAGTTAAAGGGACGCCAAAACAGTACAGCATTGATCTTTCAAAAGTCAATTACACCTACATTGCAGGTAAAGAGGAGCTGCTTAAAGCTGTAGAAGATTTGGTGCAAAAGGGGCAGAAATCTTCGTATGCGATCATTGATGCACGAGGTTTTGAAGAGATAATGGGTGAGCGAAAAATGGACAATGTCGCTCGTGGTGGCCATATACCAGGTGCTACGTTTATTGAGTGGAAAAATGTCACCGATATGGATAAAAAACTCTCCTTCAAAGAGTTAGAAAAAATGCAAGCACTTTTTGCTCAAAATGGCATCACCAAAGACAAAACAATCTACGCTTACTGTCATGTGGGTGCAGGAAGAAGCTCACACATCATTACGGCGCTTGAACTTTTAGGCTATCCTAATGTGAAAGTGTATACGGGCAGTTGGGATGAATGGGCGAATGATATGAACCTACCGATACGAAGATAGAGGAGAAGAATATACTAAAGCGAAGAGACTTTTTAAAAATCTCCAGTGCCACTGCGGCGATGATCGCAGGGGAAGGGTATGCGTTTGCCAAAACGGGCGTGAGTAAAATCGAAAATGCAAAAGAGAATTACCCCAATACGAGCTACACCGAAACCATGTACCGTAATGAGTTTGGATTTACCTACGGTACAAAAGAGGAGCATGGCTTTGCCTACCACTGTGTGAACTGTCAAGGTAACTGCTCGTGGGAAATTTGGTCAAATAACGGCGTTGTGACGCGTGAAAACCAATCTTCACGTTATCCATCCATCAATGCAAAAGTGCCAGACTTTAACCCAAGAGGGTGCAATAAGGGTGTGCAACACTCACAGATCATGTATGAAAAAGACCGATTGCTCTACCCTATGAAACGTATGGGCAAAAGAGGCGAGGGAAAATGGAAGCGCATCAGTTGGGATGAAGCCTCTAGCGAAGTCGCACAAAAGATTTGGGATGTGATGGTTGACCCTAAAAAAGGTCCTGAGAAGTTAATGGTACATGCAGGAACAGGTCTTTTAACCGAAGGCAGACGTGGTGGTCCTCTTCGTCTCTCAACGCAACTAGGAGCCGTGCGAATTTATCCAGCGTCCTACCTTGGCGATATGTTCAGCGGTGCGGCGATTGCCTATGGTGAAGGAAATCTTGGCTGCACGTATGACTTTATGTACACGGTGAACACCGCAGTCTTTTGGGGTGGGAACCCTTCGGTCTCACGTATTCCTGATGCGCACTTTGTATGGGAAGGTAAATACAATGGTGCGAAAATCATCGTCATTACCCCTGAGTTTAATGCAAGCGCACGTGCAGCAGATTTGTGGATACCCATCAAAGCAGGAAGTGACAACATTCTTGCGATGAGTGTTATCTATGAGATTTTAAATGCAAAGATGTACAAACCCGCTTTTGCAAAAACCTATACCGATCTTCCTTTTTTAGTGAGAGTTGACACCAAGAAACTATTGCGACGCTCCGAGATGGAAAAAGGCAAAGATGAAAAAGAACACCACAGCTTTGATGAGCAATTTTACGCATGGAATGCCAAGACCAATGCGCCTGCCATCATGCCTGGAAGTGAAGGGAGTGAGCATAAAACCTTGCGTCTAAGCGACTTTGGCATTGAGCCACTCTTGGAGGGTGAATTTGAAGTTACACTTTTAAGTGGTGAAAAAGTGAAAGTGACCACTGTTTTTGAGATGTTAAAGCGAAGCACTGCACACTTCAGTCCCGAAGCGACTCAAAAAGAGACGGGAGTTCATCCAGACACGGTACGTCAACTTGCACGTGACATCGCCCTTCCCAAAGTTGTCGAGATCACCACAGGCTTTAGTTTGAACAAATACTTTAATGGCATGATGTCTATCTGGAACATCGCTTCTATCTGCGGTTTAACAGGTCGCATGGGACCGTATGGCGGACTTAATACCGAAAATGAGTTCCAACTCAGCGGTCTGGAAGCGCTGAGTGGTTTTAGTGGTAAATACACCGCACGCTTTGGTTCAGGTTTTGTGGGTGAGTTTATTTTGGGCGATGGCATGAAGACGTTTGAGAAGTATTTTAGCGATGCCGATGTTAGGCGAGCACAAAATGGGATGAGCAAAGAGGAGTATATGAAGGTTGTTTCATTGCTGCTTGAAAAAGGCAAAGACGGCAAAGAAAAAGGGGTTAAACCTCATTGGACGCCTGAAGTAGCACTTATTGTGGCTGATTCAAAATTCAGACGTAACAAAGGTAATGACTATAAAGAAGCTTTTTTGAAAAAAACCAAATATTTTGCGTATGTCGATACCCGTATGAGCGAAGCGGCTGTTTATGCCGACATCTTACTTCCAGCCAAAAGCCACTATGAGGTGTGGGATATACGAAGTAGCCCTGGGTATCATCGCTTTACCAACTTAGCGCAACCGGCTAAAAACCTCAAACCTGTGGGTGAATCGATGGATGAGTGGAGTATGTTCTCGCTCATTACCAAAAAGCTTGAAGAGATCGCCAACAAGCCTGAGAACAAAGAAAAAGCCAAAGTCAAAGATGACAAACGCTATGCCAAAGAGGGTTTTCATGACCTAAGCATCGTGCATCAAGAGTTTACGAACAGCGATGAAGAGAGTCGCTCTGAGATGGAGCCACTCTTAGGCACTGACAAGCAAGCGGTGGAAGCAGCATTGGCGAACTGTGTGCAGTATGAGCCGTGGACGATTGAGAAGATGTACAAAACGGGTGGTTTTTTACAGCTTAACGAAAAAGCGGCGAAAAGTTCACCACTCTATGCCGATCGTCCGTTTAACTCTAACGAAGATCATCTCTTTAAATTTCAACGCCTAGAGACACTCAGCGGTCGTCAAACCTTTTACGTGGATCATGATATGTACATTAAGATGGGAGCACAAACCAACACCGGTATGCAAGGCATTCGTCCCGATACTAAAGCCCATCCGTTTGCCATGTTAACACCGCATGCAAGATGGAGTATTCACTCCAATTACAAAACAAGCCGTACCCTGCTTCGTTTACAAAGAGGTGTTCCTGCGATTCAAGTGAATCGTGAAGTGGCTAAAATGAAGGGGATTAAAGACGGCGATTCGATTCGCATTTTTAACGCTATTGGCGAGTTTTATGCGATGGCAAAATTGAGCTCTTCGTGTCCACCCGATGGTATTGTTTTAGAAGATGGATGGGAACCGTATATGTACAAAAATAAACGAGGACATAACGAAGTCGTACCGACAGCGCTCAATCTTTTGGAGATGGCAGATGGCTGGGGGCACTTGAAGTTTGGGGGACTTTGGGATGGAAATCAATACGCTTACGATGGCGCGGTCAATTTTGAAAAGGCAAGGGGGTAAGTCATGTCACAACGTCAATTAGCCATGGTAATGGATCTTAATAAATGTATCGGCTGTCAGACCTGTACCGTCTCTTGCAAAACCCAGTGGACAAACCGCAATGGGCGTGAATACATGTACTGGAACAATGTGGAGACCTACCCAGGCGAAGGCTATCCTAAAAAGTGGCAAGAACTTGGCGGTGGGTTTGATGAAGCAGGAGACCTTAAAGCTGGCGTTGTGCCAAGCTTGCAAGGTGAGTATGGTGTACCTTGGGATTATAACCATGACGAGCTTGCGAGCGGGGCGGAATTTAAACCGCATGTGGATCCAAAATGGGGCCCTAACTGGGATGAAGATGAAGGAGCTGGGGATTTCCCGAACGATAACTACTTCTTTTACATTCCCCGTATTTGTAACCACTGCACCAACCCAGGGTGTCTCAGTGCCTGTCCAAGAGACGCCATCTTTAAGCGTGATCAAGACGGTGTTGTTTTGGTGGATTTGGATCGTTGCCAAGGGTATCGCTACTGTATCGCAGGGTGTCCGTACAAAAAAATCTACTTCAATCCACGCATCTCAAAAAGTGAGAAGTGTATTCTCTGTTTTCCACGCATTGAGAAAGGGTTACCGCCAGCCTGTGCGCAACAGTGTGTTGGGCGTATTCGTTTTGTCGGCTTTTTGGATGATGAAGAGGGGCAAGTTTATAAACTCGTGAAAAAGTTCAAAGTCGCTTTGCCATTGCGTCCTGATTATGGCACTGAATCAAACGTTTACTACGTACCACCAACCGAAGCACCACCAAAATTTGATGCTAGTGGAAAAATTATTGAGGGAAGTACCCGTATACCTCCTGAAGTATTGGAAAAACTCTTTGGCAAAGAGGTGCATGAAGCAGCTAGGACGCTTCGGGCTGAGATGAAAAAGCGTAAAGAGACAGGAGAAAGTGAACTGATGGACTTGCTCATTGCGTACAAACATGAAGATATGTTTAGACTCGATAACAACTATTACGCTGAGTATGCTAAGTCAAAAGGACTACCCGCTATCAAACCTGTGGATGAGCGCTATCTTAGCGGTAAATACACCTCTAAGATGAAGTTTTTTGCAAAGGGGGCACACGCATGAAAACAGTAAAAACGCTCATTTTGTGCATGAGCCTTTTAGGGCTAAATAGTTTAATGGCGCAGAGTTTGAACGCTTTACATGTAAAAGAGGATCTTTCTAAAGTGAGCTTAACGTCTCCTCTTTGGCAGAAAGCAAAAGGGCAAAGTGTTGAGGTCTACCCTCAAACGACCATAGAGATGAATGATGCGGAGCTTATGAAAGCCAATGAAGCGAACCTCGCCAAAATCTTACATGTAAAGACTTTGAGCGATGGAAAATCAGTCGCATTTTTACTTCAATGGAAAGATAAAACCAAAAGCCTTCAAACAGTGCAAAGCACTACCGACTACAGCGATGGTTTTGCGGTGCAATTTTCAACTGCGAATGACAAACTACCCTATATTGGAATGGGAAGTGAGAACCGAGCGGTCATCGTGCATTTGCAAAAAGCAACGGGCACGATTTTTGAGCCCAATAACAGTGGCGATGTTTACCATCAAGTGAACACATCCAACCAAAACACCTTTGCAAAAGAGCTTACTTCGTACAAAAATGAGGTTGCAAAGCAGGGGAGTGGTGATTATCAACGTGCATTTATTGCGGAGGGATTTCGTTCTATGACACAGATTCGAGATAACGCTGAGCCCTCTTTGATGGAGATGAAGTACGACAAAGGTATGTGGAGTGCGCTTTTGGTGCGACCGCTTAAAAGTGAGCACCTAAGCCTTCAGGACAGTTTTCCTGTTGCTTTTGCGATCTGGGATGGCGAGAAGAAAAACCGTGATGGCTCAAAACTCCTAAGTGCTTGGGTGGGTGTGAGTCTGGATGCTAAAGCCAAAGCGTTAGCCCTTTTGGATGAAGTCAAAGGTGATGCGAGCAATGGTGAAACGCTGATGATGGAGAACTGTTCGGCGTGTCATCAGTACAAAACGGTGAAAAATGCCCCTAACTACATGGCGCCAAATCTCTCCAATATCGGAGGATACGCCAATGCAAGTTACCTAAAAGAGTCCATCATGGAGCCAAGTGCGGTCGTGGTTCCTGGCTACAACCTGAATGCGCACAAAAACTTTTTATGGTACACAAGCGATGAAAAAGGCGTGCGTACATCAACGATGCCACCGTTTGCGCATTTGGATGAGAAAAGCGTGAATGATCTGGTTGCCTTTATGAAAACCCTCAAAGTGGAGGTCGAAAAATGAAAAAAATGACACTGTTATTGGTGCTTTTGGCGGTCAGTGTATGTGCCGAGAGTATCGAGAAAAAAGGGTTTTTAACCAGTAAATGGTGCGCGCAGAATGGTTACTTTTCAGACTGTCGTTTGGAAAGCTTTGTGTGTGGCAGTGGTGAGTGTTTCAAAAGCTGGGAGTTTGGCGATAACGTAACCGATGAACTCGTGTTGTTTGTTCACAATGAGCAAAAAATCTATACGATTGATTACAGTACAATTTCTCGCTATAAACTCGATGAGCCGATGAACAGGAGCGATGTGACGATCATGGGGGAACTGCGAGGTGATACCATCATCGCGAGTGGTTTTAAAGCGCCACCACCACCTCAAAAAAGCTTCTTTAAGGGATGTTTATAGTGAATGCCAAAAACCGTGCCCAGATGTACGCTTTTTTATCCAAAATGTTTGCAACCGCTTTGGATGAAAAGCTTATTAAAGAGCTTCAAAGCGATCAAGCGATTTTAGAGCTTGTGATGGAAGAGCACAAAGAGTGGTTTGAAACCACGCCTCTTCTTGAGCTTGAAGAAGCCCTCAATGTCGATTTTAATTCACTCTTTGTGATGCACTCACTTCCCATCGAATCATCCATTTTGGAGGACAAAGAAGAGGTTTTGGTTGGGCTTCAAAACCCTGTCATGCAGTTTTATTTTGAACATGGCTACGAGCTCACCCTGAGCAAATCTGAGCTTTTAGCCCCCGATCATCTTAGTTTTGAGTGTGCCTTTATGCAAAATTTGATCCTGAAAAAAGAGATGGATGCGCAAAGAGCGTTTCTGCAAAAGCATCTTCTCAACTGGGCGCCGATCTATCTTTTAAGCATGATGGAGATGGCGCAAACACCTTTTTACAAGGGGCTTTGCACGTTGGGTGCAGAGTTTATCATCGCTGATTATGAGGGACTATGTTAGATCGAACACGCTACATCGACCGCGTTGGGGCGTTTGCGTTGGATCGTTTGGCGTGTTTGCGCAATGAATATGCCAACAATGCGTGTACGCTCTGCCAAGATTCGTGTGCGCACGAGGCGTTTGTTTTCAAGCAAGGCAAACTGCGCCTGAGTTCTTTGTGCACACAGTGCGGCGCATGTATGGGAGCGTGTCCAACCAAAGCGCTTTCATTGTATGGATTTTCCTTGCAAAAAGCGTTAGAGTATGTGAAAAAAGAGAGCTCACCACTCTTTACATGTAAAGGTGAAATGCCCTGCTTGGGAGCATTTAGCGTTGATGAATGGTGTGCGCTTTTGCTGGAGGGAAAAAACGTTACATGTCATCTTTTGGAGTGTGCAATGTGTGAGCATAACCGTGGGGGTGCGGTTGAGCAAAGGATTCGTGCGCGCATTGATGAAGCCAATGATTTTGTGGGCAAATTGCACAAAAATGAACGCATTAGCTTCTCTTTCCAAAAGCCCAAAGCGAGCACACGCAGAGCCTTTTTTGAGCGTTTCATCGCACCTGCTAAATATGTTCCAAGCTTACCAGAAGCACCGCGGTTTGAGCTCAAAAAAGTGCTTAAAACAACACTTTCTGCGAGTTTGAAGGTGGAGCCTTTCTCTTTTGTACATACGAAAGAGGTTTTGCAAACGTGCGATAACTGCAAAGAGTGTGTGCAGTTTTGCCCGACCCATGCACTGAGTTACAACCATGATCAGACTGAGCTTCTTTTTCAAATGGGCACGTGTATCGGGTGTGGTATTTGTGAAGCGATTTGTAAAAAAGAGGCGATACGACAGGTGCGCAAAGCGGTGGATTTGGTGGATTTTGCCTATGATCTAGCGGTTGTTTTAATGCACCACGATCTACAGGTCTGCCTTACATGTAAATGTGCTTTTTCCTACAAAGGCGGTGAAAAGGTGTGTGAGCGGTGTTATACATTTGAAAATGAACATGCGCAAATGTTTGTTTTGGCATCGCAAAGCCACTAAAAAGAAAAAATATGATAGTCTAACGTAAGATCGAATCAAGGAGTGCGCATGCGATATATCATGATAGCCTTAGCGTTGCTTATCTTTACAGGATGTACCAAGGTAAGCAAAGAGAATTATGACAAGATTCAAGTGGGCATGAGCTACACGCAAGTAACCGATCTTTTGGGCAAAGCGACCAATTGCGATGCGATGGCAGGCGTGAGTGATTGTACGTGGGGCGATGAAAAACACTACATCAAAGTCAAATTAGTCGCCGATAAAGTGATGTTTATGCACTCGGTTGGCATTGAATGAATTAACAAAGGATTAATATAAATCATCTATAATTCCACTCCAAGGAGTTAAAGATGAAGGTAATCCCTCGAAATGTGTTGAGTGCATTATTAACCGTCGTATTTGTGGTTGTTTCCATTACCGGTGTTTTGATGTATTTTAAAATTCGTATGTTTTCCATCCAGTCGTTGCATATTTGGTTAGGGTTTGCTTTTGCACTTGTTGGATGTTTGCATTTGTTCAAAAATTGGAGCGGGTTTCTCTCCTACTTCAAAAAACGCTCCACCTTTGTGTCAGCTGCTTTTGCGCTTCTCGTCACCGCAGCATTTATCATTCTACCATTGATCAATCCGCAAGCCAAAAGCATCTCCCCTAAAAATCAACTTTTTAGTGCGATGCTCAATGCGCCGATTTCAAAAGTAGCGGCATTTGTGGATTTGGATGAAGATATGGTGGTTAAAAAATTAGCCGACAATCAGATATTAGCATCACACAAACAGTCTGTTTCAGAAATTGCCAAAGCGAATGAAAAAAGTAATGATGAGGTTTTAAATATTGTATTTTCAGCGCCAAAAGCGCCGTAGTGTGAGGCTTTACATGTAAGGAAAAATCCTTACATGTAAAAGGTTTAAAGCGTTATTTTTCGTCTTTTCTAAGAGCCTCTTTTGCCCCTTTCACTGCGCCATCCATCATGTTTTTTGCCACTTCCCATGCACGAAATCCTAGCTTTTTCGCATCCTGTGCCATCTGTTTGGCGGTCTCATTTTCAAACTCAAATTGTTTGAACGATTCGACTTTTTCCGATGCCTTTTTCTCAAAGTTATTTACATCTTTTTTAAGCGATTCAAGTTTCTTCTCAGCCTTGTCTTTAAAGGTTTTTTCAAAAACAGACGCCTCTGCTTTAAGCTGTTCAATGCGCTCGCTAATGACCTCTTTGGCATCGTTGGCAGCACGTTTTATTTTAGCGGTTGAGCTGTTCATCTCTTTGATCATCTCTTTGATGAGACTTGCAGAAATGCCCTCACTGTGCGAAGCGGTGACTTCCAAGAGGGTTATAAACTGCTCGTCCATACGCAAAAGCTCTTTGCGAAGCTCCGAAAGATCGGTCTCTAAAAGCCCTTCCATGGACTCAGTTGGCGCATATTTGAGATCATTTTTAAATTTATCGATCGCTTTGGTAATACCTTCGCGCACACCGTTGATCGCGCCATCTAAAATATCTTTCGCATGTCCTTGATCTTCATCGGCGATGTCGACACTTGCTGTAATAATCGTATTGGAAATATCAATAATGCGCTGTTTGGTCAGATCGCCCTCGGCGATGGTTTGAAAGCTGAGGTTTTTGGTGATCTCATGAATCGTATCAGCGATGTCTGTGCCATTTTCAAGGGTTGTCAGCAGTGCTTCTTGGGTAGTCTCTTTGAGAATACCTAGCATCTCAATTCCGCGCAGTTTTGCATCGTGCAGGGCGGTTAACGCACTCTCCTGCGTTTCGGGTTGCATATGAGAAATATGCGCTTCAAGAACACAAAATGCTTCCGCAACGGCGAATCTAATTTGCTGTTTTTGAGCAAAAATGCTCTTCTCTAACTGCTCTTTTTCGTAGATGGATTTGTATAAAAATGCCTCTTTTTCATGGCTGATCGCTTTTAAAAGACCATCGATCACGGCACTAATGGCACGAGGAGATTTGAGCCCTTCATCGTGCAGTGCTTTGCAGAAAAGCTCAAAAAGCTCGCCGATACGGTTGTGAATGTTGGCTTCATCTTTGAGACGTTGCACTTTTTTACGTGAGAGTTCAAAGCTAAGCTCACTGATCAGTTTTAACAGATCCGCATTGCCTTTATTCTCTTTGAGTGTGGCTAGAAAAATAGTATAGGTAGATTCCATGGTGTGACCTCTTTTACAGTACAAATTTTATGTGTTGGTGACTTTTCAGCAGGTGAAAAAGCATTTTACGATCGTCCGCATTGTGAACAAGAACGCGCAGGGTATAACTTGCGTAGTTGCCTTTCGTGCTGTTTTGCGATTTGCGAACCTCATGAATGCGCTCTTCTAAGATCTCCTGAACTAAGGTGGTGACGTTGTGCTCGACGCTAAGGACGAGCTTGTACTCCCAATGACATGGGTAATCAAGCTGAAGTTCGGGTGTAGTTTCCACTTTTGCCTCCACTTTTAGATTCGAGTTGAATGTCGCTGATGACCATCGATTTATCGATAGCTTTGGACATATCGTAAATGGTTAAAAGCCCAATGCTCACCCCCGTTAGCGCTTCCATCTCCACGCCCGTTTGCCCTTTGAGTTTTGCGGTAACAGTGAGTTTAAATCCAGGAAGCTCTGGAAGCTCTTCCACGTCACAATTCACGGAAGTGAGCATCAAAGGGTGACACATAGGGATAAGATCACTGGTGCGTTTTGTTCCCAAAATCGCTGCGATAACCGCGGTTTGAAGGACGGGTCCTTTTTTGGTTTGCTGAGAGATAATCATATCAAACGCAACTTGACTCATCGTGATCATGCCACTAGCAATCGCAACCCTAAAACTCTCAACTTTATCGCTAACATCGACCATCTTTGGTCTATCTTTTTCATCTAAATGGGTGAGTTTCATCCGCCCCTCTTTGGTTTTTCTTGGTTTCTTCTCTTCGGCACTTAGGCGATTGAATCTGCCCTGCTGCTTGGAAAAGAAGTCAAATCTATTATAACACCATTTCTCTTAAGTCCCACGTGTGATAAGAGTGTGTCATTTTTTCTCATTATTCAGAAAAACAGCCCACTTGCAGACTAGAAATCTTGATTTTATGCTACAATGATTATGAAAAGTCATTCAAGTTACCTTGAAATTAACGTAGTTACGGGCAAAAGGTAACGCGGGTGGTTCAAAAATGAGGAGTATGGTCAAGATGAATATTTACGTGGGCAATGTAAAGTATGAGATGACGGGAGATCAACTTAAAGAGATGTTCTCAGCGTATGGTGAAGTATCAAGTGCAAGAATCATCAGTGATAGAGAGACTGGACGATCTAAAGGTTTCGGTTTTGTTGAAATGCCAAATGATTCAGAAGCGTTAGCTGCAATTGAAGCGACAAACGAGAAAGAGATCGGTGGAAGAACTTTAAAAGTGAATGAAGCCAGACCTCGTGAAGAGCGCCCAAGAAGATCTCCAAGAGATTTTAACTAGGCGTTACATGTAAAGAATCCCCACGCTCTTGGCATGGGTTTCTTTACCCTTTTACCTCTGCTTAACGTGAAAGCGCAAAACCTATGCCGATACGATCGGTTCGTTTATTATAATCAATCAAACTTTCTGAATAGCCGCTATAGAGTTGAATGTATCCAAATAAATTCTCTGCCCACATTGGGAATGTCCAGTCAAATTGCACAGCACCTTTGTTCTCTTCTGAACGCATATTGTTGCGCACCAATACTTTAAAGGTCTGTTTTTTCCACGGATAGATCAGCTCCAAATCTCCATACCCTAAATAGTCATCAATGTCGGGATTATCATCACTTGCTTCATCCTCAGGTAAACGGTACCAGACACGAGGTGAAATAACAAGTCCGCCTGCTTGGAAAAAGGCTTTAGCATAGACTCTGTTCCATGAGCGCGATTTATCGCCACCTTGTCCGTTGGATTGATGCACAATACCCAATTGATAGGCTTTGATAAAACTATCGGTATCAAAGTGAGGCATAATCATAAAAAGCTCTGGCTCATAATTGCTCTCGCGAAACGGAGATGAATCCGACGCCGTTTGCCACCATGAGGTTTGGGTATACGCAACCACAAAGCTCTCGTTGAGTCCCAAAAGATTATCACTCAAGCCTTTTTGAAAACTGACTTGGAATTTAGTCTCTTGATTGTCTCTGTTTGCGTGATCGACGGTGTCATAGGTGATGGGTAGAAGATAGTTCATCTTATAAGGCGCTATGTCAAATGTTTTGGTCACCATTTGGCGTACTGAACTTTGTGTCTCTTCGTCATCGTCATACGGTGTTAAGAAAGAGCCGTAGATGGCTTCCGTGCGTTCTGCTTTTTGATGCTGTTGCGCGATGCTGTTTTCTAACTCTTTATTTTGGGAAGTTTTGGCTTCAAAACTTAAAATCGCCGCTTGTTTGTACCAGTATAATGAACGTTCATTATTGTGTTGTGCCTCGTATTGTTTGGCTAACTCATACGCAGCCTTCGCATCGCCACGTTTGGCTTGCTCCTCAAGAACAGTGAGCTCACCTGCCAAGAGTACCCAAGGAATTTGTGCTAGAATAGCACACAAAAATATTTTTTTCACGCGTTACCTTTCAAAAGATAAAATTATAACGCAATAATGGTGGATATAAAATGAATCGTATACAAAAAGGAAATATTGCAGGGCTTAGTGCCATTTTGCTGTGGGCAACGTTGGCACTTTTTACCGTTTTTACCCAAAAAATTCCCCCGTTTCAGCTGACGTTTATGGCATTTAGTGTGGCATTTATGATTGGGCTTGGATTGTGGATCAAAGAGGGTAAAGGCATTATGATTCATCTGAGATTGCCGTGGAAAGTCTGGTTGGTCGGCATTTACGGTCTTTTTGGTTACCACTTTTTTTACTTTTTAGCGCTTAAAAGTGCTCCCGCTTTGGAAGCCAATCTGATTAATTACCTCTGGCCTTTGCTGATTGTGCTTTTGAGCAGCTTTCTTCCCCATGAAAAACTACGATGGTTTCATATCGTAGGAGCCCTTTTAGGGTTTATGGGAGCTTTAGCTCTTTTAGGATTTGGCAAAGAGATCGCTTTTGCTTCTCAGTATACGCACGGTTACATGTACGCGCTTTTGTGTGCGTTTATTTGGAGCAGTTATTCGGTGCTTTCACGCTATTTTGGTTCCATTCCTACCCTCAGCGTTGGAGGATTTTGTGGTGCGAGTGCACTGCTTTCCTTGTGTGCGCATTTGGTGTTTGAGCAGACGTATATGCCTACTTTGGAAGAGTGTATCGCGGCAATTGGGTTGGGACTCGGTCCCGTTGGGGTGGCTTTTTTTGTCTGGGATTATGGGATGAAACAAGGTGACATTAAGTTAATTGGCTCGCTCTCGTATGCGACACCGCTTCTTTCAACACTCTTGTTAGTGCTTTTTGGACGATCAGCTCCCAACAGCGCAATTTGGCTCGCGTGTGCCCTGATCGTCCTTGGTTCGATACTCTCTTCCCTCCCTTTTTTTAACGGGTTGCTTTCAAAGATTAGTACTCGTAATCGACCACTTTAGAGACGGCATTCAGTGATTTGATGAAATTCACCACTTCGACATGAATCGGATGCGTTGCGTAGGTTTGCAAATCCTCTTTGGTCTCAAAATCACTGATGAGGGCGACATCAAAGGCTCGCTCTTCTGTGCAAAAATTGATGCCAACTTCCAGATGCTTCACAAAATCCAGTTTGCCTTGCATACTCATAATGCGATCTTTCACCGCTTGTTTAGACGCCTCAGAATTATCAGGCAGTTTAAAAAATACAATATGCTTAACCATCATTTCTCCTTCATTTTTGGACATTATAACACATCTAAAGGAGAAAGAAATGATGCAATGACGTGTGACATTTAACACTAATTTAACACTTTGGCGATAGACTCAACACAATTTTCCAAAAAGGAGCAAAGGATGCAAAAAAGTCTATGGGGAATCGTTTTCGCAATCGTTTTCGCATTGGGATTACACGCAAATGAGTTCAATAAGATGGCGACGGGTGAGCCAGAGTTGATTCAAAAAGGGGATGAAAAAGCGTATTGTCCTATTTGTGGGATGAGTTTGAAAATGTTCTACAAAACGTCACATGGGGTTATCTTGAAAAATGGTACCGCAAAACAGTACTGCTCTATCAGATGCCTTGCGGCGGACTACCCAGCCATTGAATCACACATTTCTAAAATTGTGGTCACCGATGTCAAAAGTGAAAAACTCATCGACGTGAAGAGTGCATTTTATGTGGTCGGTTCTAACGTGCCTGGAACGATGAGTATGGTCAGTAAACTTGCCTTTGCTAATGAAGCCGATGCCAAAGCATTTGCGACAGAAAACGGTGGTGAAGTGATGACTTTTGATGCAGCCTTTGCCAAAGCAAAAGCCTCTTTAGCCAATGATGTTGATGAGTTTATCAAGAAAAAGCAAAAGGGTATGTACCCGATGGGTGAGAAAATCTACAATGGCAAATGTGAAAAAGAGAAGATTCATCTAGAAGCGTTTAACACCATTGCGGAGCTCAAAGTTGGTTTGAAAAAAACGCAAGTGTGTGGAGAGGTGAATGAGCAAGAGCTCCAAGCGGTTTCACTGTATCTTTGGGAAATTGTACGTCTAGAAGCGCATGAGCATAAAACAACGATTCATGTCGAAAAAGATGAAAAATGCCCTGTATGCGGGATGTTTGTTTACAAGTACCCCAAATGGGCGGCACGTATGAATTACAGTGAAAATGGCAAATCCGTTAGCCATGCGTTTGATGGCGTAAAAGATCTGTTGAAATTTTATCACGCGCCTTCAAAATGGGGCAATTATACGAAACATAAAGACGCGGAGCTTACTATTTTGGTCAGTGATTACTACACGGGAGATGCGATCGATGGAATGAAAGCATTTTATGTTGTGGGAAGCGATGTTGTGGGACCAATGGGAAAAGAGTTTATTCCTTTTAAAACCCTCACCAGTGCGCAAACGTTTATGAAAGATCATAAAGGCCTACAGGTGGTAGAGTTTTCTAAGATCGATGAAGCGCTGGTTTACGCGCAGGACAAGTAAGTTAGACTAATGAATGAGGTTGCTCGAAGATATAGCCTTGAAAAAGATCAAATTCAAGTTCACGAGCAGCCTCAACAATGGCTTTTGCGTTAAGGTGTGTTGCCACACTTTGGATGTTTTTACTCTGCGCTAGCACGACAAGGCTTTTACATGTAAGCTGTGCAGATGCGCCCAGTGCGAGATTTCGAATAAGATCACCATGCACTTTGATTACATCAATGAGCCCTGCTTCAAACTCGTTGATCAGCTCGACATTATCGACATTATCCAGCGCAAGCATCAGCCCCGCATCTTTGAGTTCTCGCATCGCTTTTTTTAAATTTCCAAGAGGCGTTTTTGGATCGTATTGAATCTCTAGGACGATTGATTTTTCTGCAAAACACGTTTTCAAAAAGCTTACATGGTTGGTGTTGATCAGATCTTCAGAGGAGAGGTTGAGTGCAAGGCGCAGCCCTGTTTGGTCGCACAGTTGTGCCACTTTGTGTGCGATGCTTTCAAAAAGTGCATTGTAGAGATTGCGTTCTTTGGCAATTTTTAAAAAGAGTTTGGGCGATTGGAGGGTTTGATGATAGGCTAAGCGAAGGAGCGCTTCGTAGTAAAAAGGCTCTTCATTTTGATCAACAATCGCTTGAAAATGGAGCACGATTTGCCCATTTTCAATCGCACTTTTCATCATCGCTTCCATCGCTTCTTCGTTTTCACTCATCAACACATTGGCAAATTCGGAGTAGGTGACAAAGGGTTGATTTTCTGCTTTGGCGACTAAAAGGGCTTTTTGTGCTTTTTCCAAAGGTTCAAAATGGTCAAAACTGATGCCGATGTGAACTTCGACCTCGATATTTTTATTTTGATAGGCAAAGCTTAGACGCTCCATCTCTTCGCACAGCGCAAAGATGAGGTTCTCCATCTTGGAGAGTTCAAAAGGAGTGTCGAGCAAAAGAGCAAATTTATCATCGTGTATGCGAAAAAGCTCCATCTCTTTGGCTCTTGCAAAGCTTTGTAGCGTCATCGAAAACGCGCACAATACGAAATTTCCCCCTTCGTCGCCAAACTCCAGATTGATATTTTTGAACTGTTTGATGTCGACCAAAAAGAGTTTGGGGCTTTTACATGTAAGCAGTTTGGCTTCAAACGCATTGAGGGAAGAGACGTTAGTCAGTGAATCGATCATAAAAGCTCCTGTGCTTTTTGGTATTCATCAGGATGGTTAAGGTTGAAAAAAGGCTCGTCTGATTCAAAAGTGATAAATTTGGTACGGCTTTGGCTGAAAACGGAGCGGATTTTGTGCTCATTCTTGGCAAGTTGCGCACGCATTGTCTTCGCAATAGAGGGGGCATAAATCGCGCAGAGTTGATGTGAAGCGCACGGGGAGGCGGCAACAATCGCATCATCTCCCTCTTCAAAATTTTCATACAGTGTTTCAAAAATCTCAGGCGTGACAAATGGGGTATCGACGCTGAGCACACACACAGGCGTTTGCAACTGCTCCAAAATGGAGAGCAGTGCAACCAGAGGTGAGTGGTCGGTAAAGTTGGGATTATCGTCGATAAAGGAGGCTTCAAACGCAAATTTTTCGCTGTTTTTAGCGCTTACATGTAAACGAGGAAAGTAAGGTTTGAGCCTGTGAAGTTGGAACTCGGTGAGTGTTTTAAAACCGCCAAAGGGAAGCAAGGCTTTATCGCTTCCCATGCGCGAACTTTTCCCGCCTGCGATGATGACTAAAGGCAGTGGGATCAAAGGCATTACAGTGATCTTGGATCGGTGATTTTGCCCATAACGGCACTGGCAGCTGCTACGGCTGAGTTGGCAAGGTAAATCTCGCTTGTGCGCGCTCCCATGCGTCCCACAAAGTTACGATTGGTTGTGGAGACACAACGTTCCCCTTCGCCCAAAATGCCCATATAACCGCCTAAACAGGCACCACAGGTTGGGTTACTAAAGACCGCTCCTGCTTCTATAAAAATGTCCACCAAGCCCTCTTTTTGCGCTTGCAAGGAGATTTTTTGTGTTGCTGGGGTGATGATAAGGCGTGTTTTACGTGCGACTTTACGACCTTTTAAGATGCTTGCCGCAATACGCAAATCTTCCAAACGACCGTTGGTGCAACTGCCAATAAAGACTTGATCGATGCTCAAATCATCTTTGACCGCTTCATTGATTGATTTGCCATTCGATGGTAAAAATGGATACGCAATCACGGGCTCAAGATTGGCGACATCGATGTGAAGGACGTGCACGTAGGTTGCATCAACATCCGAGTAGAAGAATTTTGGCTCGCGTGCAAGATTTTTGTCGTTTAAAAAGGCTTTGGTAATGTCATCCACCGCAACGATACCGCTTTTGGCACCCGCTTCAATCGCCATATTACACAAGGAGAAACGATCATCCATACTGAGATAGCCAATGGTGTCACCTGTAAATTCGAGCGTTCGGTACAATGCGCCATCCACGCCTAAAATACGAATCACTTCAAGGATCAAATCTTTTCCGTAAACGTATTTTTTAGGCTTTCCACTAAAGACGACTTTGATGGATTCGGGTACTTTAAACCAGTTCTCACCCGTAATCATCGCAAACGCTAAGTCAGTGGAGCCCATGCCCGTAGCAAAAGCGCCAAGAGCGCCGTGCGTACAGGTGTGTGAATCGGCACCGATGATGACATCGCCTGGAACGACGAGCCCTTTTTCAGGTAAAAGTGCGTGCTCAATGCCCATATCTTTTTCATCAAAATAGTGTTTAAGGTCGTGTTTGTACGCAAATTCACGGCTGATCTTGGCTTGGTTCGCACTGGCAATATCTTTGGCAGGAATATAGTGATCCATCACGATGCTAAAGCCGTCGGGATTGGCAAGTTTGGTCGCGCCACTCTGCTCAAATGCTCTGATCGAGATAGGCGTGGTAATGTCGTTGCCGATGACCATGTCGATTTTACTTTTGATAATCTCGCCAGCTCTAACTGCGTGACCCACGTGGTCGCTAAAAATCTTTTCAGTGATGGTTTGTCCCATGGTATGCCTTTTGTTTACATGTAAGAATTAGGGGTATTTTAGCGAAAAAAGGTTTAAGAAAAAAAAAGAGCAGAGGAGTCCCCTAAAAAAGGCGACTCTTAATAAAGATTATTTACCGCAGCCGCAACCGCCACCACCGCAAGAACCTGCGTCATCATTTTTAGAGGTGTCGAGGGAAAAAGGAAGGTACGCTGGGCAGAAACGAAACAGTGCGGTTGCCAGCAACACGATACCAATCAGCCCAAACCAGCTGTTAAAAATAACCCCTAAAATAATCACAGCAACACCCACAATTGCACGAAGCATTCGGTCTGTTTTTCCTACATTGCATTTCATCGTAAACTCCTTATCTAATTTGAATCATTATAAGACAATTCACCTTGTTCTGTCAGTAACATACGTTACAAAAGTGTTACAAAATCTCAATCGCTTTGCGGTGCAGCTTCACGAAGTTCTGTTTTTCAAGGTCTTTCAGCACGCGACTGATCACAACGCGCGATGTCCCCAGTGCTTCGGCGATCTCTTCATGTGTGGCTTGAACAATCTTGGAAGGATGTGCGTGAAGCCACTCCAAGATGCGACTGTCGAGTTTTTTAAATTTGATGTCTTGAATAAGTGTGGCAAGCGCGTCAAGTTTGATCGTAAAAAGTGAAAAAACATAGTTGAGGTACGAGGGCGAGCGGTGCATCAGGTATTTGACCACCTCTTCGCTGACCATCCAGCCTTCAACATCGCTAAGACTTTGTGCGGTTCCAATCGCAGGCGTTTGAGAGATGGTACTTGAGGTGTTGATGACGCATTGCTCGCCTTCTTTGAGCGCATACAGAGGGATTTTTTGGTCGTTTTTTACGTACATGTAAAGCTCAATTTCACCTTTACCAAGAAGCAAAATATCTTTGCAAATCGCTTCTTGGTAAAAAAGGATCGTATGTTTAGGAATCGACACGCGTTTAGCATGGTGTGAAAGATAGTCAAACTCTTCACTATTAAGCACTTTGGCAAATTCGAAATCGTGCAAATCAAGCATCTCAAACCTTTACATGTAAATAGATTATTGTACAAAAAAAAGAGAAAGAAATAGGCGTTATTAAGTGGCAGACAAAATAATAATGCAATTAATTTACTAAATGATAAAAATTACTATTGACAAATATTTATCAAAATGTTATTGTTTCGTTAGATTTAAAATTGAGAGTAAATTTATCTTAAAACAAGGAACATCCAATGGCAACAAACTCAAAAATCATGACAACAACCGCTGGAAATCCCATAGCGGATAACCAAAATTCTTTGAGTGCAGGTTCACGTGGACCGCTTTTAGTTCAAGATTATCAACTCCTTGAAAAACTGGCGCATCAAAATCGTGAGCGTATTCCTGAGCGTGTGGTTCATGCCAAGGGTTCGGCTGCATTTGGGACGCTTACCATTACACAGGACATTTCACGTTATACCAAAGCCAAAGTGCTTCAAAAAGGGGCTGTGACAGATCTCTTTTTACGTTTTTCAACCGTAGCAGGAGAGAGAGGTGCTGCGGATGCTGAGCGTGATGTAAGAGGCTTTGCGATTAAATTTTACACCGATGAGGGAAACTGGGACTTGGTGGGCAATAATACGCCCGTCTTTTTCATCCGTGATCCTCAAAAGTTTCCTGATTTTATTCACACCCAAAAACGTCATCCGCGTACCAATCTAAGAAGCAACACAGCAGCGTGGGATTTTTGGTCACTTTCGCCTGAGAGTTTACACCAAGTGACGATTTTAATGTCCGATCGGGGTCTTCCAAAAGATTTTCGTCACATTCATGGATTTGGTTCACACACCTACAGTCTTATTAATGCAGAAAATGAGCGTTTTTGGGTGAAGTTTCACTTTAAATCAGAACAGGGGATTGAAAATTATACCAATGCCGAGGCTGAAGCCGTTGTAGCAAAATCGCGTGAGAGTTCTCAAGAAGATCTCTTTAGTGCAATTGAGCGCCAAGAGTTTCCACGGTGGAAATTTAAAATTCAGATTATGACCAAAGAGCAAGCAGAAGTGTGTGCTTTCAATCCCTTTGATCTCACCAAAGTGTGGCCACATGGGGATTATCCATTGATCGATGTGGGTGTGATGGAGCTGAATCGCAATCCGCAAAATTACTTTGCTGAGGTGGAACAATCCTCGTTTAGCCCGTCCAATGTCGTTTCAGGCATTAGTTGGTCGCCCGATAAAATGCTCCAAGCCAGAGTCTTTTCCTATGCTGACGCGCATCGTTATCGTGTGGGAACGCACTATGAAATGTTGCCAATTAACCGTCCAAAAGTAGAGGTAAACACCTACCATGCTGATGGTTCTATGCGTTTAGATGTGCCTGATTTTGGTGATGCTTACTACGAGCCAAACAGCTTTGGCGGTCCCAAAGAGGACAAGACCTATTTGGAACCTGCATTTCCTGTCAATGGGGATGGCGATAGGTACGATCACCGCATTGGAAATGATGATTTTTCACAGCCAGGAGCGCTTTTTAGACTGATGAATGAAGATCAAAAAGCACAACTCTTTGGCAACATTGCAAGAGCCATGGATGGCGTGCCACGAGAGATTGTGGATCGTCAGATTGCTTTGTTTGACCAAGCCGACCCCGCTTATGGCGCAGGTGTGCGTCACGCTTTAGGCATCTAAAATGCAACCAATTTCCCAAGAAGAAGAGGCTCGCTACGCTGAGCTTCAGGAAATGGCGCTTGATTTTGCACGCAAAGGGCAGAGTGACATCTTAGCTTCCATGCTAGAAAGTGGTTTACATGTAAACCTATCGGATGCCAAAGGCAATACGCTCTTGATGCTTGCCTCGTATAATGGCGAGCTTGATACCACCAGAACGCTTATTGCGTATGGCGCTTCCGTTGATCAACGCAATGATCGAGACCAAACACCTCTAGGGGGAGCTTCATTTAAGGGCTATCTGGAGATTTGCAAAGTCTTGGTTGAAGCAGGTGCGAAGGTGCAGGCCGACAATGGCGGCGGACGAACGCCCATCATGTTTGCAGCACTCTTTGGGCGTGTTGCGGTTGTGGAGTATCTGCAAAGTGTTGGGGGAAAAGGGCGCGATGAAACGATTTCAGGAGTTTCACTGCGTCTTGTTGCCCGTGTCGTGTTGTCTCTAAAGATGCTTTTTACGGGAAAACCTAAAAACATTCTCAGCGCACGTAGCGCCTAAATGAGACCTAAAGCCTAAGCAAACCCTTTGTAGTTGGCTAAAAAACGCTTGATGCCCTCAGTCGCGAAGAGGGCTTCACTCCACGGTTTGGGGTCAATAATATCAAAGTGTTCCTCTTTTAGAACATACACGCACGCACGAATCAGCTCATTTTTAACCAGAAGCTCCACCTCTTTGCGTTCGTAATACTCGCCTTCAAAAGTATCAAGAATGATCCGATCTTCCTCGCTTATATCATAATAAACGACCCCCTCAACAAGCTCATCGGCTTGGAAAATGACAGGGTAAACATCATCTTTGACTGAACGTCTGGCATAACCTTGCAAGGTCGCTTTTTGCGAGAGATAATTGCCTTTAACCAGCCTGTTCCAGACGTCTTCAAACATCAATGATCCATACGTAAAGAGGTGTGTCATGTGCCTACTCCTTGATGAAAATCATACCTACTTTGTAACCATTTGGGTGCTTAAAAACTGTGCAAATGAAGGTATAATAATAGAAATCATCCGAGGTTTTCAATGTTTACATGTAAACTATCCAACACACATGAAGATTTTTGTGCCCTAACGCACGCTTTGGACACAGAACTGAATGCGCGCTATGGCAAAGTACAAGCACTGTACGATCAACACAATGTGATCGATCCTATCGAAACCGCATTGGTCGGGTATGAAGATGAATTGCCTGTGGCGTGCGGATGTTTTAAAAAGATCGATGCTAAAACGGTGGAGATCAAACGCATGTTTGTGCACCTAACGTATCGCAGACGTGGTTTTTCGTCACAGATTTTAGGTGCATTAGAGTCTTGGGCCGCGGAACTTGGCTTTAGCGAAGCGTGCTTAGAGACAGGTAAAGGGCAACCTGAAGCGATTGCGCTTTATGCCAAAATGGGGTATGCGGTCATTCCCAATTATGGACCTTATATGGGGATGGAAAACAGCGTCTGTATGCACAAAGTATTAAGGAGTTAACATGGTGTATTGTTCCTTCTCATCGCCTGTTGGATTGTTACTGATCTCAGCGAATGAGCGTGGCATTTGCGCTTTGGATTTTGATGATAATGGCGAAATTCTTAAAGATTCAAATCAACATATTGAGCTCTTAAAAAAAGAGTTAGAGGCCTATTTTTCGGGAAAACTCAAAACCTTTAGCGTGCCGTTGCACCCCAAAGGCACCTTCTTTCAGCAAGGTGTGTGGAATGTGCTTCAAAACATTCCATACGGTGAAACCATCTCGTACAGCCAAGAAGCAGAGCTTCTAAAACACCCCAAAGCCACGCGCGCCGTTGCGAACGCGAATGGCAAAAATAAAATCGCTATTATCATTCCCTGCCACCGCGTGATCGCTAAAAATGGTGGCATCGGAGGCTACAGCGGAGGATTGTGGCGTAAAGAGTATTTATTAGCATTGGAGCAGAAATATCGATGAACGTAGTTTTAGCCATTGATTCATTTAAAGGGTGTGCGAGCTCTCAGGAACTCTCATCGTGGATAGAAGAGGGCATTAAAGAGGTTTACCAAGAGGCAAGCGTCACTGCGTGTTATATCGCCGATGGTGGAGAGGGAATGTTAGCGGCGATCATGCAAAATGTGCGTGGAGAAATCGTTACATGTAAAGTCCATGACCCGTTGATGAATCCGATCAGCGCGCAGTATGGTATTTTAGAGGATGGCATAACCGCGGTCATTGAAATGGCACAAGCAGGGGGACTTCCGCTCGTTCCCAAAGAAAAACGTAATCCGCTTTTGACCACAACCTTTGGGGTGGGTGAGATGGTGAAAGATGCCATTGCAAAGGGGTGTCGTAAGTTTATCGTTGGCATCGGTGGCAGTGCGACCAATGACGCGGCACTTGGGATGCTTCAAGCGCTTGGGTATCGCTTTTTGGATGAAACGGGCAATGAGCTTGGTTTGGGTGGAGCGATTTTGGAGGATGTGCATCATGTGGATGAAAGCCATGTACTACCAGCGCTTAAAACATGCGAATTTACCGTCGCGTGCGATGTAGATAACGTCATGTATGGACCTCGTGGTTCAGCGCACATTTATGCAGGGCAAAAAGGTGCAGATGCTGCTATGATCGAGCGACTTGATGCAGGGATGCAGCAGTTTACGCAGGTGCTTAAAAACACGCTGGGCAAAGATGTGGCGATGAATGCAGGCTCAGGTGCAGCGGGCGGCATGGGTGGCGGGATGCAAGCCTTTTTAGATGCGACACTTCGCTCGGGCATTGAGATTATTTTAGATCAGATCGGCTTTGATGCACACCTTAAAGAGGCAACGCTCGTCATCACAGGAGAAGGGCGCATCGATCAGCAGTCGTTAATGGGTAAAGTGCTCAGTGGCGTCTCCAAACGTGCCCAAAAAGCGGGTGTTCCCCTCATCGCTTTAGGCGGTGGCATTGCCGATGAACTTGAAGAGCACAAAGGCGTGGACGCACTGTTTTCCATTATGCGCTACCCGATGAGTTTGGAAGAGGCGATGGAAAAACCGAGGGCTGAAAAACTTGTTAAACAGAGTGTGAAAGAGATATTTAGACTCATAAAATTAGCGAAAAATTCTGCCTCGTAAAAGGCAAAAGCACCACAGGTGCGTGGGCATTCTGCCAAGGATTACCCAGTGTTAACGTAGTTTTTAAAGCTTTGCTTTAAAAGCGTGTCAAGAGTTCTGCTAAGAACTCCAATTAAAATGAAAAAGAGACCTATGAAACACGCAGAACTTGTTTGTATTAATGACTATTTAAGGCAATACCGTAAAATTTCCTCGATTTACCGTGTGGATGACAGTGTCTTGCGCATTATTTTTGAAGCGGGAGAGCCGTTGTTTGTTGACCTTGGGCGTGGGGATTCGTATATGTTTTTTAAAGAGGACTTTAAACAAGCGAAGCGTTATACAGCACCCTTTGATGTGTTACTTGCCAAGCGATTTTCTAATGCGAAGATCGAATCGATGGACGTGGAAGAGGGCAATCGCATTTGGCGCATTGGGGTGTTGGCGAGTTCGAGTTACAAAGCGATGCGTACAACCTTGCAGTTGGAGTTTACGGGGCGCAATACCAACGCGATCATTTTAGATGAAAACGAAGTGGTGTTAGAGGCGATGCGACATATTGACTCCAGTGTTTCGTTTCGCAGTGTTAAGGTCAATGAAATACTGGAAAAATTACCGCCCAAAGAGCTTAAAGAGAAGCCTTTTGACCTGAACGTAACCCTTGAGGAGTACCTTAAAGGCTCGTACGAAAAACGTTTACATGTAAAGATCGAAGAGATCAAAAAACAGAAAATCGCGCAGGTGGAGAAAAAGATCACGAAGCTTATCCAAGCGATTGATGCACTCGAAAATGAAGCGGAGTTGATGCTTAAAAGTGATGAAGCGCAAAAAGAGGCGACGTTGGTTTTGGCGCATTTACACACGAATGTCATTAAGGGTTACCAAGAGAGTGTGACATTACACGATTTTGAAGGAAACGCTGTTACCATTGTGTTACCCCAAGCGCAAACGCCTCAAATGGCGGCCAATCTGTTGTTTAAAAAGTCAAAAAAACTGCGCCAAAAAGCGCTCTCGGTGCATCGTCAAAAAGAGAACTTGGAAGAGAAACGACTCTTTTTAGAGCGCATGGTCGGTGTCATCAACGCGGCACATGATCCTGAAGAGATTCAGATTTTAGTGCCAAAACAGCGCAAATCAAAGCAAAAAGGCGACGAAAGCAATTTGTATGAGACTTTTTTGCTAGAGGGTTATCGAATTTTGCTCGGTAAAAACGAAAAAGGGAACATAGCACTCTTGCAAGAGGCAAAAAAGAACGATATATGGTTACATGTAAAAGATATGCCTTCCTCCCATGTGATTATTTGTACCGAAAAACAGAACGTTCCTGAATTGGTTTTGATATTTGCCGCAAAACTGTGCGTTGAGTTTAGCCTCACTCAAAAAGGTGGCTATTTGGTCGATTATACCAAACGCAAAAACGTGAAGCCTTTTGATGGAGCGAATGTTGCTTATGAAGAGTATCAAACGCTTAAAATTTACAAGGAATAAACGCTTAACTTTTTCGTTAAGAAGTTTTCTGGCTCGTAGAGCCAAGCTTTAGCGCCTAGTGCAGCGTAGGTTCTTGGGCTTTGCCTAAGAAGCGTATCAAAATAGATAAGGAGTAGAGCCAAAGCTCTTTTTTTAGCCTTCCCAACTTGCCCAAAAAGGAGGAGAGTATTATGCCTGTAGGACCAATTGGAAATGTGATTTATGCCAACCAAATGATAACCGTGCAAGCGGGAAAACAGATGGACTACCAAAACAGCGTTCAAATGCAAAGTGCCATAGCTTCTGCCCTGCAAAACGAAAAAGAAGAGATCGTTGAAGATGTCAGACCAGCGGAAGAAACCTATAAAATCGACCCTGAACACGAGCATGAGCATCAAAGACGTGAAGAAGAAAATGGCGCAACAGAAGAGCAAATGAAGCAAAAAGAGGAGCTTGCTGAGCATCATGACGCGAAAGAGGAAGAAGTTCCTGCGGTACAGAACGGTCATTTGGACATTAAAGCTTAGCCTCACCTTGACTTTGCTATGATTGCTGCTTAACACAACACCATTAAAAGAGTCTCTATGAACTTGAAAGCACTCTACGAATCCAATAAACAGCGCGTTTTCACGGGCTTAGTGATGGCGGCATTTGCCTCATTGGTTGCATTTTTAAACAACGCACTTTTAACATGGCTTATTTTAGGCGTCATGTATCTGTTTGCCTTTTACGAGGCGATGAACCTCTTTGACGTCAAAGACAACAAACTGTATGTGTATGCCGTGCTGTTATGGCTCGCGGCGTTTATCTACCCCAATCCAGATGATCTTATTTACCTCGCCATCATTGGCTTTTTAGCGGTTATGGCGTACACGAAAAAGGTTGATTATAGGCTTCTCGCTCCATTTTTATACCCTTCCGTTTCAATGCTGTTTCTCTACGCGCTCTACCACGATTTTGGTATGTCCGTTTTAGTATGGTTGGTTATCGTTGTCGCACTCACCGATACGGGGGCTTATTTTGTAGGTAAAAGCATTGGTAAAACATCTTTTTCGCCCACCTCTCCCAATAAAACGCTCGAAGGTGTCATCGGTGGCGTTCTCATTGCTACGGTTGTGGGCGCACTGTATGGCACGTTTTTGATTCCTCTGTGGCTCTCTGCCATTATCGCCCTTGTGACATCCATTGCTTCTGTTTTTGGCGATCTTTTCGAGAGTTACCTCAAACGCGAAGCGGGCTTAAAAGACAGTGGCAATCTTTTCCCAGGACACGGTGGCATGCTAGACAGACTTGATGGCTACCTTTTTGGCGGTGTCGTTATGGTCATTCTGCTTCGAGGGCTCGCGTAAGTGGTACTTCTAGGCTCAACAGGCTCCATTGGCGTTAACGCGCTCCTGATCGCCAAACGCTTTGGCATTACGGTGGAAGCACTGGTTGCAGGCAAAAACATAGCACTTCTCAACGAACAGATAAAAGAGCACCAACCCAAATACGTCGCTATTAGTGATGTAAAAGATCGCCCTTTGGTAAATCATCCCAATGTTTTTGTTGGCAAAGAGGGCATTTTAGAACTGCTTCAAAAAACGCAGAGTTTTTTGGTCGTCAATGCGTTGGTAGGCTTTGCAGGACTCGCTCCTAGTATCGAAGCGCTACGCCTTGGCAAACGTTTGGCTTTGGCAAATAAAGAATCCCTTGTCGTTGCAGGGCATCTGCTTGACACTTCTCATATTACGCCCATTGACAGTGAACATTTTGGACTGTGGTATCTTTTAGGTAAACGTCCCGTTCGTGGCATGACGATTACGGCAAGCGGTGGAGCGTTTCGTGACACACCACTCAATGAACTTGCTCAAAAATCCTTTCAAGATGCCCTCAAACATCCGAATTGGAGTATGGGCGCAAAAATTACCATCGATAGTGCAACGATGACCAATAAACTTTTTGAACTTTTGGAGGCCAAATGGCTGTTTGGCGTTGACAAGCTGGATGCCATCATTGAGCCTAAGTCGTTGATTCACGCCTTTGTTGATTTTCAAGATGGCAGTACCACCGCACATTTAGCCGCAGCCGATATGAAACTTCCTATCGCTTTTGCCCTTTTAGGTGAAGTTGAAGAGCCGATCTTACCTTCCATTGATTTAGCTTCCATTGGCTCATTCTCGTTTCAAAAAATTGAGCCAGCACGCTATCCGATTTGGGAGATTAAAGACGACGTATTAGCGCATCCAACGCGCGGTGTTGTGATCAATGCTGCCAATGAAGTGGGCATTACCAAGTTTTTCAACCAAGAGATTACCATTTTAGAACTGGCAGAGCGAACGATTAAAGCGTATCGACACTTTGAAGATGCGATTCCTAAAACATTGGATGAGGTTTTTGAGATTGACCGTGAAGTTCGTCGTTACTGCTTATCGTTTTAGCTTTACATGTAAAGAGTTTTCAACACACAAAATTTCCATAGTGAGGGATTGATGTTACACAAGACAGATTATAATTTTAGACTCAGGGACAGCATTATTGGGTTGCAGTTCTTATTTGTTGCTTTTGGGGCGTTGGTTTTAGTTCCCATTTTGACAGGGCTTGATCCTAACGTTGCGCTTTTTACCGCAGGGTTTGGAACGCTTCTGTTTCAGCTCACCACGCGTGAGCAGATTCCTCCGATTTTTTTGGCGTCTTCGTTTTCGTTTATTGCGCCGATTATTTATGGGCTTAAAACGTGGGGACTCGCAGGCACCATGTGTGGTCTTGCGGCGGCAGGGTTGTTCTACTTTTTTCTCAGTGTTCTCGTACGTGTTAAAGGCTCAGACTTTTTGCATAAAATCTTCCCAGCCGTTGTTGTAGGACCCGTGATTATGACGATTGGTTTGATTCTCTCGCCTGTTGCAGTCAATATGGCGATGGGAAAAACAGGCGATGGTGCGATTGTTTTAGTGCCTCTCAATCAAGCGATGATGGTTTCGATGTCCGCACTGATTGTCACGCTTTTAGTCGCCCTTTTAGGCAAAGGTGTGCTTAAATTATTGCCTATTTTGTGCGGTATTATTGCAGGCTATACGGTTTCATTGATCTTAGGCATTGTCAGTTTTGACTCAGTAGCCAAAGCGGCATGGTTTGCAATGCCAAATTTTGTGACACCCGAATGGAATCTTGAAGCGATCATCTACATTTTACCGATTGCGATAGCCCCAGCGGTAGAGCATGTCGGTGGTATTTTAACGATCAGCAATGTAACGAAAACCGATTATCTGAAAAAGCCAGGTTTGAAAACCACGCTTTTGGGTGATGCGATTGCAACGACTGCAGCTTCCATGCTTGGTGGCCCTCCCAATACAACCTACTCTGAAGTCACAGGTGCCGTCACGATTACCAAAGCGTACAATCCTGCCATTATGACATGGGCGGCGATTTTTGCCATTGTGTTAGCGTTTGTGGGAAAACTTGGTGGTCTTTTGGCGACGATTCCCGTACCTGTTATGGGCGGCATTTTACTGCTTCTTTTTGGCATTATCGCGTCCATTGGTTTAGGCACAATGGTGAGAGAGAAAGTCGATATGAACGATCCTCGCAATATGATCATCGTCTCGATGATTTTGGTTTTAGCCATTGGTGGTATGGTTGTTGATATGGGTGGTGTGGCATTTAGTGGCATCGGTTTAGGTGCGATTGTGGGCATCGTGCTCAATTTGGTGTTGCCAAAAGGGCATCATATTAGTGAACAGTAAGGAAGATAGATGGAAATGATTGAAAAATGGGTTGCAATCCTCTCAGGTATTGTTTGGGGTGCTCCTATGTTGGTTTTGTTGGTTGGTACGGGAATTTACTTGACGATTATTTTAAAAGGGATGCAGTTTTGGGCATTGCCGCATGCGTTAAAGCTTATTTTTCACAAAGAGCCTGATGGCGAGGGTGAAATCAGTCACTTTGCTGCACTCATGACAGCCCTTGCGGCAACCGTGGGTATTGGTAACATTGTAGGGGTTGCTACGGCAATTACACTTGGCGGACCCGGAGCGGTTTTTTGGATGTGGATGACAGGGCTTGTGGGGATGGCGACCAAATACTCGGAAGCCGTACTCGCAGTGAAATACCGTCAACATAGTCACCACCATGGTTTCAAAGGTGGCCCGATGTACTACCTCACCTACGGTCTTAACATGCCAAAATTGGGTATGGCATTTGCTATTTTTACCGCCATTGCGGCATTTGGTATTGGCAATATGACCCAAGCCAATGCGGTTGCGCAGATCTTATACACGGAAATGGCCATTCCGACATGGATTACGGGTGTGGTTCTGCTTACGTTAACTGCAGTGGTTATTTTAGGTGGCATTAAATCCATCGGAAACTTTACCTCCTTTCTGGTACCGTTTATGATTTTGATTTATGTCTCTGTCTCTTTGGTTATTTTAGCGATGAACCTCGATAAATTGGGTGGCGCTTTTGAGTTGATTTTCTACCATGCGTTCAATCCAATTGCCGCAGGTGGCGGATTTGTCGGTGCTACGATGGCAGCGGCTATTCGTTATGGTGTCGCGCGTGGCGTATTTTCCAACGAATCAGGTCTAGGATCTGCTCCTATTGCAGCAGCCGCTGCTAAAACGAACGATCCTGTGCGTCAAGCATTGGTCAGCATGACTCAAACGTTTATTGATACGTTGGTTGTCTGTACGATGACAGCACTGATTATCTTGATCTCTCCATTTTGGCAACAAGGTATAAGCCCGAGTGCGCTAACGATGCAGAGTTTTCAGCTCTATCTTGGCTCTTTTGGTGGGGTTGTGGTCATTATTTCAACCGTACTATTTGCCTATTCGACGATTTTGGGATGGAGTTATTACGGTGAAAAAGCATTTGAATATATTTTTGGTGAGCGTTTCATCCGCTTGTACAGAGTTTTATTTATCGCGGGCGTCATGGTCGGCTCGATGCTGAAACTCGAATTTGTATGGAATTTTTCAGACCTTACCAATGGTTTGATGGCGATTCCTAACCTCATAGCGCTTCTGCTTCTCTCTAAAGTCATTTCGGCTGAGAGTAAGCGCTATTTTGAGAGCCTCAAGTAAGGAAAATGTAAAAGCATGTTTCGCCTCTCGTTCGCATTTGCCGCCATTGCGGTGCTTTCCCTCATTAATTTTTACAGTT
This sequence comes from Sulfurospirillum halorespirans DSM 13726, assembly GCF_001723605.1. Taxonomy (NCBI): domain Bacteria; kingdom Pseudomonadati; phylum Campylobacterota; class Epsilonproteobacteria; order Campylobacterales; family Sulfurospirillaceae; genus Sulfurospirillum; species Sulfurospirillum halorespirans. The sequence goes on along the minus strand of NZ_CP017111.1, from coordinate 2,953,153 downwards.
ACAAGCGCTTTTTAAAGCGCTTGGACATTTTTTGCAAGATTCAAGGCGTGATTAAATGGGTGATGATTGCCATGACATTATGCGAAATTTTTTACTTTGCCGTCTTGCGTTTAGACAATCTTGATCCGATTTTATACCTGCTTTTTTCCGCAATGATCGGTGTTTCGTTTATGCTCTTTTGCGTGGCGATTGTCTACGATCTGTTTCAAATTCCTTATGCGAAAATCCCTCATGACTATTCAAGACGGCTGTTTATCAAGATGGTTTTTGATGTCACGATGCTTATTTTGGCGTTTTCCTACATCGCCAAAGGGTTTCTGAATGGCATGAAAGCGCCTCGTGTTAAGGAGGTGGATGTTTATATCGACGGGCTGAAATCGGAGCTGAGTATTGTTCAGATCACCGATTTGCACATCGGTAAAACCCTTGGTAAAGACTTTATGGATGCTGTGGTGAAGCAGATCAATGCGCTTGATGCTGACATTGTCGTGATTACAGGCGATTTAGTCGATATGCCTGTGAATCAAATTGGCGATAAACTCGACTCCCTCCGCTCCATCGAGAGTCGTTTGGGCGTGTACTATGTGCCGGGGAATCATGAGTATTTTTACGGGGTCAACGCGATTATGGATCATGTTCGCTCTTTGGGCGTGCACGTGCTCTCCAATCGCTCCATCGTCATCAATCATGCGATCAACCTTGCAGGTGTCATGGATATGATGGGCAAACGTTTCGACTTTGAGCCACCCGATCTTGCCAAAGCGCTTTTACATGTAAAGCCAGAATTGCCGACGATTTTGCTTGCCCATCAGCCAAAATTTGTTAACGAGATCAACGATGAAAAGATCGATCTGATCCTAAGCGGTCACACGCATGGTGGGCAAATTTTCCCTTTTGGGCTCTTGGTGCTTTTAGATCAGCCTTATCTCAGTGGGCTGTATCAGCACTCCAAACAGACCCAAATTTTTGTTAGCAATGGGGCGGGTTATTGGGGACCAGCGGTGCGTATTTTAGCTCCAAGTGAAATTGTCAAACTTACTCTCAAAGTCAAAAAAGTATGAAACAGTTCCTTTTTCTTCTCGTATTTTCGCTTCTTTTTGCAGGCTGTAGTGCCAAGCAAGACGCTTTACATGTAACGCCCAATAGTGTCTCTGCGCTAACCACCGAACTGACGCATTTAAGCGACACGGTGGACTATCAAGAGGCGCGCATGTTTGCGTATGAAGCACTGCTTTATCCACAGATTTTGGCTGAGCGTTATGGGCTTGTCTATCCGCCAACATTTCATAATTTTTTGATCAACACGGGGCTCAAAGAGCGCGGACTCTGTTATGAGTGGAGCGAAGATATGATCACCCATCTGAAAAACCTCAAATACCAAAGTTTTGATCTGCGCTGGGGTGTCGCGAATAAGGGCGAATTTAATGAACACAACTCCGTCGTTGTGGTTGCTAAAGGAGAACCTTTTCGCACAGGTATTTTGATCGATCCATGGCGCAATTCAGGCGTGCTTTACTGGGCAAAATTGGGCGATGATCCTGAGTACAAATGGGTTGAAAATCTTGAGCGAAGTCGTTATTATGGAACGATTGGAGAGTGATCGAGCTTTTGCAAAATAATGCGAACCACACTCGCACGTCCAACATGTTTATCGCCTTCGTTTAAGACGATGACCTCTTGAGAGAGTTTGAGAATTTTGCACGGAAGCGCTTTTGCGATATCTAAAATATCGTTGAGATCATACAGCAGCGCGATATTTTTAGGCCCGCCACTTTCAAAATGAATCTGACTCTCACTGAACAGTTCCGCAACAAAATAGCCATGTGGAGCCAGCGCTTCGAGTGATTTTTCAAACAGCATTTTTTGGTTCTCTTTGGGCAGATGAAGGTAGGTACACACCACGGAATCATAGAGTTGATCGGGCTCCCAATACTCCAAAAGCGTATGGCGCGTTTTAACAAAAACATAACTCTCTTTCGCCCTTCTGCGCAGTTTAAGCAAGGCGATATCGGAAATATCAAGGGCCTCGACTTCAAGTCCCTTATCGGCAAGAAAGATGGCATTACGTCCTTCGCCTTCGCCCAGACACATCACGGTTTTGAGATTTAAAAAGAGCTCTGCATTTTCTTTGATGAAATTATTGGGCGCTTCCCCGTAGATGAGATTTTTCGTTTGAAACTTGGCATTCCAAAATGCTTGCATCCTGCACCTTTTGCTTTTTATATAGAATTCTTAATACGTCTTTAAAGCAAAGCTCTAAAGACTACGTTAACACTGGGTTTTCTTCGGCAGAATGCCCACGCACCTTTGGTGCTCTACCTTCTTGCAAAATGAATTTTGCAAGAACATTCGTGTCACACAATTTAGATCAATGACTTTGTTTTTAAATTGTATTAAAATCGTTACTAAATAACAAGGAGCAACCTATGAAATACCCTGCTTTTTTTGATACAACAGCATCTATAACGCTCTATGACCCACTTTCTGAAGCGTTAGGTGCCTTTGAGGAGGGCAAAATCACGTTTAGCTACGGCGATGTGGTCAAAAGTGCAGGGCACAGCTGCCCTACGATGGCAGGAGCGTATCTGATGATGAGAGAAGGGCTTAAAGCGCTTTATCCTCACACTCTGCCCGAGCGAGGTGCGGTGAAAGTATTTTTTAAAGAGCGCCAAAATGAAGGAACAACGGGCGTGATCGCCAATGCGTTTTCCCTCATCACGGGTGCTACGGATTCATGGGGATTTAAAGGGATTGGTGGTGCGTATAAACGTAACGATTTGATGGTTTTTAACGCAGATATTCCTTTACATGTAAGGATGCTGCGCGTGGATACACAAGCCTTTGTGGATGTGGCGTATGACCCTCAAAAGATTGAGTCAGACCCTAGCCTACAGCCTTTGATGCAAAAACTACTCACAAAAACCTTGGATGAATCAGAAAAAGTGCTCTTTAGAGAGCTATGGCAGAAAAGGGTAGCCAAAATTTTAGAAAATTTTGATAAAGTAATAACCATAAAATAATCCTTATCAGGCTGGAGTGCGCATTGCTGAGCTTAAAGAAACAAAATATTACCAAATGGATTGTTTTTTTGCCAGCGTTTGCCATTTTGCTGACCTTCTCGATTACGTTGGTTATTGTGATCACCGCAGAGCGCGCGGAGTACCAAAAATCCCTTGATAACACACGCATTGCTTATGTAAAACGTTCCAAAGCGCAAGCGCAAGAGCGCATTGATAAACTCGTGGAGTACATCAATGAAAATGAGAAATTTATCATGCGTGAAGCCAGAGACGAGATCAAAAATATCGTCAATCTTTCGTATCAAATTATCAATGATATTTATACCGAAAACCCTAATCTTCCCCGTGAACAGATCTTGCAAAAAATCAAAAACAAACTTCGAGATACACGCTTTTTTAGTGATTTGAGTGGGTATTATGTGGTTTTTGGGTTGGATGGAACGTGTGTCATGCACGGTGCCAATAAAGAGTTAGAGGGTAAAAATTTTCTTGATGAGCAAGATGAGAACGGTCGATTTTTTATCAAAGAGGGGATTGAGCGGCTTAAAGCAGAAGAGGCTTTCTCTTTAGTTTACCCTTGGAAAAACCCTAGAGATACAAACGTACGCACTAAAATAGGCTATGTACGACAATTTTCTCCTTTAAACATCTATGTCGCTAGTGGTCGGTATGAAGATGAAGTGCGAGAGCGCATCAAAAAAGAGACCCAAAAACTGCTGTTAAATACCAAGTATGGTGAATACGGTTACATCTTTGCGTACGATTATGATGGGTACACGATCTCCCATGGTGATCACTCTTTGGTTGGGAAAAATAGACTCGATGTCGTGATCAATGGGCATTCCGTGATCAAAGATATTGTCGAAGGGGGCAAGCGAAATCTTGAGGGCTTTTTCATGACCTATGTCGCTTCGTATCATCCCACGGCGGAGGATCGCAGCAAGATCTCTTTTATTCGCCCCATCCCCCAATTTAGGTGGGTTATTGGCACAGGTGCCTATCTTTTTGAGGAGAACAATGCTCTTTTAGAGCAAGAACAATTGCTGCGCGCTAAAATGCAATCCACCATCATCAATATGCTAGCCGTTTCCCTTATCATTATGCTTTTAGTGATGGGCATTATGTTTTTTATCTCAACGAAGCTTCGATCGGTTTTATCTCGCTACGAAAATCATCTTTTGCTGAGCAATAAACAGATTCGTGAGCAAAAATTGGTGTTTGAAACGCTGTATCAAAAGTCTGCCGATGGTATTTGGTTACTCAAAGAGGGTATTTTTGTTGATTGTAACGAAGCCATCATACGTATGTTTAAAGCCAGCGATAAAAAAGAGCTCATCAATGTAACCCTCTCCGATCTCTCTCCTGAATTTCAACCCGATGATCAAAGTTCGTATGAAAAAGCGCTCTGGATGAATGCGTTAGCGTCGCAACAAGGGGTGCATAAGTTTGAGTGGCAAGCAAGGGCATGTGATGGGGCGCTGTTTTGGATCAGTGTGATGATGACAACGATTCGCATGGATAAAGGCATCATCCAGCACTGTTCGGTACGAGATATTACGATGCGTAAAGAGCTTGAGGAAGAGAATAAAAAGCAGAAAAAACTCTTAATTCATCAAGTAGAACACGATACGCTCACGGGGCTTCCCAACCGCAATCTTCTGCAAGACAGGCTCACCCAGTCGATCAAAAAAGCGAGTCGTGATAACAAAGTGTTAGGCGTGATGTTTGTGGATGTCGATAAATTTAAAAGTGTCAATGACTCCTTGGGGCATGACGCGGGCGATATGCTTTTAAAAACGATTGCAGGACGGATGCAAAACAGTGTGCGTGAGACCGATACGGTAGCGCGTCTGAGTGGGGATGAGTTTATCGTCTTGCTCGATGGGTGTAAAGATGTGAGCGATATTTTTATTGCGATTAAAAAGCTGGTCAATGCTTTTCAAGAGCCCTTCTGTTTAGGAAATGAGAGCTTTAAAATCACGATGAGTATTGGGGTGAGTGTGTACCCCAATGATGGTGAAACGGCGAGTAAACTGCTTAAAAATGCCGATATTGCCATGTACAAAGCCAAATCCAAAGGGCGCAATCGCTACGTCTTTTTTGACCAAGAGATGAACGAAGAGACGAATGAGCATCTTGAAGTAGAAAAAAGTTTAAATAAAGCACTTGCCAATGATGAGTTTGTTATTTTTTATCAACCGCAGATTAACCTTCAGACCGATAAAATTGTGGGATTTGAAGCGTTGATACGGTGGAATCATCCGACCAGAGGCCTTACCGCACCAGGGTATTTTATTCACATTGCTGAAGAGAGCGAACTGATCGTTGAGATTGGTAATTGGGTCATCAAAGAGGTCATGCGCCAAATTAAAGCATGGTATGACATGGGCCTTGATCCTGGTAAAACGGCGATCAATATCGCAGGAAAACAGCTCGAATCTGCGGGGTTAGTCGCGTTTATGATTCAAAGTTTACGGGAGAGCGGCTGTAAGCCTGAATGGATTGAGATGGAGATTGTGGAGCGGTTTATTATGAAAGACACCTCCAAATCCATCGCCCTTTTAAAGCGTTTTCGAGAACTGGGTGTAGACATTTCCATCGACGATTTTGGAACAGGGCACTCCTCCTTGGCGTACCTGAAGCAGCTTCCGATCACAAAGCTTAAAATTGATCAAAGTTTTGTGCAAAATTTGGAAGAGAGTGGGGCAGATCGCGCGATTGCACGCACCATCATTGAACTTGGCCGTGGGCTTGGGCTTAAGGTGCTTGCAGAAGGTGTGGAGACGAAAGGGCAAAAAGAGTTTATTTACAGCAGTGGGTGTGAATTGATGCAAGGGTATCTCTTTAGCAAACCCATACCTGCGCACGATGTGGAGCTCTTATTGAAAAATCAAGCGCACATGTTATAATCACATAGAATAATGACCAACACATAGGGCGAAAATGATACGAAGAGACTTTTTAGGAGTGATGGGCGCAACGCTTATCGGGAGTTTAGCACAAGCCGATGAGCTGAAACATCCTGATATTTGGATTAAAAATGAACACAAAGCCGTCTTTGAATCTGTCATTCAAAAACTGGATAAGGTAGAACATACCGTTGGATATGCAAACTTCAATCTAATCTCCTTTGATGAAACCCTAAAAATCGCTAAAAATTTCCCTAAAATTGGTGCCTTCACGCCTACTGAAATTGCCTATATGGAAGAGATTTTTTACACCGACCCTGTGATCTATGGCTTTTACGGGAAGCGGACGATTGAGCATTTAAGCGATACGATCCAAGAAAAAGATGTGATCAAGATAGATGGTACAGGGCATTATGTTTACCGTGACATCTCCCAAGAGCTTTTACTTCGTTTGATGAAAGATATTGGACCGACCCTTGTGTTAACCTCAGGCGTGCGCAGTGTGGTCAAACAGCTGAGCCTCCATCTCGAAAAAATAAAAAATGAAAATGGCAACATCACTATGGCATCGCGCTCGCTCGTGCCTCCAGGATTTTCATACCACTCTGTGGGTGATTTTGATGTGGGTAAACGTGGTTGGGGACATCAAAATTTTACAGCAAATTTCGCACGTACCGAGGAGTTTTGGAATCTGCAAAAACTCTCCTATGTCTCAACACGCTACACCATTGGCAATGGCGATGGCGTCAGGTTTGAGCCGTGGCACGTGAAGATTGTGTAGATGATTTTAAGCATTGAAAGCAGCTGCGATGATAGCTCGATTGCGATCACGCGCCTTAAAGACAAAAAACTTCTTTTTCATAAAAAAATCTCCCAAGATGCGGAACATGCTCAGTATGGTGGCGTGGTTCCTGAACTGGCTGCCCGTCTACACGCGGTGACATTGCCCAAGATACTGGAAGAGGCAAAATCCTATTTTTCACAGCTTAAAGCGATTGCGGTAACGAATGAGCCAGGGCTTTCGGTGACACTGGTTGAGGGTGTGAGTATGGCAAAAGCGCTCAGTGTGGCGCTGAATCTTCCGCTTTTGGGTATCAATCATCTCAAAGGGCATATCTGCTCTTTGTTTATTGAGGCTGAAACGCTTTTCCCTCTCGATGTTTTACTGGTTTCGGGCGGACACACACAGCTTTTACATGTAACGAATTTGGACGAGATAAAGCTCCTTGCCACAACGATGGATGATAGCTTTGGTGAAAGTTTTGACAAAGTGGGAAAAATGCTCGGACTGCCTTATCCTGCAGGCGCCATTATCGAAAGATACGCTAAAAAAGGCAATGCAAAGCGGTTTGATTTTACAATTCCGCTGCAAGGTACCTCTTCCTCACTGCTGGCGTTTAGCTATTCGGGGCTTAAAAATCAAGTGAGGCTCTGCATTGAAGCACACGGGAATCTTGATGAGCAAACCATCTGCGACATCTGCGCTTCGTTTCAACGCGTAGCGGTTGCCCATCTGATGCAAAAGATCAAAAAAGCGTACAAAGAGCGCTCTGTGGAGCATTTTGGAGTCGTAGGTGGAGCAAGCGCCAATTTGTACTTGCGAGGTGAACTCGAAGCTTTTTGCGCCTCCAAAAAAGCCAAACTGCACACGGCTAAAATGGAGTTTTGCTCCGACAATGCCGCTATGATCGGGCGTTGTGCCGTGGAAGCGTACCACAAAGACGCTTTTGTCGCCGTCGCCGATTTGAAAGTACGCAGTTCATCGAAAGATATTTTTTATTAGAGTTCTTTGCAGAACTCTTTACATGTCTTTAAAGCAAAGCTCTAAAGACTACGTTAACACTGCGTTTTCCTCGGCGGAATGCCCACGCACCTTTGGTGCTTTTTACGTCTTGCAAACTTAGTTTTGCAAGACGTCTATTAACTATAAAGCTAAAGGATGATAATCTCTTCTTCCAGTTTCACCCCAAAGCGCTTGAAAACCTCTTCTTTCACTGATGCGATTAGTTCTATCGCTTGCGCGTAGCTTCCCCCACCACAATTCACCAAAAAGTTGGCGTGAACAGGGCTAAACATCATAGCGCCTACGCGTTTGCCTTTAAAGCCAGCCTCTTCAATAAGTTTGCCTGCGAAATTACCCACAGGGTTTTTAAAACAGCTTCCTGCACTTGCCTCTTTGGGTTGATTATCGCGCATTTGTTTGAACATCGCGAGCAGATTTTCATCAAAACCTTCTTTACATGTAAAGGTTGCTTCATAGACGACACCTTCGATTTTGGCGAAGCGGTAGCCGTGTTTTATCTGTGCTTTTTCAACCCATCCCTGTTTGGTTCGAATCGCACTAAGGTTGTTGAAAATCTCCCACTCTTTAAGTCCTGCATTCATCGCGATCATGCCTCCAAGCGTTCCGGGGAGTTTTTGCATCAGTTCAAAGCCTGAGAGGTTGTGTTTTTTAGCAAAGGAGAGCATCTTTCCACTCGGTGTTGCACCGCCTACATGTAAAACATTTTCTTCCAAACGAATGAAGTCAAAACATTTATCCAGCATCGCAAGAGGCGGTGGATTGGGGCTTACAAGAAGGTTGTTCGCGCCTCCAATCAGACGGTAGTTTTCGGGCAGAGGTGCCAGAGAATCCAGCAGTAAAACATCGACGATCGGGCCAATTTTGATGCTGGAGAAGGTCGAGAAATTAACGGTTTTCGTCATTAAAAGATAAACGAAGGGATCATATCAATAATGCGAGTGGTAAACTCGATCATCATGTTCATCATCCACGGCATTGTCAAAATGGCAACCACAATGGTGATAAGAATTTTGGGCACAAAGCTCAGGGTTGATTCGTTGATTTGCGTTACGGCTTGAAAAATACTAATCGCTAGACCTGCCACCAACCCAGCAAGAAGCATCGGCATGGAGAGAAGAAGGGCTATTTTAAATGTTTCAACGCCAAGACCGATAAGCTTTGCTTCCATTCAATCGCTCCTTTTAGCTGTTGCGCAGTGCGTCGTATTCTTTGGGAATAAGATAGTCGCGTGCCTTGATGGATTGGTCGTAAAAGCCATGTTTAAAGCCGATTTCAAAGAGTGTGTCAATCGCTTGGTACTGAAGATCGCTCATTTCGATGGAGTGTTCATTGGCATAAAGTCCTAGGTATTTTTTCAGCGTTGCTTGATCGACACGAACCAGATTTCGCTCAAGCAGCATTTTTGAAAGAACTCCTTGGTGCGTATGTGCGACATTGACGGCTTGAATGAGTGCATCTTCGCAAACAATCGCTCGCGAAATGGGCATCGAGCGACGAAGCGCCATGCCGCCTAAAGGAAGTGGAAGCTCTTCTTTGCACAACTCTTTCCAGATGTCCCAGAGCTCTCGTTCAACCACGAGCTCATCGCTAAAATTGAGGATACTCTCATGAATCAAAACTCCCGCATCCACTTCGCCATCCAACACGGCTTGCTCGATCTCTAAGAAGTTTTTGTAGATGATGCGCGCTTCAGGATAAGCGATTTTAAATAAAAGTGCATTGGTCGTATGGGTTCCACTGAGGGCTACTTTAAAATTGCGTTTGAGTTTGGACGCTTGTTTCTTCACAAGCTTAGGCCCATACCCTTCGCCAAAACTCACCGCAGTACGCAAGAGCGCGTATTCACTGCGAATTTTAGGGTAGAGTGCGAAGCTAATGGCAGTAATATCATAACTGTTTTTCAGAGCTTCAACATTCAAGGTTTCTATGTCAAGCGCTAGATTTTCAAAGCTAAGTTCAGGGGTGCTCACCCAGCCAAATTTAATGGCATAATACATAAAAATATCATCAGCATCGGGTGAATGCGCTACGGTTAAGGTTTTCAAAAGTATCCTTACAAAAGTGTTAGGATTATTCTAACATATTACATATTGAAATATTTTGAACCGCTTTTGTAAAAATCGTATAGAATTGCTTCAAAGGGCTTTTTCAAGCTCAAAATGATAAAATAATAACACTATAAAAGAGGTAGTACAATGCAAATCGACGAAAATAAAAGAAAAGCACTTGACCTTGCGATCAAACAGATCGACAAAGCGTTTGGAAAAGGGGCACTGGTCAGACTAGGCGATAAAGTGGTTGAACCCATTGCATCCATTAGCACGGGTTCCATTGGGCTCGATCTTGCCCTTGGAATCGGTGGTATTCCTCAAGGTCGTGTGATTGAAATTTACGGACCTGAGAGTTCGGGAAAAACGACATTGTCGCTTCAAATCATTGCGGAGTCTCAATCCCAAGGCGGTGTCTGCGCCTTTGTCGATGCCGAGCATGCCCTTGATGTCAAATACGCAGGAAATTTGGGCGTAGACATCGAAAACCTTTTGGTTTCGCAACCCGATTTTGGTGAACAAGCACTCGACATCGTTGAGACATTGGCACGCAGTGGCGCAGTAGATGTGATCGTTATTGACTCGGTCGCAGCTCTGACACCAAAGAGTGAGATTGAAGGCGATATGGGCGATTCGCACATGGGCGTTCAAGCAAGACTCATGAGTCAAGCCCTTCGTAAACTCACCGCAGTGGTACACAAAATGAATACCACCGTTATTTTTATCAACCAAATTCGTATGAAAATCGGTACGATGGGTTATGGTTCCCCTGAAACGACAACGGGTGGAAATGCCTTGAAATTTTACGCTTCCGTGCGTATTGATGTGCGTAAAATCGCGACCCTTAAACAAGGCGAAGAGCAGATTGGTAACAGAGTCAAAGCCAAAGTCATTAAAAATAAAGTGGCACCTCCGTTTCGTCAAGCGGAGTTTGATATTATGTTCGGCGAAGGTATCTCAAAAGAGGGCGAAATGGTCGATTATGGTGTCAAGCTTGACATCATCGATAAAAGTGGCGCTTGGTTTAGTTACAATGAGACAAAATTGGGGCAAGGTCGAGAGAATGTAAAAGCATTTTTAAAAGAAAACACAGCGTTAGCGTTAGAAATTGAAGAGAAAATCAAACAAGCAATCGGTGGCAATGCGATGGTTATGACATGTGGTGCCGATGAGATAAAGGAAGATGAATGATCTATATCGAAGATATTGCAGCAGACGAAGTACTCGATAGTCGTGGCAATCCAACGGTTCGTGCCAAAGTAACCCTTAGCGATGGAACCGTTGCCAGTGCGATTGTACCCAGTGGCGCAAGTACGGGCAAACGAGAAGCGTTAGAATTACGAGATGCGGACAGTCGCTATATGGGCAAAGGTGTGCTCAAAGCGTGTGAAAATGTGAATACTGAAATTTCAGATGAACTCATTGGTCTTAACCCGTTTAATCAAGCAATGATTGATGAAACGATGAAAAAATTGGATGGAACCGAAAACTATGGACGCTTAGGCGCAAACGCAGTTTTGGGTGTCTCTATGGCAGTTGCGCGCGCTTCTGCTATGAGTCTAGGCATTCCACTCTACCGTTACCTTGGTGGAAGCAACGCTATGACGCTTCCAACGCCTATGTTTAATATCATCAATGGCGGAAGCCATGCCAATAACAGCGTTGATTTTCAAGAATACATGATCATGCCACTTAATTTTGAGAATTTTTCTGAGGCACTCAGATCATGCGTTGAAGTCTATCATCAGTTGAAAAAAATCATCGCAGGCATGGGTGAGAGCACAGCACTTGGTGACGAGGGTGGTTTTGCGCCCAATTTGAAAGACAATGAAGAGCCGATTAAAGTGATTATGCAAGCGATTGAAAAAGCAGGTTATAAACCGGGCATTGATATTGCGATTGCTCTGGATGTTGCTAGCAGTGAGCTTGTGTGTGATGGTGGTTATAAACTTGACTCTGAAAAAAGAACACTCAGCAGTGCTGAGCTTGTAGCATACTATGAGAACCTTTGCGCGAAATATCCGATTGTTTCGATCGAAGATGGTTTGAGTGAAGATGACTGGGATGGCTGGAAACTTTTGACCGAGAAATTGGGTTCAAAAATTCAACTTGTGGGCGATGATCTTTTTGTGACCAATGAGAAAATCTTAGGCGAGGGCATTGCCAAAGGTATTGGTAATGCAATTTTGATTAAACCCAATCAAATTGGCTCTGTCACAGAAACCATGCGAACGGTTCGCCTTGCACAACGCAACAACTACAAATGTGTGATGAGTCACCGAAGTGGTGAGAGCGAAGATGCGTTTATTGCCGATTTTGCCGTAGCGTTGAATACCGGTGAGATCAAAACAGGCGCAACAGCTCGCGGTGAGCGAACGGCTAAATACAACCGTTTGCTCGAGATCGAGAAAGAGCTTGAGCTTGGCGAGTACATAGGAAAACAACTCTTTACTAAATGAGTGATGTTTTAGACGAATTTGACGATGAAGCCGAAGAGAGCGGAAGATCTGCTCTCTTTTATCTCAAAATTTTATCGTTAGTGGTTTTGGTCGTTGGCTTTGGACTCTATATCGGAGATGTTTTATTTGGAAAAAGCTCACTGGATGTGCTTTTAAATCTCCAAGCCGACAAAGACACGTTAACTTCAAAAATCAAAAGTCTCAAAGATGAGAATGCTGTGTTACAAAAAGAGTACTTTGAATTGCGACAATTGGACCCCGATCGATAATTAAGGAGAGCAGATGCAGAAGATTCTTTGGCTTTTTCTATCTCTTGCAGTGATATTAGAGGCGAGAGAAAATCCTTTTGAGACAAGTATGTCTCCGCAAACGGTGGGGAAAACCACACAAATTAAAGACGAATTAACCGACTTTAAAAGCACCACGCTAACCCTTCCAAGCAGCGCACGTATTTTAAAAAGTGCTTCTGTAACGTTTCAAAATTTAGACGGATCTATCAGCGAAGAGATTGTTGCAATTGATCAGAATGTTGATTGGCATTTACCACTTATGTTAAGTCAAAAAACAGAAACCAATGCGCCTATACCGAGTGTCCCTGTTGTAACACCACTACCAATTGAGAAAAAAGATCTTCCACCCGCACCGATTCTCAAAGAGGAAAAACCCTCCTCAACGGCTAATGCAAACGCAAGTAACGCCTTTAAGTTAAATGAAGATCTCTCCTTTTTTATCAATCAAAACGAGATTACTATTTTTACCAAAGAGAGTAAAATCCGAGATTTTCTCATTGCTGATCCTTACAAGGTTGTGATCGATTTTAAAAAAGTGAATGCGTACGGAACGAAAAGCTTAGAGTTTAACAAAGCACCTTTTGTCTCTGCAACGTTAGGTAGTCATGATGGATTTTACCGTATTGCACTCTTACTCGATGGGCATTATCGTTATGATTTGCAAGCGTTTAATGGTGGGTATATTGTTAAATTGAAGTAGGAAAAGGGTTTTACATGTAAGGGAAAATCCTTACATGTAAACGGTGTTATATATCGTATTTAGGCGTACGCTCAAGCGGTCCAAGGTAGTGTTGGCGCGGGCGTGCAATCTTCATGTCGGGTTGTTCTTTTAGCTCAAGCCATTGCGCAATCCACCCAGGCGTTCGACCAATCACGAAGATAACGGCAAACATATCTTTAGGGATTTTAAGCGCTTGCAAAATAAGCCCTGAATAGAAGTCGATATTGGGGTAGAGTTTACGTTTAATGAAATACTCATCATTGAGCGCAATCTCTTCAATTCGGTGTGCGACTTCCATCAATTCGCTATCAATCGAAAGATCATTGACCAACTGTTTTTGAAGATTTTTCAAAATCGTTGCACGTGGGTCGAAGTTTTTATAGACCCTGTGACCAAAGCCCATCAGTCTAAACGGATCATTTGGATCTTTTGCTTTTTCAATAAATTTATCCACATTCTCAACACTGCCAATGAGTTCAAGCTGACGAATCACCGACTCGTTTGCTCCTCCATGAGCCCTTCCCCAAAGTGCACCAATACCCGCTGAAATAGCCGCATACGGATGTGCATGGGTGGAGGCAACGACACGAACCGCTGTTGTAGAAGCATTTTGCTCGTGGTCTGCATGCAGGGTAAAGATGGTGTCGAGTGCTTTGACTTCGATCGGTTTGAGGTCAATATGGTGATGAGGATAGCCTCTGATCATGTATAAAAAATTCTCTGTAAACCCTTTGTCTAAGTCAGGATAGATGATCGGTAAGCCCTGAGAGTAGCGGTATGAAAAGGCGGCAATCGTTGGTATTTTTGCAATGATGCGGTGCGCCATCTCTTTGGCTTGCTCTGGTGAGTCCATATCGAGGTGATCGAAATAAAAGGTTGAAAGCGCTGAAACTGCAGCCGATAAAATCGCCATTGGATGCGCATTATCAGGAAACGCATCGAAGAGTTTGCGCATACTTTCATGAATAAAGGAGCGCTTTTTAAGTTCCATCAAAAAGTTTTTGTACTCATCTTTGCTCGGGAGTTCTTTGTGTAAAAGTAAAAAAGCGGTATCTAAAAACGACTTTTTAGTTGCCAAGTAGGCGATGTCGTAGCCACGATACATCAACTTTCCAAGATCCCCATCAATGTAGGTAATACGTGACCTACAGCTTGCCGTAGAGGTAAAGCCGCGATCAAGCGTAAACATTCCTGTGTTACCATAGAAGGTAGAAATATCTACAACATCAGGTCCTAGTGTTGACTTAAGGATCGGAAATTCATACTCTGTGCCCGTACGATTGTCGATAAGGGTAACGGTCTCTTTACTCATAGGCATCCTTTATTAGTAATAAAATAGTATATCAAATTTTGTTTTGCATGCTTCATAAATTGTAAGCGTTATTATATTAGAGAGAAGAATAGTATAAAAGTTAGTTTCAAAGTTTTAGGTAGAGCGTAGCAGTAAATCTGCTACGCGTGACAGCTTGATGCAATGTCGTATCCTAAACGTGTGATCATTTCGCGATCTTTTTTAGGCAGTTCACCTTTGGTGGTCAGATAGTCTCCAATAACGATGGCATCGGCTCCGGCTGCAAATATATCGCAATTGGGGCTAACAAATGTGATCTCACGTCCACCCGCGACCATCAGTCTTGTATTGGGCAATGCCGCTCTTACTTGCGTAATAATTTCTAACGCTTCTGCTTCACTTAACGGGTTTGCTTTGAGTGGCAGTGCGGGGTTTTGAATGTAAAAATTCAGTGGCATCGTCTCAGGGTTCAGTGATTTGACACTTTCGATAAACGAAGCGCGATCTTCTTTACTTTCGCCTAACCCAAAAATGCCACCACTGCACAAGAAGAGTCCTGATTCTTTTACATGTAAACAGGTTTCATAACGACTTTCCCATGTGTGTGTGGTGCAGATTGTTTTATAAAACGCTTGGGAGCTCTCAAGGTTGTGGTTGTACGAGTTCACACCAGCCTCTTTAAGGGCGCGCAGTTGCTCAACATTTGCCATGCCATTACAGGCAATGAGATGAATCTCAGGAAGAACTGAACGCACTGCGCGCGCCGCTTCGGTGACAAAGGCGAGTTTTTTATCATCCAATCCCAGCCCTGAGGTAACAAGGCAAAATCCTAAAGCACCATTGCTCGCGGCACTTTTTGCTTCAAAAACAATTTGATCGACAGGTTTATATTTGTAACGTTCAATGTCCGCATGATGGTGCGCACTTTGCGTACAAAATCCACAATCCTCGGCACAGCTTCCACTGGAGATATTACAAATAGAACATAAAAAGATTGATTTTTTCATCAATGAAGATTCCTTACATGTAAAGTTGAGACTGCTTGTAGATTCAGATTTGCAAGCAGTCAAGCACCAAGGGTGCGTAGGGTTTTATCTGTCAAAACGACTTAAGCGTCCTCTTTGTGTTTGCATTTGATACATTCAAAAATCTCTTTTTTACGCAGTTCACGTTTTGCCATAATGTAGTCACACTCAGGACATTTTTTCTCCGTCGGTTCGTGGTTAGAGATAAATTTACATTTTGGGTAGTTACCACAACCAAAGAATTTACCTCTACGTGAACTACGCTCCAAAATCGGTCCTCCACATTCAGGACAAGGCACCGCAAGGGTTATTTTCTCCTTAGGCGCTGTTTCACTTACTTTTTTAAGGTTTTGGGTGTATTTACATGTAGGATAAGTACTGCATGCAATAAACTCGCCAAAACGACCTTTACGTCTGACAAGTTCTTTACCACAATCTGGACATATTTCGCCTGTGAAAACAACCACTTTTTGGCTTTCGATGTCCGTTTTACCTTTGGCAACTTGTGCTTCAAAAGGCTCATAAAATTCCCATAAAATTGCCTGCCAATCCTCTTTGTCTTCAGCGATTAAGTCGAGTCTCTCTTCCATAGTAGAGGTAAACGAGGAGTCAACGATTTGGGGAAAATGCTTTTCTAAAAGCTCGGTTACTTGAAAGGCAATTTCGGTAGGAATGATCTGTTTTTTCTCAATCGTAATGTAATCACGCGCCGTTAAAACCGAGATGGTTGGTGCATAGGTTGATGGACGACCAATGCCAAGACCTTCAAGTTTTTTAATGAGGCTCGCTTCTGAGTAACGTGATGGTGGCTCTGTAAAGTGTTGGTTTGCATCAATTTTGGTCAGTTTGACCTCTTGTCCCAATGCAAGGTCAGGTAAAAGCTTGTCTTTGTCATTGTCGCCATACACTTTATAAAAACCATCAAAAAGAAGCTTGCGACCGCTGGCTTTGAACTTTCCACTGTTGCTTTCAAACATCAGCGTTTGGGATTCAAAACGTGCATTGTTCATTTGAGACGCTAAAAAGCGGTTGTAGATCAGTGTATAGAGTTTGAGTTCATCTGGTTTTAGGAACTCTTTGGCAATATTTGGAGTAAATTCTAAGATAGTAGGGCGAATCGCTTCGTGCGCCTCTTGGGCACTTTTAGATTTGTTGGCATAAAAACGTGGTTTTTCAGGCAGATACGCATCGCCATAGTTTTTTTTGATTTGATCACGTGCCGCTTCGATTGCTTCCTTGGAAATATTCAAGGAGTCGGTTCTCATATAGGTGATGACACCCATGACACCTTGGTGTGTTTTAACACCTTCGTACAAGGTTTGCGCGATCATCATACTTTTTTTAGGTGAATAGCCTAGGCTACTAGACGCACTTTGTTGAAGTGTGGATGTCATAAACGCAGGACTTGGAGAGCTTTCGCGCTCTTTTTTCTCTAAAAGGGCTACTTTAAAAGCTTCTGTGAGAAGTTTTTCTTTGATCACATGCGCACGTTCCGTGTTAGTGATCGTCATTTTTTCGATTTTTTCACCTTCAAACTCGACCAAAGAGGATTCAATGGTTTTGTTAAACAGTGCATCGATGCTCCAGAACTCTTCTTCTTTAAAGGCTTTGATCTCTTTTTCACGATCCACGATGATTTTAAGACTGGACGATTGAACCCGTCCTGCACTTAACCCTTTTTGGATTTTGGATGAGAGGAGTGGAGAGAGCTTGTACCCAACGATTCGATCTAGCAAGCGTCTCGCTTGTTGCGCGTTAATGCTACTCGCATCTAAAACCCTAGGATTTTCAAGCGCATGGGTGATTGCAGTTTTGGTAATCTCATGAAAGACGATACGTGGAAGTGACTGTGGGTCTTTACCAATGGCCGTAGCGATATGAAAACCAATAGCTTCACCCTCGCGGTCCTCATCGGTCGCGATATAGACTTGATCAGCCGTTTTTGCGAGATCTTTGATCTCTTTCACCACCGCCGCATGATCTTTAGGGATGCGGTACTCTGGGGTAAAGGTTTGGTTGTCGATCTTGATACCAAAACTGCTTTTGGGAAGATCGCGGATATGTCCTTTGGAAGCGACAACTGTGTAGTCTTTACCTAAAAAGTTCTTAATCGTTTTTGCTTTAGTCGGGGATTCGACAATAATGAGATTTTTCAATTCTTTTCCATTTTACATGTAAACATTTTTGTGTATTCTATCTAAAAAAAATCTTTTTAAAAATAGCGCTTGGGATTAAAGTTTTTTTTTGAGGCGACGATCTTGTTTTCATCAAAGGCAAGGACGCCTGCGAAATACCAAAGATAAAAGGATTTATCATGAGTTTCCGTATTAACACGAACATTGCGGCTCTTACTGCGCAAACCAGCCTTAACAAAACAAGTAACAGTTTGAACGACTCGCTCTCCAAATTGTCTTCAGGTTTGAGAATCAACTCTGCAGCTGATGATGCATCAGGTATGTCAATTGCTGACTCTCTTCGTTCACAAGCTAGTTCTCTTAGCCAAGCGATCTCTAATGCGAACGATGGAGTATCTATCGCTCAAATTGCAGATGGTGCGATGGATGAGCAAATTAGCATTCTTGATACCATCAAAACCAAAGCTGTACAAGCTGCGCAAGATGGTCAAAGTTCAAGTTCACGTCAAGCACTTCAATCTGACATCGCTTCTTTGTTGGAAGAGCTTGATAACATCGCGTCTACCACTTCATACAATGGTAAAAACCTTCTTTCAGGTAACTTTACCAACTCTGAGTTCCAAATTGGTGCGTATTCTAACCAAACGGTCAGTATGAGTATTGCATCAACAAGTTCTGATAAAATTGGTCAAACACGTTTTGAAACCAGTGATATGGGAACAACTCTTGGTGAAGCAACGCTTACATTCTCTTCTTCTACGGGTGCGGATGTTAAAATTGCTTCTGTTGTTATTAGTACCAGTGCGGGCACAGGTATTGGTGCATTAGCAGATGAGATCAATAAAAGTACAGATGCAACAGGCGTCACGGCGAGCTGGAGCTTAACTGAAACAGGTAGTACAGCTATTGCTTCTGGTACGATTACAAATCTTACTATCAATGGTATTACCATTGCATCATCTCTTGATGTAGAAAAAAATGATAGTAGCGGTACTGTCGTCGATGCGATCAATCAATACTCTGACACAACAGGTGTTAGTGCAAGTATTGACGCTGAAGGTAAATTAGAGCTTACTTCAACGGATGGTAGAGCAATCCAACTTTCAGGTGGATCATTGACTACTGTAGGTATCTCTGCAGGTGATTATACAGGACGTTTAACACTCACACGTTCTGGTGCAGCAGATATTGTTGTAACGGGTTATAGCTCAACAGGTCTAAGCAGTGCAGCAGAAGCGAGCTTAAGCCTTAGCGATATGATGGGTGAAATTTCTTCTGGTGATGCGGATGCAATAGGTGCGTATACGAGTTCAACAGCGACAGGGTATGGCGAAGATTTGACAGCAGGTGTAACCACGTATGCGGGTGCACAAGCGATGATCTCCATTGCTCAAACGGCGCAAGAGACACTTGATAGTATTCGTGCGGATATTGGTTCTGTTCAAAATCAATTGGAATCAACCATCAGCAATATCTCTGTTACACAAGTAAACGTTACATCAGCGGAATCTCAAATCCGTGACGTTGACTTTGCGACTGAGTCAGCAAATTACTCAAAATATAACATTCTTTCACAATCAGGAAGTTATGCATTGAGCCAAGCTAACGCTTCACAAGAAAACGTACTTAAACTACTTCAATAGTTTAAAATAGCGTAGTGCTACTCGAAGGGGAGCTAGCGGAGAATATCCGCTAGCTCCCCTTTTTTTATTACGGTATATATTTTGCTTTAAACGAAAAAGATATTTTTTTAAGGTGTATGCCAATGGATTTATATGAAAAAAATTTTTCGGAGCTACACAAAGTAAGCCCAATTTTTGCAGAAGCAATGCAAAAAGCGAAAGAAGCGTTATTGTATGAAGTTTTTATAGAACAAGAGAATATAGAGACTCTCAATCTCGTTCATACACAGAGTTTTAAGCCTCTTTATGATGCAAAACCACACGATATTCTTATCACCCAACGTGATCAGTACAAACAATACCAGACCTATCCGTATCTCTATTTTTTTGGTTTTGGTAATGGGGTATTATTGTACGAACTCCTTCAAAATATAGAACATAAACGTATTCTTGTCATAGAACCTGATCCTTCAATTGTTTATATCGTATTTCATTTAATTGATTTTTCTGAAGCATTAAAAAATGGTCGCTTGGTGCTTGTTGCATCGTCTCAAATTAGTAAACCTAATATGGCAGGTTTTTTCTCCAAATTAGAAGAGCAAAAATATGTCAAATTATATGATTTGCATATTATGAGCTCTTACTATGAAACGTATCATGACATCATGATGAAAGCCAATAGAGCCTTTATTGAAGGAATTCAGCAAATTATTGCAGGCATTGGCAATGATGCGATAGACTCACTCATTGGAATGGAGCATCATTTTATGAACTTACCATTGATGCTTCAAACACCCTCTCTTTTTGAATTGATTAAAAAAGCTAAAAATACAGAAATTGCCGTTTTGGCATCCACGGGTCCTTCTTTGGCAAAACAACTTCCCCTTCTCAAAGAGATAACTCCTTATGTAACCATCGTTGCGGTTGATGCGAGTTTTCCTGTCTTAACACGCCATGGAATTAAGCCTGATATTGTTGTCTCTATGGAAAGGGTTCCTCTGACGGGACGTTTTTTCAAAGATACTCCCAAGGAGGCATTTGATGGCGTGATTTTTGCCTTAAGTTCACTGCAACATCCTGAAGTCATCGATAATATCAAAGGGGGTGTCATACAGATGAGTATGCGCCCTTTTGGCTATATGACACTTCCTGGACCTCAAGAGTGGGGATATATCGGGATGGGTATGAGTGCCGCCAATATGGCGTATGAGCTTATTTATCACAGCCATTTTCACACATGTGTCCTTATTGGACAAGATTTGGCGTATGGTGAAGATGGCATGAGTCACTCTTCAGGGCACTTATTTGGTCAAGATGAAGTCAAACAAAATAAAAATGACGGTTGGGTTGAAGCGTATGGTGGGGGTAAAAAAATACGTACGATAGCGGTATGGAATATGTTCCGTGGCTTTTTCGAAAAAGATATTCGTGATACAAAAGAGAGCATGCTAACCATTAATGCCACAGAAGGAGGTGCGCGAATTCATGGTGCCCTTGAACTTCCTTTTGCTGAAGTTATCAAAACAAAAGTAGATCAATTTAAGGTCAAAAAACCAATCGTACTCAAAAAAATAAAGCCTAAAGAGTTAAAAAACGTTAAAGATCTTGTCGAAAAAAAGCTTAAGATCATGATTGCCTATATTGCCAAACAACGAGAGGGCGTTGAGTCATTGTTTCTCCAGATCGCAACAGTGTGCGAAAAAGCTGATCAAGAGAAGATGAATCTATCAGAGCTACAGGCACTTCAAAAACAGATTTATGATTTTCGCAGTGTAACCGAGACAGAGATGTTCAAGCAAGCTATCTGGCATATTGCTCAATCTATGCTAATGCCATATGAAATTGAAATTGCTAAGATAGAAGTGCGCAGTACCTCCACGGAAGAGGAGGCGTACCAAAAGCTTCTTGATTGGATGAAGGTGTATCAAAAGTGGTTTTTTGGACTGGCTGGATGTATTGATGCTATTCAGACTGCAATGAAGCGGAAAGGCTCGCACTATGAACGCCAAAGGCGTACAAAAGCAAATGCCTCATGAGTGATCATCCTTATGTTGAAAAATTGACGCAAGCGCTATCATCGCCTCTTGATTTTCAAACATTTGAGGCTCTTTTAAGAGCCAGTATTCCTGAGCTTTTTAAACGCACCCAACACGCAACTTCTTTGCAGTGTTCAAAAGTACTCAAAGAGAAACTCTTGTACTCTCTTCGAATTCAGATTTACGAAGCCTTGAAACAAGGGTATTTACTCGAAAACAACTATGTCAATTTATGGTTTCTTTTTTCGCAAGCAGTCATTGAGAAAGATCCGGCTATCACGCAATTGATTGCATTATTTGAGAAAGCCTATGATGGTTATAGTAATGCGCAAAAAGAGAAATATATTTTTGCCCACTTACTCTGTGTTTTACGGATGGCAAATGGTGAAGGAGAGCAAAGCATAGCTTGGTTTTTGGGTGAACATCTTTGGTTTGATGGCATGTGTTATAATAAAATGGACACTGAAGCCAAAGCTTTGAAAAGCTTTTGTGAGCAATGTCATATCTCGTTTGATGTGGTATCTTTGGGTATGGTTCAAGCTTTAAGTCAAGAGCGCTTTTTAAAAGCAGCGCATAGTGAGCGCATGGGCATTGGTATCTGGATACTTGGACTTTTTTGGCAGATCAATGGATATGAAAATCATCGCTTGTGGAGTGATCGTATTTATCCAAAACTTCGAGAACTTTTTCTTACATGTAAAGAGCATGGATGGATAGATGAAGCGATGAGTTTACATATGGTGATGAGTCATGTTTTTCTCAATCGTGCACAAACACAAGAAGAATTCAAACGTTTCAACGATGAGGTAGAACGCGAAGCGAGCCTACTTTATGCCTCTTATCCATTACCTCTTGGCGTCACTCGAAACTTCTTACATGTAAAAAAACGTATTGCCCTTATTAAAGATCGTATTGTTAAAAATTCACCTTATATGGTCGAATTTTCCCTTTTAAGTGCTCTTGCAAAAGAGCCACTTTTTTGCCAAAACTATGAGTTGATTGTGTATTCAATGGCAACCGTCGAAAAAAATTTAGACGATGTTAAACTGATTTCTGAGATTAAAAAATTGGGTTTTGATGTCAGTGAAGTAGCGATGCAAAGTCTTGATCTGCAGTGTAATTTTCAAAGCCATTTAAAGCGAGCGCTTGCAATACGCGAAGATATGCAAAAACGCGAAATAGACATTATGATTGTTGCAACCAATAATATGCCTATTGGCAATTTCCTCTTTTCTACGTGGAGTGCGACGCAACAGGTTTTTTGGAGCCACGGTAATTTTGAGTATGATGTTGACGGCATCGATCACCGCATCAGCCATTTTTTGCTTCCTTCCTCTTTCTCCTATCATGTTTTTTCGATTCCTATTTTAGAAACATTTTCCAATCCGGATGCGGAACATTTTAAGAGTGAAGCTTCAAAAATCCGTGAGCTATTTCAAGGGAAACGCATTTTAGGCAGTATTGGTCGGTTGGTGAAAATGGATAGTGAAGTGTATCTTTCCGCTTTAGCCAAAATTCTTGATACCCATCCTGATACGATTTATTTAGCGTGTGGTACGGGAGATAGTGCAACCATTCAAGAAAAATTGACACGATTTGGTATTACCCCAGAGCGTGTTGTTTTTACAGGATTTGTAAATCCTCATCTTTATGGTTACGTGATTGATCTGTATCTTGATACTTTCCCCTTACACTCAGGGGAGTCTTTAAATGAATATATTGCAAAAGGGCGCGTGCCTGTCATTTTACTGCCTAAAGAACACATCACGTATGAGCGATTGAGCAAAGCGGGAACGTTAGCATCCCTAACACGTATTCACACTTTTAGCATTGAAGATTATGTCGCCGTTGCCAATCATTTGCTCAGTCACCCTGAAGCAATGGCGTCTCTCTCTCAAGAGATAGCCCGTTGGGTGATCGCAGATAGAGAAAATGCAATGGATAATCATAAAGTAGCGATGGATTTTATACACATATTGACATAGGAAATAGACAATGCCAGCTAAAAATGGAATCATCTTGTTTGAGAAACAGTATCAGCCTATTGTTGATCCTATTGAAGAGTTTTGGCATGTTTTAAACAATGTCATTACGGGTAGTGTAGGGGCACTCTTTTTGCTTTTAACGCTTCCGTTTCTTTATCTCTACAATAGGATTTCTCCTCCTAAGCAAAAACGCGTTATGGTCGGAACACATCCTATTGTCAGTAATATTCACTATAAACAACTTTTAGAAAAAGCGTTAAAAGGGTATGAAGTAGAAATCTTTATATTTATCGATTGGCTTAAAGAGCCTTCTTATTTTGATCTTCAAACAACCGATATTTTACCGCGCTGGTTTGTTGGCAAAAATGCGTATTGGCTTTCACCGTATGTTATTTTACTGTGGGCATTAAGACGCTATCGAGGGTTTTATTGGCATTTAGATGGTGCTATTTTGGAGAGAACCATTTTATGGCGATGCGAGCCTTTTATTTTGGCAATCTTTGGAAAAAAAGTGGTTATGCAAGCCTATGGTGCCGATCAATGGTCACTGTTTGAAAGTGCGGATAATCTCAACTTTAAATTTGGGCTCTCTCACTTTCGCAAACGTTATTTTATGATGGATTTTAAGCGCATTAAGCGCAATTATATGTGGGCGAAATACGTGGATACCATGATAGGGGATATTCGATATTTACCCCGTGTTGGGACTTTTAGTTTAGCCCATTTTTACGTTGATTTTGAACAGCTTCCGTATCACTGCAATGAAAATATGCAAAAAATTATTATTGCACATTATGCCAATCATCCTGAGCGTAAGGGCTCTCATGCTATTGAAGCCATATGCAACGAACTAATCAGAGAAGGTTATGCTATTGAGTATCGCAGCATTCATGGTGTTAGCCGTGAAGAAGCTTTGGCTATTTTGGATGAGTCACATATTTTTATAGAGCATCTCTTTAACGGAGTTTTTGGAACAGGAGCACTTGAAGCGATGGCAAAAGGCAATGTGGTTTTAACCAATATTGACCAACGGCTTATTGATTTTTGTTTGGTTCAAGATTATTCATTTTATGGGCCATTTTTTAAAGAGATGCCTATTGTCAATGTGAATGTTCATACGCTCAAAGAAAACATAATTGCACTTATCCAAGATCCTACAATCCTTAAAAAACGTGTTGAAACGTCACGTATGTTTATTGAACACTGTAGCCGTCGTGTTGTTGAAGGGTTTTGTGAGAACAGTGATTTTCAAGACTTATTTGATGGAGTCGATTATGCTCAAAGATAAACAAACCTATGGTTGGGTTGCACTTGATACTCCATTTGAGCCTCCTGTATGTTTTTGGCAAGAATGGAGTTATTATACAAAAAGGGTCATTCTTGATCTTTTCTGCTTTCCTTTCTTTGTGTGTGCGGTGTTAGGAATAGGATTGTGGAAAAAAATCCGAAAGCAACCTTCACAGAAACGAATGTTTTTTGGTTCACATCCTATTGTAATCCTTATGCACAATAAGCATGTTTTAGAAGAGGAATATGCGTGTGTTTTATTTGCATTTGAGGATTATTCAAAAGGAAAAATGCACGATGGATTGACGCTTCGAGACATTATGCCTTCATTTCTCATTGGAAAATCACCTTACATGTTAGGAAGTTATTGGGCGATGATCTGGGTATTGGTGCGCTTTGATATGGTTCATCTTTATTTTGATGGTGGGTTGTTAGAGCGCACCGTGTGGTGGCGATTAGAGGCATGGTGCTATCAGCTTTGTGGCATTAAAATAGTGATGTATCCTTATGGAACTGATGTCATGAGTGTTTCGCATAATACCAATCGCATTCAACGTTTTGGGCATATGCGGTTTTCCAAGCGCTATTTTCTTTTAGATAAAAAACGAGAAGAGCGCAATTTTTGGTGGAGTAAATATGCCAACTTGATTGTAGGGTATGCACCCTACATTGATTTTTTGCCAAGGCTTGATGTGCTGACATGGCATGGGCATATTGTTCAAGATGTCCTCATGCTCCCTTTCCCCTCGCTTTTACCAAAAATTAAAATTGTTCATTTTGCATCACACGGAGTACGAAAATCAAGCTTTTTTATAGCGCATGAATTGGAGCGATTAGCCGCACATTATCCTCACGTAGAAATAGAGTGTTTAAGTGGCTTACCACGTGATATAGCGATTCAAAAATTAGAAGAGGCACATATTTTTATTGATTCACTCAATGATGGCTATTTGCAATTTTCTTCGCTTGAAGCAATGCTCAAAGGAAGAGTGACGCTTTCGTTGATTGATGCTGAACTGCAAACATTTTTTACCCAAATTGCCCCTTTGGAGTATCAATCCTTTTTTCGCGATTTGCCTTTGATGGGTATTACACATGAGACGCTTTACGAAAAACTTGAGGCATTAGTGCTTCATCCTGAATGCTTAGAGAGTATTGCAAAAAAGAGTGGGGAATTTGCTCATGAGATGGTTACTAACAATATTGAAGGTTACCGAGCCATAATAGCGATGTTGATGGAGCCACAATAATGTGTGCTCTTTTTGGTTTTACGGCACCGCCTAATAGAACGCTACTAGAAAAAATGGGGCAGAGTTTAACACATCGTGGACCTGATGCTACAGCATTTTGGCACTCTTCTCAATGCTCTTTGGGCTTAGATCGTTTGGCTATTGTCGATCTTGAAGGTGGTATGCAGCCTTGCGTGAGTGGCGAGATTGTCTCTGTAATGAACGGTGAAATTTACAATTTTCAAGCGCTAAGGGTTGAGCTTGAAGCACTAGGATACGGTTTTAACTCCAACCACTCGGATGCTGAGCTTATTCCCGCTGCGTATAAGGCATGGGGGGCTTGATTTTGTGAACCATTTAGAGGGTATGTTTGCGATTGCCCTTTGGGATGGTCGTGTGCAAAACCTTCTGTTAGTGCGTGATCCTGTGGGTAAAAAACCGTGCTATTATACGCTTGAAGAGGGGAGCTTGTACTTTGCTTCAGAGATCAAAGCGCTTTTACATGTAAAGAAAAATCCTACGATTTGTGAAGAGGCACTTTATACGTTTTTAGCTCAAAAATCGGTTGCGTCACCCCACTCAATTTATGAGGGTATCAAGCAGGTTCCCCCTGCGACGTTGATGCTCTTTCATCAAGGTGTTTTAGTAGAAGAGAGACATTATTGGACTCCTTGTTTTGACGGTAATTTGGTGCTTGCCCATGAAGAGGAGTATGTGACACTACTCACAGAATCATTAGAGCGTTCTGTGAAAATGCGCTGTCAAATGGATGTTGAATTTGGAGCGTTTCTCTCAGGAGGTCTTGATTCAAGTCTTGTTGCAACTCTCACAGCTCAGCATACGTGCAAGCAATTAGAAACCTTTACGCTGGTGTATGACGATAGCATTGCAGGCAAAGATGAAGATGAGCGTTTTGCGCAGATGGTGGCAGGGCAAATTGGCGCTAAACGGCACATCTACCGCCTTGGGCATGAAGAGGTTTGGCATAGCTTATCTCATGTCTTGCGCGCGTTTGATGAGCCTTTTTCCGCGACCATCAGCCCTTATTTTTTATGCTCTCTTGTGCGAGAACACGTGAAAGTGGCTTTGTGCGGAGATGGTGCTGATGAGCTGTTTGGCAGTTACCTCACACACCGTAATTCCGCTAAACTGGATGCGGATCAACTTTTTGCTTTGGAAAATGGTGTTTGGCGTAAAAAACTAAATGTTTTCAGTGATGAAGAGCTCTCCATGATGTTTGGAAAGAGCGTGAGTACACCAGCCCTTTTTGCAGGAGGAGCGCATGCAAAGACGCAACTGCATCAAACACTTGAGGGCGAG
Organism: Sulfurospirillum halorespirans DSM 13726; assembly: GCF_001723605.1. Classification (NCBI taxonomy): domain Bacteria; kingdom Pseudomonadati; phylum Campylobacterota; class Epsilonproteobacteria; order Campylobacterales; family Sulfurospirillaceae; genus Sulfurospirillum; species Sulfurospirillum halorespirans. The sequence continues at coordinate 2,925,972 of NZ_CP017111.1, read as the reverse complement.
TTTTGCGACCAACTGCCCAATCAAGTACTGAAATATGCCGATCGTCTTTCTATGGCACACAGTGTTGAGGTAAGAAGCCCTTTTTTAGACAGAAGTTTTGTAGAATTGGTAGGGCACATTCCTAGTGCTCTTAAAATCAAAGATGCTGAAGTGAAGTATCTTCTTAAAAAAGTGGCATTGCAATTTTTGCCCAAAGAGCTTGTGTTTAGACCTAAAGAGGGGTTTGTTTTACCGATTTGGCGTTGGATGGATAGTGTGTGGAGACAAAGAGTCAAAGAAACCTTGCAAATGTCCGATATTAGCGTTGATCTTGGCATTAAACAGGTCTTTATTGAAAAGCTGCTCAAAGAGTGGGAAGAGGGTGCTCCTCATCATGCGAAACTTTGGAGTTTGTTGATACTGACACTTTGGAATAGGGAACGAAAAAATGGTTATCTCTGAAGCACATAAAGAAAAATTGCTTGTGATTGAAAGCAAATTAGAGCAGTACATTTTCCCTCCACAGATTGTTATTGAAACAACGTCCGTGTGCAATATGAAATGTGTGCATTGTAACCACAAAATTATGCAACGCCCCAAATTTCATATGAGTGATACACTGTATCGTAAAATTATTGATGAAATTGCTCTTATATCCCCTGCTACTGAAGTGTGGCCGACTTTTTACGGCGAAGCATTTACATTGGGGGATGCACTGTTTGAGCGATTGCGTTATGCGCGAGATAAAGGGCTTCGCAAGCTGGTTTTAAATTCTAATGGTAAATTGTTGGGGCGTAAAGATTATATTGACCAGATTTTAACGTGTGGACTCAAGCGTTTTATTCTCTCTTTGGATGGGTTTAAAAAAGAGACGTTTGAGCGCATTCGTGTGGGGGGTGATCGTGATAAAATTTATGCCAATGTGGAAAAACTCTTAGCGCGCAAAAAAGAGCTTGGGCTTGAATTTCCCATCATTCAGTGCCAATTCTCAGCCATGGAAGAAAATGTGTCAGAAGTCGCTGATTTTAGGGCTTTTTGGGAGCTCAGGGGTGCTGAGGTCAAAGTACGCAATATGCTCTCTTGGACCAACAGTGGTGATGTTGTCGCTCATAATTTGGACTATGAAACCGATTTTCGCATCGCGTGCCCATGGGGCAATAATACGATGGCGATTCACGCGAATGGTAACATTGTAGCGTGTGCGGTAGATTATGAAGGACATTTTGTCGCAGGAAATGCCCAAAACGAGAGTTTAGCGTCTATCTGGCAGAATGAGCACTATACAAAGCTGCGTAAAGTGCATAAAGAACACCGTTGGAATGACCTGCCAGAAGTGTGCAAAACCTGTCCCGATTGGCAAGCTGTCGGTGCGGAGTACTATGAAAATAAAACGTTAGGCGAAGCAAAAGAGGAAGCACGCCCTTTTTGGTGGGATAAAAGTGAAAATCACGAATCTTAAAGAGTCCCCCTCTTTCATCGATGCATATGTCAATCTTCGAAACCACCATGCAAAGGCACTTTACTCGTCTGCCATGAGTGTCAAAGAGACAAAAAATTGGTTGGAGAGTAAAGATGTTGAAGTTTTAGTAGCGCTAGAGAATGAAATACTTTTGGGCGTTGGAATTTTATATGCGCACAAAGAGGGTGAAGTAACCATTTTTGTTGCAAAGCCCAATCAAGGAGTTGCTTCAAAGCTTTTAGATGCCATTAAGAAGCGTGGTAGAGCGCGAAAATTTTCCCATCTTTGGGCATGGATTGCGGATGAAAATGAAGCATCCAAAAACGTTTTTAGTAAAAATGGATTTATTTTTCTCAGAGATGAGACCAAAACAGTGCACGATGTAGCCCATCAAGGTGCAATTTTTCAATACGGATTAACCATGCAAAAAATAGAACATACCAAAGAGCATTATGGCATAAGAGATGAAGCCCTAAATTTTCCAATGATGATCGTTTTATCGTTTAGCTACGTGTGTAACGCCCTTTGCCCCAATTGCCCTTACACCAACTCGACCATTCGTGCTGATTATAAAGATGCCAAATACATGAGTGAAGCCATTTTTAAAAAGATTGCCGATGAAGCAGGAAAATTTGGAGCGTGGCTTCGTATCTCAGGCGGCGGTGAACCTTTAATGCATCCTCAATTTTTAGAGTTGATGCGCTACGCTAAGGAAAAAGGGTGTAAGCTGGGCATCATTAACAATGGTTCACTCATGAGCATTGATAAAGCCAAAGCACTGTTTGAAATGGGCGTTGAGATGTTGGAGTTTTCTGTTGATGCTTCCACCGAGCACGATTATGACATCGTGCGTAAAGGGCTTAGTTTTGAAAAACTGGTATCGCAGCTGCAAGCGGCGTATGCCTTGCGAAACGAAATGGGTGCTAAAACGAAAATCATCGCTTCTGCTATCAACCAACAAGGCATTGATGTGGATGCGGTAGAGCAGTTTTGGCAACCGTATGTGGATCAATTTCAAAAACGAAAGTATCTCACATGGGGCATTAATGACCCTCAAAATTCAGCCGATGAGACACCTTATCTTCCACCTGAGGAGAAAATTCCCTGTCCGTTTATCTTTGAACGTTTAAACATCGATAGTCGTGGGCAAGTGATGGTGTGTGGGTATGACATTGCCGCTCATACCAATATGGGCAATATTACGGAAAAAAGTATTCAAGAGATTTGGCACGCAGAGGCATTTGATTTTTACCGCCAAAAGCATTTAGCGCGCAAAGGCGATGAGATAGCGATGTGTAAAGAATGCCCTGATTGGAAGTACCGTTCTTGGCATCATAACTACTGGAAATTGGTTGAAAATGCTGAAAAAACGAAAAATAAAACCTTACATGTAAAAGGATAAATAACGATGAAAACTTTTCTCATTACAGGAGGAGCTGGGTTTATTGGCTCAAATTTTTTGCATTATCTTTTCAAACACTATCCTGATGCTAAAATCATCGTTTTGGATCTTTTGACGTATGCGGGCAATGTCGACAACTTTCCCGTCCGCCCCAATCAAACGTCGGGGCGTTTTGAATTTTGGTATGGAAGCGTAACGAACAGTGCATTGGTCGAAGAGCTTGTCGCTCGTAGCGATATTGTGGTCCATTTTGCGGCAGAAACGCATGTCACACGCTCCATTTACGATAATAGAAACTTCTTTGAGACCGATGTTATTGGAACCCAAACAGTTGCCAATGCGGTACTAAATCATAAAAAAAGCATTGAGCGGTTTATTCATATCTCCACTTCAGAAGTCTATGGAACGGCTGAAAATGGCAGTTTTATGGATGAAAACCATCCTTTAAATCCCGCTTCGCCGTATGCCGCGGCTAAAGTAGGGGCAGATCGCTTGGTGTATTCGTATGTCAATACCTATGATATTCCAGCGACCATCGTTCGTCCTTTTAACAACTATGGTGCGCGTCAGCATCTTGAAAAAGCGATTCCTCGTTTTATTACAGCGCTTCTTTTAGATGAAAAGCTAACCGTGCATGGGCAAGGCGAGGCGTCACGCGATTGGATTTATGTGGATGATACCTGCAAAGGGTTAGATGCGATTATTAAAGCACCCCTTGAGAAAGTCAAAGGCGAAGTGTTTAACCTTGGTACGGGTCGATCGATCTCAATTAAAGAGATTGCTTTAAGCGTTGCGCATGCTTTTGGTGTGGGCGAAGAGAAAATCATCTACAATGAAGATCGCCCTGGGCAAGTGGATTGCCATCTTGCCGATACATCAAAGGTCGAGCGGATTTTAGGATGGAAGCCCGAAGTTGTTTTTGAAGAGGGACTTAGCAAAACGATTGAATGGTATAGAAACAATAAAGAGATGTGGGAAAAGCAGATTTGGATGCGCCAAGTGCCCATTATGCTTAAAGACGGTAAAAAAGTTATTCATTAGAGTCCTTACGAAACTCAATTAGCACCAAAGGTGCATGGGCTTTCTGCCGAGGAAAACCCAGTGTTAGCGTAGCTTTTAGAGCTTTGCTTTAAAAGCGTGTTCAGAGTTCTGCAAGAACTCTATTAAAAAAGGAACGTTGTATGCAAAAAAAAGCATTAGAGTATTTGGTCTGCCCTACATGTCAGTGTGATTTTGAACTTCGTGATACCGTTGAAGAGAAAGATCGCATTAAAGAGGGGAAACTCTTTTGCCCATCGTGCAAAGCATCGTTTGCGATTCATCATTTTATTCCTCGTTTTGTGAGTGACCAAGAGTATGTCGCCTCTTTTGGGGAGGAGTGGCATCTGTTTAAACATGTAAAAAATGAACGACCTACCATGTCTGAAGATGAAATGTATCAGTATATGGGATTGAAAAAAGAGGCTATTGCTGGCAAGCACGTGCTTGAAATTGGCTGTGGAGCAGGGCCTTATTTGGATATTAGCGCAAGAGCATTTGGAGTGGGACATATCATCGGTGTCGATTTAAGCCGTGCGGTGGACGCTGCGTATGAAAATGTGGGGCATTTAGAAAATGTTACCATCATTCAAGCCAATCTCTTTCATCTGCCTTTGCGAAAAAGCACGTTTGATGTGGTTTACTCCCTTGGCGTTTTACACCATACTCCCAATACGCATCAAGCGTTTCAAGCCATTGCACCATTTGTGAAACCTAAAGGGCTTCTAAGCGTATGGCTTTATGGCGCGTATTGGCTGAAAAAGAGCGTGAATCAAGATCGTATTCGTAAACTCTTTACCTCTAAAATGTCACCGATGGCATTGTACCGCTTCTCGATTATCGCGTCATGGCTCTATTATCTCTACAAAATTCCTTTTATAGGGCATGCGTTTAGGGAAACATTTCCCATTGCGATGGACAAAGACCGCCATGTCAGAGCGTTAAATACCTATGATCTTTACAGTCCAACGTATATCAATCGTCACTATGTCGATGAGGTGTATCGGTGGTTTAGTGAAGAAGGATTTGAAACGATCGAGCCCTGCCATTACCTTTTGGGGATGAAAGGTTTTCGACGTGGCGCATAACACTCCGTGCCTCATTCGTATAGAGGATATTCCCAAAGAGGCTTCGTTGATCATTTACGGAGGAGGGCATGCGGGAGCGCTTTTGATTGCTCTTTTAAAACTCTATCGCCCCGATCAGTCCATACGTTATGTTGTGGATGATGTTAAACGAGGAGAGGTTGAGGGTATCCCTGTTATTGCTTCTGATGCACTTGAAAAAGTGTATCGACCAGAAGATTTAGTCTTAGTCTCTGTTTTGTTATGCGAAAATCTCTTGATTCGTTTAGATGGCATCAAAACACTCCGTTATGCCCTTGCGAGATTGAACTATCCGCATGATGTGAAAGAGTGTGAAGCGCTTCACGCAATGCGTCAATCTTCTTTGGCGATAACACCACGTTATACCTCGTTAAAAGAGCATCGGAATGGGGTATTTGAGCGAGTAATAAGTCTGTTTGAAAGAGAAGAAGACAGGGCTTTGTACAGCATGATTGTTCACGATTGGCATGAGCGAAGTTTGGATGTACGTAGCTATTATGTGCACCATTTTCCTTTTATTGGAAGGCATTATTTGGAGCATTTGGATTTTTCGGATGTTAAAGTAATTATTGAAGGCGGTTTAGCCGATGGCATCAATACGATTGAATTTTTACTCTTGATGCCACAGGTAGAAAAAGTGTATGGGTTTGAGCCGCTGTATCATGCGTATGAGCATCCGCATAAAGTTTATTTAAATGCCAATCCAAAAGTAGAAATTCTAACGCAAGGGCTTTGGAATGAAAATACCACATTAGCAATTGACACCTCCAGTGAACTCCCTCTTGCCCGTGTTGCGCCATTGAAAGAGGCTGATTTTGCCTCACAAATTGAAATAGAAGTTGTGAGTATCGATACATTTGCAGCGCAACGAGGTATTGAAAAAGTCGATTTTATCAAGTTTGATATTGAAGGAGCTGAGCTCAATGCCCTTAAAGGTGCTTTTAAAACCCTTCAAAAAGATAGACCAAAATTGGCGATCTCTATTTACCATTCGTATAACGATTTGTACCAAATTGCACTCTTTTTAAGCGAGACGCTTGAAGATTACAGCTATCGCTTGGGACAATATCACTATGATTTGGGAGAGACGGTTTTGTATGCTTTTCCTAAAAAAATGTAGGTATGCGTATGTTAGAAATATTTTCAAATTTTTGCGCCTACACACTGATTCCTTTTCTCACAGGTTCAAACCATGCGCCTGAAGTCTATATCAGCGATGGGTTTTATCTCAATTGGAGGCAGATGAAGCGCTCCATGCTTAAAGCAAAAACCTATGTAAAAGGGATTTGTTTAGATATTGGGGCGGGGAAAGCTCCGTATAAACGTTATCTTGAAGGTGCGTGTGAAAATTACATCATTACCGATAGTGAAAAGACGCATAGCCATATGTTTAAAGACTCTCACGCGAACTTTGTTGTTGCCGAAGCTACAGCCCTGCCGTTTGAAGATGCGAGTATGGACACGGTGGTGCTTACACAAGTGTTAGAGCATGTGTTTGAGTATGAAAAAGCGATGCACGAAGCCATGCGCGTGTTAAAACCTAAAGGGGTGATGCTTCTGTCTGTTCCTTTTATGTATCAAGCGCATGCAACGCCGTATGACTTTCACCGTTTTAGTGAGTATGGACTTCGCACGCTACTTCAAAAACATGGATTAGAGGTGCTTGAGTGGCATTATCAGGGGTATCTTGGCACGACGCTTTTTTGCATTATTAATGGGTTTATCTGGGAAAAATTGGCGTGTGTCCGCTTTTTGCGCAATACCGTTTTACTCCCTTTTGTGCTTAGCCTCTTTACATGTAACAATCTTTTAGGGTTACTTCTTGATGGGATTCCTGCAAAGCATTTTTCTCCCAATTTCTTTGTGATTGCCCGAAAATAGCCATGAAAAAAATTGCTTTTATTACCCACAATCTCTGCTTAGGCGGTGTACAAAAAAATGTGGCACTGCTTGCGAATACTTTGGTAAACATCTATGCGGTAACGATTATTCTCTTTGAAAACAAAGAGGTTGTGTATGCGCTTGATAAAAGCATCTCGCTTCTAACACTTCCGCAGCACACGCTCCATCTTTCCGATAAAAACGATTTGGAATTAGAGTCCGTCGGCATGGAACTTTTTGACATACGCTCTCGTGAACTTGGGACTCTTCTTAAAGAAGCGTCGTTTGATCTGGTGATCGCCTTTGAAGATTACAATAGCCTTTGCACCCTTAGCACTTTACCCAAAAAGAGCAAAGCCATCGTCTCCTCCCGTGTCAGTTTGGAATATGGCTATAAAGATCGCTTGATTCACCTCTTGCCGCGCTCTTTTTATGAAACGCATATCAAAGCGCTTTACCCAAAAGCAGAAACGGTTGTTTCTGTGAGTGAAGGTGTTGGCGAGGAGTTAGCAAAGCTTGGTATTTCGTCTGTGAGTATTGCCAATGGGATTGAGATAGAAAAATTACTACCATTGGCACAAGAGCCTATTGCGTATGAGGGTGAATTCTTTTTACATGTAGGACGGTTTGATACGGCTCAAAAAGCTCAAGATGCGTTGGTACATGCTTATGCAAAGGTTTCAGACACCCTTCAAAGCTCACTGATATTTGTTGGAGATGGGAAAGATAGGACGAGTGTCGAAGCCTTAGTCGCTCAATACGGGCTTGAAAAGCGCATCTTCTTTATAGGATTTGATGACAATCCTTACAAATACATGCACAAATGTAAAGGCTTTATTTTCTCGTCACATTATGAGGGAATGCCAAATGCTTTATTAGAAGCATTAAGCCTAGGATGTGCTGTTGTGGCGTACAAATTTGAGCCATCATGGCGTGAATTTGATGGTAAAGAGGGTATTTTATTTATCAATCGAGGCGATATTGAATCGCTCTCTTTGGCATTAGTGCGTTTTGAAAAAGAGCCGATATTTAAAGTGGCGTTGGAACAAGGAGCTCAAAAAATCATTCAAGCATATCGTCATGATAGGTGCCAACAACAATGGGTAACGTTGGTTAAAAATGTTGTATCAAAGGAAGCGTGTGTATGTGCGGAATCTTAGCAGCCATCGGCAATCATAACTCAAAAAATTTCGAGCAAGCCCTCTGCACGCTCTCTCACCGTGGCCCTGATGCACAAGGTGTTTGGGGTGAAAAAGAGGTTTTGATGGGGCATACGAGGCTTTCCATCATCGACCTTGATGCCAGATCCAATCAGCCAATGATTGATGAGCGTTATGCGCTTGTTTTTAACGGCGAAATCTACAATTTTGAAGAGCTGAAACGTGAATATGCGCTTACATGTAAAACGACGAGCGACACCGAAGTGCTTATCAAACTTTACGAAAAATTGGGTTATTCCATGCTTTCACACCTCAATGGTATGTTCGCGTTTTGTCTTTATGATAGACAAACCCAAGCGCTTTTTATGGCACGGGATCGCTTTGGTAAGAAGCCACTCTATTTTAGTCAGAATAAAGGGCTGATCGTTGCGAGTGAAATCAAAGCTATTAGGACACTTTTAGAGACAACACCTGCTATGAATATGCAAGGATTTCAAAACTATTTTGCTTTTCAAAGCACGCTTCCTCCTCACACATTTTTTGAGGGAATCCATAAGCTTGAAGCAGGAATGTATGCGACGTATGACAAAGGTATTTTTACATGTAAACGCTACTATGATGTTGGAGAAAAAGAGCTTTTACATGTAAGCGAAGCTGATGCACTTGTTAAGATCGAAGAACTCCTTTTAGACGCTGTACAAAAGCGTCTCGTAGGCGATGTGGAGGTTGCTTCCTTGCTCTCTGGTGGCATCGACTCTTCACTGGTAAGTGCCATCTATGCGAAGGCTTCAGGCAAGAAGATTCATACGTTTTCGATTGGGTATGATGAGTATTTGCATTACGATGAATTAGATCAAGCGAAAGAGGCGTCTATGCACATCGGCTCACATCATCATGAGCTTCGCATCAACAAAAAGACGTATATGGATACCATTGAGAACACACTTGCTCACTTGGATGAACCGATGGGAGACACGGCGTGCATGCCAACCTATCTGATTTCCCAAATGGTACATCAATCGGGTCTTAAAGTCTGTCTTAGTGGTGAGGGAAGCGATGAGATATTCTTAGGCTATGACAACTACTTTGAGATGGCAAAATACTACCAAATGCACGCAGAGCTTTCACCTCAGAGTCAAATGCTTTTAAAAAACTATTTAGAACGCAACCCTAATTGGTCACGGAATTGGGAGTATTTTCGACGCATAAGCAGCAATGAACACCCTTTTTACAGTGGCGGTGAAACCTTCACAAAATGGCAGTTTGACGCACTGCGTGGTATTGAAACAGATGATGTACGAGGGATGGATTCTATTGAAAACAATCCTTTTTTATGGATGTCTAAGATCGACTTTAAGATTTGGGTTGCTGAGGTTTTGATGAGCAAGATTGATCGTATGTCGATGGCACATGCTTTGGAGCTTCGAGCACCCTTTTTAGATTATCGCTTGGTGGATTATTGTCTTGCTTTACCTCCTGCGTTACGAGCGGGGAATACCAATAAATACCTCTTAAAGCAGATTGCTCAAAAGTACATACCTTCTGCTATTATTGAACGTAAGAAAAAAGGGTTCAGCTCACCGTTTATCGAGTGGCTGTATGATGAATATAAGGATAAAATTTTAGAATTGATGTTACATGTAAGCCACAAAAGTGGACTGTTTGACCCATCATTTGTGACATTTTTATACCACGAAGGCAAAGAGGGGCGTTTCAAACAGCATGTTTGGTCGCTGTACCTCTTTTGCAGATGGTACGCGAAGCTCTATTTATAAGGAACACTATGCAATTCACATCTTACGACCATGCTATATTCAAGACGATTGAAGCCATTCGTACCAAACGAAAAGAACAAGATGAAGTCATTAGCCTTGTTGATTACGGGGCAGGAGCTCCAGAAGCTACACGAAGTCAGGAGGAGATGTATCAAGGTGTGACGAAAGAGGCAACGATTGCACAGCTCTCATCGATTGGACTTAAAGGAGAGTGGGCGCAGAGGCTTTACGCTTTGGTGCAAAAGCATCGTCCTCAAAAAGTTTTAGAGCTTGGAACCTGTTGCGGTTTCTCAGCGATTTATATGGCAAAAGGATGCCGCGAGTCGATGGTTTATACCATCGAAGGTGATGCCAATGTGGCAAAGCTTGCGCAGGAAAATATCGAAGAGGCAGGGTGTGAGAACATTACGCAGTATGTTGGGCGTTTTCAAGATGTGTTACCAGCTCTTTTAGAAGCTTTCTTGCAGATTGATTTGGCTTTTATCGACGGGCATCACGATAAAGAGGCGACCTTACAGTATTTGGAGATGTTAAAGCCCTATTTGAGCCCCAAAGCGGTCGTTGTATTTGATGATATTTCATGGTCTGAGGGGATGAGAGAGGCATGGGATAAAATTGGCAGCGATTCATTTTTTGAGCGCTGTGTGGACATGAAAAAATTGGGAATCTGCTTTGTAAAAGGAGAGATGGATGATCTGGTTTGATTTAGTGACACCAAAGTCGGTACTTTTTTTTATTCCTATTATTAAACATATCGAAAAAAGAGGTCGTAAGACACTGATTACCGCTCGTGAAGGTCAGGGGTATAGTGAAGTCGTAGAGCTTTTAAAACTACACAATATTGCTTTTACCAATCGTGGTGAGTTTGGAGGGGCATGTTTAAAAGACAAGTTGCATGCTTCCATTGAAAGGCAAAAGGCACTCATGGAGTTTGTCAGCATTTATAATATCAACCGCCTTGTAAGTCTATGTTCTGTCGATGCCAATCGTGTCGCCTTTGGCTTGGGAATTCCGGTAATCAACTTCTATGACATCCCTCTATCCGACCATAAAGAGAACTTTAAAAAAGCGCTTCCACAAGCCAGACTCACACTCCCTCTTTCTAACCGTGTGATCAAGCCCTTTGTGGTCCCCGATGACATCTTTCGTCGTTTTTCACTCGATGATGAGCAGATCTTTTCGTATCAGTTTATTGATCCATTCATCTGGCTCAAAGATTTTAAACCCTCCATGAAGAGTGTTGAAGCCATCCTCCATCCTTATAAACTTGATCTTAAAAAGCCATTGATCGTGATTCGAGAAGAGGAGTATAAGGCGAGCTATGTTGATAAACAGTACCCTATTTTGTACGATGCAATGCACACTATTGCTGAACAAACAGGGGCAAATATCGTTATTATCCCTCGGTATGAGAGTCGTTACCTCAAAGAGCAGTTTCCCTTTGTAACGGTTTTAGAAGAGAAGGTTGAGATTCAGCATCTTTTGGCTTATGCCGATCTGTTTATTGGCGGTGGTGGAACGTTAAATACGGAAGCATGCTATTTTGGAACACCAACTATCTCAACACGCAGCTTTGTTAGCCATTATGACAAATACCAGATCGATCAAGGATTAATGGAATGGGTCAATACCAAAGAAGAGCTTTTAGAGACGGTGGGGCGAATGTTGGGTCAGCGTTATGATGAAAGAGCGCAGAGCGTTTTTGGTGCAATGAGCCTTAATATCGATGGTATCGTCGATGCAATCTTAGTTTAAATAGGCTCAATAGCGTAAAACTGTCGATACCAGTGTACAAAGTTTTGGATACCTTCTTCAAGATTGGTATGCGGTTTATAGTTAAAGTCTTTGCCCAAATCATCGATGTTGGCATAGGTTGATACGACATCGCCATCTTGCATCGGCATAAAGTTTTTATGCGCTTTTTTACCAATCGTTTTTTCAAGTATTTCGATAAAAGAGAGAAGGGGAATAGGTTGGTTGTTCCCAATATTGTATAGCTTGTAAGGAGCACTTGAGATAGAAGGATCAGGGTGCTGCGGATCAAAATGGGAAGATTCTTTTGCAGGAGAATCGATAACATGGATGATTCCCTCGATAATATCATCAATATAGGTAAAATCTCGACTCATCTTTCCCTCATTAAAAACAGAAATAGGCCGACCTCGAAGAATAGCATCAGCAAAAAGAAAAGGAGACATATCGGGTCTTCCCCATGGTCCATAAACGGTAAAAAATCGAAGCCCTGTTATGCGAATACCATAAAGATGAGCATACGTATGCGCCATCATTTCCGCTGCTTTTTTGGTTGCGGCATAAATGCTCACAGGATGATCCGTAGAATCGCTTGTTGAAAAAGGTTGAGCGCTATTAAGCCCATAAACACTAGAACTGCTGGCAAATGAGAGATTTTTAATCTGATGGTGGCGACAGCATTCAAGAATCGTAAGAAAACCTGTCACATTCGATCGGATATAAATATGGGGATTTTCCAAAGAGTAACGAACCCCCGCTTGTGCCGCAAGATGGCATACGGCATCGAACTTTTCATCGTGAAAGAGTTGGTGTAAAATAGCTTGATCTTCTAAATCTGCTTGGATAAAAGAGTGCTTTGCATAGCGTTTTGAAGGAGTGAGTGTCGTGCTAATTGCCTCTTTTTCAATACCCAGTTCATGAAGCCTCGCATATTTTAAATCAACGTCATAATAATCGTTGATATTATCCAGCCCTATGACACAATCGCCTCTTTCTAAAAGTTGTTTGCTCAGGTGAAATCCTATAAAACCAGCTGAACCTGTTACGAGTATTTTCATGTTACGTATCTTCTCTTATGATCGTGATTTTTATAGTTTTTTTTCACAAGAGAATGAGGTAATATTCTCTTCTTTCAGTCGATCGCCAAAGCTCAAATCACTGTGAGCACATTTGCCTAAAATCTCATGCCAATATTTAGGGTGCAATCCGTATCCTGGGCGAATAGCGCGGATATTCTCTTCCGTGAAGGGTTCACCTTTTTTAATATCTTTGGTAACATACAGACTTCGTGCAAATTGCCTTCCTTTAATGCGCTTCTCATCGATGGCGTAGGTGGGTTGACCTAAGAGTTTTTCGGTGTCACGTACGGCTTGAACCATCGTACTAAATTCGGCAGCATCAAGGGAAAAACTCGCATCGGCTCCGCCAATATTTTTATCTAAAATAAAATGTTTTTCGATCACTTTTGCGCCCAGTGCCACGGCTGCAATGGGTGCGGTGATGCCCAATGTATGGTCTGAAAATCCTGCAATAACGTCAAAACGTTTACTCAAATCGGGAAGTGTTAAAAGGTTTGCGCTCTCTAACGGTGCTGGGTAAGAGGAGGTGCATTGCAGTAAGATAATGTTGTGGTTGCCTTCTTGTTTACAGATAGCAACCACATCTTCGATCTCGTTCAATGTTGCAATTCCTGTGGAGATAATGATAGGTCTTTGTTTGGAAGCGATATAGCGCACAAGCTCATAATCGGTCACTTCAAAGCTCGCTACTTTATAGGCTGGCGGGTTAAAGCGCTCTAAAAAGTCCACAGCACTTTTATCAAAGGGCGTTGAAAAGCAGAGTAATCCTTCCTCTTTTGCACAGGCAAAAAGTTCTTCGTGCCACTCCCACGGTGTGTACGCTTCTTGGTAGAGGGCGTAAAGGGTTTGATTGTCCCAGAGTGTGCCACCTTTGACGATGAAGTCCTCTTTGTTACAGTTTAGTGTTAAGGTATCTGCTGTGTAGGTTTGAAATTTGATAGCATTCGCCCCTGCTTTTTTAGCTGCTTGTATCGTTTGTTTTGCAATAGCTAAATTGTGTCCATGGTTTGCGGATAATTCTGCAATAATCAGGGTTTGCGTACCTTTCAAATCAAAATGACCGATCTTCATGCCCGTAACTCCATACAAATAACTTTTTTCTCATTCACCTGTTTACGGTTTATTTCGCAAAATCCACATTTTTCATAAAGTGCTTTGGCTCTGGCATTATGTTCAAAAACTTCTGCGTAAAGTGTTTTGAGGTGCAATTGCTCAAATCCGTATGAAATCAAGCTTTGCATCAAAAGCAACCCAATCCCTTTTTCATTGCACTCAGGATTGGCATAAAGCCCTATCATGGCAGAATCTTGACCTATTTGGGTCATATCAATAACCCCGATAGGCTCGGTATCTCTTAAAAGAAGAAAGTAACGTTTATCGTCTCGTTCGCGAAGTGAAGCAAGAAAAGAAGCATGCTCCTCTTCACTAATCAGTGTGGGATTGTACATAAACGTACGCACCTTTTCTGTGTTACGCCAGCGCAAAACCATATCGCTCTCAGCGTGCGTAAGTGTGGTAAAGTTGCGTAAATGAAGAGGCATTCCACTCCTTTAAAACAGCGTATCCCTGCTGTTTAAGATATGCAAACATATCGTCTTGATTCACAGCAACTTTAATCGCAATGAACGGCAACGCCATAAAAAGAACCTCTTGTACCATGCCACTAGGTGTTACAATAGCCAATTTGCTTTGATGCATGATTTTTGCCACTTCGTTTGAGTTTACATGTAAAGCGATGTTGGGCACTGTTTTGACATAATTTTTAAGCTCAGGAAGATGGGCATTCGCCGTGGTGGTTAGGATGCTTACATGTAACGATTTTGGAAGGGTTTTGAGAATCTCTAGCGTTAGATTGCTCGCGTCACTTCCTCCCATGGCAATGAGCACATCGTAAATTTTTTCACGTTCTTGTTTTTTTTCTTCTTTAAATTCTTCACGAATGAGTGGTGTACTCAAGCGAAGTTTACATCCCTTTGGTACGAGATTTTCATAACGCGAAGCATCGGCGTAGAGATTAGGATTGAGCAGGCTATCACAGTAATGAGGTGTGTATGTGTCATCAAAACTGAGGATCGTAATGCCTGTTGTCTCTTTAATCTGTCGCTCAAAATGGGCATCAATGCTGTAATGATCAATCACGAGTACGTTTACATGTAAAGATTTTATAAGGGCAATGAGTTCATCAGCATCATTGGTTTTTAAGATGCGAACTTCATAGGGAATGCGCTCAATCATAGCCCCTTGAAGCGCTTGGCAAGCAAAGATGATTTCACCCTCTAACTCTTGCGCTAACACAAGGTCACGCATAATGTGTCCAAGCCCGATAGTGCTTGAACTATCAGCTCTGAAGAGTGTTTTCATGGAGTGCTTTGTACATCAGTTCCGCTTGTACCCAGTCTTCACCTGTATCGATGTCCTGAACCAAGTGCCGAGGCAGTAGCACGGCTGTTGAATGTGGCGCAAAGATGATTTTTTCTTCCATCCACGCTTCTGGCGTTCCCCAGTAAAACTGCCCTGCATCGTGGTACGCTTCTTCTAGGTCTTGGCTTCTGGTTGAGAAGTGTTTAGAATCAAACATCTCCACATGATCGTGTGTGAGCTTGATAGCTCGCTGGATAGGAAAAGCATAGGTTGTCGCGCTAAAAGCGTAGGCACTTTGAGTGCTTTTGAGCTTTGCATAGGCTTCTTGAATGTAGTAAGGTTGTACAAAAGGAGCGGTTGCATAGATGCAACAGACTGCTTTTAACAGCGTTTGATCTTTACATGTAGCTTCAATAGCATGTTTGATGACAGGAATCGTACCTGTAAAGTCATCGCTAAGTTCACGAGGACGCAGGAAAGGAACTTCGGCGCCATACTGTTTAGCAACCGTTGCGATCTCTTCATCATCGGTACTAACGATAATTTTGTCAAAAAGCCCACTTTGAAGTGCTGCTTCAATGCTATAGGCGATCAAAGGTTTCCCACAAAAGTCTTTGATATTTTTGCGAGGAATGCGCTTGCTTCCGCCACGTGCGGGGATGATGGCGATGTTCACCTCGTGCATCCTTTGATTTTTTCAATCTCCTCGATAAGCGTATCGGCAATCCAGATGGCGTCTTCCATGCTCATACCTTGATGACACGGGATGGAGAGTTCCGCACGGTAAAAATCTTCGGCGGTTGAGAGACGTTGTTCGCCAAAAAGAGCTTTGTAGTAGCTAAATTGGTAGATCGGTTTGTAGTGAACTTGCACCCCAATGCCTTTTACATGTAAAGATTCAAAAAGCTCTTCTTTTGCGCACCACAGGGAAGAATCGAGCAAAATAGGGTAGAGGTGGTAACTGCTTTTTTTGGTTTGGGCAATCGCAATCGTCGTAAAATAAGGGTTGTTCTGAAAGCGTGTGTCATAGTAACGTGCAATGTCTGCGCGCTTGGCGATAAAGCTATCGAGTCGTTTCATCTGAGAAAGCCCCAAAGCACACGCAACATCGCTCAAACGATAATTTTCGCCAAGTGCGATCATGTCGGAATTCCAATGGGGTTTTTTCACGATGCCATGACTACGAAGCAGTTTGGCTTTTTCGTAAAATTCTGTATTATTGGTCGCAATAGCACCGCCTTCAAACGTGGTGATAGGCTTAATCGCGTGAAAACTAAAGATGGTCATATCGGCGACATTGCCTACTTTTACGCCATCTATTTCACTGCCAAGCGCATGGCTTGCATCTTCAATGAGAAAAAGTTTATGTTTGTCACAAAGTGCTTTAATAGTTTTGATAGGGAGAGGATTGCCCCCGAAATCAACGGGTGCAATGGCTTTGGTTTGGGGTGTTATAAGCGCTTCTAGTTTCGTTTCGTTGATATTTCCATCGTATTTAATGTCACAAAAAATAGGTTTGGCACCGCATTGGATGGCGGTATTTGAAGTGGCAGCAAATGTGAGAGGTGTTGTGATGACTTCATCACCCACTCCCAGTCCGATGATCTGATAGGCAACATGTAACGCCGAAGTTGCGGAGTTCAGCACACAGACGTGTTTGATGCCAAGATACGCTGCTAAAGCCTCCTCAAAGTCGCTGACGGTTTTGCCCCCCGTGAGAAAATCGCCTTTTAATGTCTCGACCACCGCGTCGATATCGCTTTGGTCAATGCTCTGTCTGCTGTAGGGAATCATGCGTTTATCATCTCCATCAAACCTTTGGCGTCAAGCCACTCTTTATTACTCTCTGAACTGTATTCAAATCCGTATTTGACGGCATCTCCCTTTTCGCCAAGGGCATTACATGTAAAGTCATTGTGTTGGGTAAAAACGATGCTAGGTTGAATGACATAATGGTCGTGAAATTCAAGGGTTAAATGGCTATCATCTTTAGGAACCATCACTTCGTGCATCTTTTCCCCTGGGCGGATACCTATGACTTTGATGCCAAGGTTTGGTGCCATTGCCTTGGCTAGGTCAACCATTTTCATAGAAGGAATTTTTGGGATAAAGATCTCGCCACCTTGCATCCGCTCAAAGTTTTTTAAAACAAAAGAGACCCCTTGTTCGAGTGTAATCCAAAAGCGTGTCATATCAAGTTCGGTAATGGGCAACTCTTGTACTCCCTCCGAAATCAGTTTTTTGAAAAACGGTACGACAGAGCCACGGCTTCCAACGACATTGCCGTAGCGAACAACTGAAAACTGCGTACGTCTTGCACCTTTGATATTATTGGCAGAGACAAACAGCTTGTCACTCGCAAGTTTCGTAGCCCCATAAAGGTTGATGGGATTGGCGGCTTTATCAGTGGAGAGAGCGATCACTTTTTGCACTCCACATTCGAGTGCAGCATCGATGACATTTCCTGCCCCGTTAATGTTGGTTTTGATACACTCCATGGGATTGTACTCAGCGATAGGTACATGCTTGAGTGCGGCAGCATGAATCACAAAATGCACACCATACATGGCATTTTTAAGGCGTGCAGCGTCTCTCACGTCGCCGATAAAAAAACGCATGCAAGGATCGCTAAATTGTTGCGCCATTTCGTACTGTTTAAGCTCATCGCGTGAAAAGATGATGATCTTGTTGGGTTTGTAATTTTTTAAAAGAATCTCGGTATATTTTTTACCAAAGCTGCCCGTACCACCCGTAATGAGTATATTTTTACCATTAAACACGCTAGCCCTTTGTGCCATTTTTTTGATTTTAAAGCAATTTTAATTCCGCTTCTTATTTGACAAGTGTATCATAGGAGTAGTATAATAAAGACATCTTTAAACAAGGAGCCTGTGATGACTATTTCAAGCAGTTCCAATAGTCAGATTTTAAACCTTATTTCTGACAATAAAACCAACACCGATACTACATTAGAAAAAATTGCAGCCGTTCAAGAACTCAGTGGCAAAGACAGTGCCAATCTTATCATCTCCGATGCGCTGAGTTCTCAAATTTCTTCATTGACGCAAAATGTTCAAAATGCCAATGAGACGATCAGCATGTACCAGATTGCAGACTCTTCATTGCAAGCGATTAGTGCGGGAACGGATAAGCTCAATGAACTCTCTGTGAGTTACAATAATGCTTCCTTAAGTAGCGATCAAAAAGCGATGATTCAAGAGGAGTTTGACGCGATTAGCAGCTCCATGCAAGACATTGCAGAACAGAGCACCTACAATGGACAAAATTTACTTTCCAGTAACTATGGGCTCGATGTGAGTGGACTGAGTGAACTCTCAGTAGATGATCAAGAAGGCATCGCTAACTTTAGAGAAAATCTTAGTACTTTAAGCCAAACGACAAGCACGCAGATCAATTCTGCCAGCAGTTCTATTACCAATTCACTCACTGCCATTACCAATTTAAGCAGTGCGAATTCACAGATTTCTGAAACTCCACTCGATCAAAAAATTGCCTCATTAAAAAGCGATGAGATCAAACTAACCAGCTCAGTTCTCGCACAAGTACATCAAAATAGCATGATGCAACAAAGCGTTTCGACACTTTTAAGCTAAAAGTGTCCCCTTCTTTTTTAGCCTCCTTTTATGCCACGAATTAACAATAAAACATTTTATGAAAATGCCATAAAGCGTTATGGCTGTACGGCACGTGGACTTAACTGGAACTCCAAACAGTCGCAACACACCCGTTTTGAAGTGATTCATGAGCTTTTGGGGGAACATTTGCCCTCCAGTAGCGTTATTGATGCGGGGTGTGGTTTTGGCGATTTGTATCTTTTTTTGCAGCAAAAAGGCGCGTTGCCTAGAAAATACACAGGCTACGATATGCTTGAAGAGGCCCTTTTTGTGGCGCATAAACGCACCAAGCAGACGTGTGTGCATAAAGATATTTTAAACGATGAGTTAGAATGCGCGGACTTTTACATCGCTAGTGGTTCGATGAATATTTTGAACCGTTCTGAGACCTTTTTGTTTATCCGCCGTTGTTACGAAGTTTCAAAAAAAGGATTTGTCTTTAACCTGCTCAGAGGTGAAGAAACACAGGGGCATTTTAACTACTTTTTGCCCGAAGAAATCGAAGCGCACGTGAGTGATTTTGTGTACGATGTGGAAATGTATGAGGGCTATATGGATGGCGATTTTACGGTGTTTTTGAAGAAGGAAGAACGATGAAAAAACTCTTATTTGGGGTGATCGGATTTTATTTGGTAGCGATGGGGTATCTCTATTTTACACAGAACGATCAGCTTTTTCCTTCTCAATTGATTGAAAAGCACCCCAAAGTTAGTGGTGAAAACATTGCGCCACTCACTTTACATGTAAGCGATGGCGCAGTGTTAGATGGCGTGCTTCGCACCGATGCGCAAAGCGATGCAGGGCTGATTCTCTACTTTGGTGGAAATGCCGATGACGCAACGCATTTTGTCTTACATGTAAAAGCGTTACAAGGCTATGACGTGGTTGCCTTTAACTACCGAGGGTATGTTGAAAGCACAGGCGAGCCTAGCGAGCAAGCGTTTTTTGAAGACGCTTTGAAGATTTATGACACCTACGCCAAGGGTCGCAAAGTGGTTGTGATAGGGCGAAGTTTAGGCACAGGCGTTGCGACGTATCTTGCCAGTAAACGCGTTGTGGATGGCTTGGTTTTAATCACACCGTATGATTCGATCCTCTCTTTAGCCAAACTCAAGTATCCCTTCTTCCCGATCGATCTTTTGCTTAAAAACAAATTTGAAAGTGTGAATTACCTCCCTTTGGTCAAAGCAAAAATTGCTGTCATCGAAGTTGAAAATGATCTGCTCATTCCGAGGTATCATCTTGAAAAACTCTTAGAAGCGATGCCAACCAAACCTTTACATGTAACGTTATTTAACACAACGCACGAGAGCGTGCTCGAATATCCTGCCTTTACCAAAGAGTTACAAACTATATTAGGAAAAATCATTGAATAAAGTATACGTAAAACACTCCGTTGTTCCCAAAATCAGACGCTTTACCCCATGGGTGTACGCCAACGAAATCGACTCAAGCGCTGAAGAGTTTCAAAGTGGCGAAATAGTCGCACTTTTTTCCAAAAAAGACGGTTTTTTAGGAACCGCATATGTCAATCCCAAATGCGCCATTTTCGCACGAATTTTGAGTTTTGGCAAAGAAGAGATCGGCAAAAAGTTTTTTCACAACCGCATCAAAAGAGCCATTGCCAAACGTGAGGCACTTTTGTCTCAAACCAATGCCGTACGTCTCATCCACTCCGAAGCAGACTTTTTACCAGGACTGATCGTCGACAAATACGGCGACACACTCTCCCTTCAGATCAACACCGCAGGCATGGAAGTCTTTCGCGAACTCATCCTCAGCACACTCAAACAGCTCGTGAATCCTTCATGGATCGTCGAAAAATCAGATGTTCACTCCCGCGAAATCGAAGGTTTGGAGAGTAAAAATGGCACACTTTTTGGAACTCCCAATAAAGAGTTTACTTTGAGTGAAAATGGGCTCAATTTTTTAGTCGACATCGAAGATGCCCAAAAAACAGGCTTTTACCTCGACCAGCGCAAAAACAGAGCCATCTGCGCCAGCTACATCAAAGTAGGAGACACGGTGCTTGACATCTGCTGTAATGCCGGTGGATTTGGCATCTACGCACTCTCCAAAGGTGCAAAAAATACCGTCTTTGTGGACATCTCTGAATCAGCGATAGAGCAAACCAAAGTCAATTTACTTGCCAATGCAATGGAAAATTACGAAACCTATACTGCCGATGCGTTTACGTTTATGAAAGAGAAAAAATATAAAAACAGTTTCGATCTGATCGTTATTGATCCACCATCCTTCGCCAAAACCAAAGAGCAAGCCAGTGGCGCCAAACGAGGCTTCAAACATCTCTTGATGGAGTCCACCAAAGCGGTCAAAGATGGCGGTTTAATCGCACTCTTCTCCTGCTCCTTTCACGTTGGCAAAAAAGAACTTTTAGAGATCGCCATGGAAGTCTCCCACGATCTTAAAGTGCAATACATTTTGCTAGAGCAGATGCAACAAGACAGCGACCATCCGTGCCTTATCAATGCAAGTGCGTCGTTTTATTTGAATGGGTTGTTGCTCCGGGTTGAGAAGTAGCCTTACGCTACTTCAAACTTCCCCTCATCAATAAAGCTCAAAAATTCTACTTTGAATTTTGCTCTGTTCTCGTTCTCTTGAATCCAAGAAAGGTGGATCTTTCGTTCGGCTTGGATGATGGGAAACCATGTTTTTTGTAGATCATGATCGAGCATACAGCGATCATAGATCGACTCTAAAAAATTCCAGATAATAAATGCGTAGATGTCATACTCCACCTCTTGTTCGGCACTTCGTTCACTGTTTTTTTGGACCAAGTGAGGTTTGGCAAGGGCTTCTTTGAGAATCTCGAAGTACATTTTATCGATCTCACCGTAGTGGACGATTTGCATCGTTTTACGATAGGTTCGCATCGAATAAAGGAGCGCAAAAATAGCCAAAGTCGTTGCGATAACGCCCATAATGGAGCTAATTGCTGTCCAGAGGGTTTCGTATTGGTCGCTTAAAAAAATCTCCATCAAAAATCCTTTTACATAAGGGTTAAAATCGGTGGTACATGTACTAACATGTGCGCAATACGTGGGTCTGTTTTGGAGCATCCATACACATCAACATAGAGCTTTTCAAGCCATGTTTGCAAGGTCTCTTTCGAAATTTCACGCAGAGTTGGATGGTACACCAAAAGTTCCATTGGAGGAGCAAGCTCACTGGTTTGAGAGGGAAGGATATAATCAAACGGATCAATTTTTAATGCACCCAAACGACGGTAAAAGGCTTCTCTTTTTTCACGAATTTCTTGCTCTACTGAACTTTTTTCAGGTGAGTCGATTTCGATCAAAAGTGCGCGTGTGCCATGCGTTTTGAAAAGCTGTTCAATGCTACTTTGTAAAAGCGTGGAGCCTAGTCCTATGCCACGAAGACGCTCATCAACCGCCATGTATTCAAGCAAGAAAAAATTGTCATCGTGCGGATGGTACATAATGCAAAATCCAACAATTTTTTCGTCATTGTAAGCAAGATAGATCGTGTAAAAAGAGGCGTGTTGCATCGCTAAAAGTGCTTCGCGAGATTTTTGTTCACAAAGGGGAAACGAAGTAGAGTAGATGGCGTAAAAGCCATCAAACTCTTCTGAATTGTTGTGCTCTAAAGCCTTTACATGTAAAGCCATCAGCGGTTATTTTAAAATGCGTGGTAAGGTAATACCTGTTTGTCCTTGGTACTTACCGTGTTTATCTTTGTAGGTGGTTTCACACGCGGTGTCACCCTCTAAGAAGAGGACTTGCGCGATACCTTCGTTGGCATAAATTTTGGCGGGGAGTGGTGTCGTGTTTGAAATTTCGATGGTGATGTGACCTTCAAACTCTGGCTCAAAAGGTGTTACATTCACGATGATGCCACAACGTGCATAGGTGCTTTTCCCTAGACAAATGGCTAGGACGTTTTTTGGGATTCTAAAGTACTCAACCGTACGTGCTAAAGCAAACGAGTTTGGGGGGACAATGCAGATGTCACCTTCAAAATCTATGACATTTTTATCGTCAAATTCTTTCGGGTCAACCACGGTGGAATTGACATTGGTGAAGATCTTGAATTCACGTCCCACGCGGATGTCATACCCGTAACTGCTCACACCATAACTGACGACATCTTTGCCCACTTGCTCTTCGCAAAAAGGCTCTATCATACGCTCTTTGAGCGATTTTTCTCGTATCCAACTGTCTGCTTTTAAACCCATAACTTCCCTTAAGTGATCGTATATATTTAGTGTGGTATTATAACACATTTTATGTCATGCCAAAAAATGGCAAATATTTAGGAGAAACCGAATGGACAAAAGTGAGATTAGAGAGTTAATACGTATTTTTGATAAAAGCGATATTACAAAATTGAAAATCAAAGAGGGTGATTTTAGCATTGAACTTCAAAAAGGTTTTGATGGTCCTGTTGCGTATGCAGCAGCGCCTGTTATGCAAGCTCCAAGCGTTGCTCAAGTAGCTGCTGTCGCCCCTGTCGCACAAAGCGGTGGCGAAGCAAGTATCAATGTAGCTCCTGCTGGGCTTAGCATCAAATCACCCATGGTCGGAACATTCTACAAATCTCCAGCTCCAGGTGCGGCTCCATTTGCAAAAGTGGGCGATGTCATTCGTAAAGGTCAGCCTATCGGCATTATCGAAGCGATGAAGATTATGAATGAAATCGAAGCAGAGTTTGACTGTAAAATTTTAGAAATCCTTGTTGAAGATGGTCAGCCAGTAGAGTACGATATGCCAATCTTTGCGGTGGAGAAAGTGTAATGAAGATTGAGAAAATTCTTGTTGCCAATCGTGGTGAGATCGCCCTTCGCGCAATAAGAACCATCAAAGAGATGGGCAAGCAAGCGATTGCGGTTTATTCCACGGCGGACAAAGATGCGCTCTATCTTCAACATGCCGATGCGAGTATTTGCATTGGTGGGCCAAAATCATCGGAGAGTTATCTTAGCATTCCTTCTATCATCAGCGCGGCTGAAATCAGTGGGTGTGACGCGATCTTCCCAGGGTATGGTTTTTTAAGTGAGAACCAAACCTTTGTCGAAGTGTGCCAACACCACAACATCAAATTTATCGGTCCTTCGGTTGACTCTATGGTTTTGATGAGCGATAAATCCAAAGCCAAAGATGTGATGAAAAAAGCAGGTGTGCCGGTTATTCTTGGGAGCGAAGGCATCCTTGAGAGTGTCGAAGATGCTAAAAAATTGGCTGAGCAGATCGGACTTCCTGTCATTGTGAAAGCCAGTGCGGGCGGTGGCGGACGTGGTATGCGTGTGGTTGAGAAGATGGAGGATTTGGAAAAATCGTTTCTTGCCGCGGAAAGTGAAGCGCTCAGTGCGTTTGGCGATGGCGCGCTTTATATGGAAAAATACATCAAAAATCCTCGCCACATCGAAGTGCAAGTCATTGGTGACTCGTTTGGCAATGTCGTGCACATTGGTGAACGCGACTGTTCGATGCAGCGACGTCATCAAAAACTGATCGAAGAGTCTCCTGCGATTGCGCTGGATGCCAAAACAAGAGCACGCCTTCATGAAGTTGCGGTTAAAGCGACCAAATACATTGGCTACGAAAATGCCGGTACATTTGAGTTCCTTTTAGATGCCGATAAAAACTTCTACTTTATGGAGATGAACACAAGACTTCAAGTCGAGCACTGTGTGAGTGAAATGGTCAGTGGAATTGACATCATCGAGTGGATGATTCGTGTGGCAGAGGGTGAAAAACTCTTTGACCAAAGTGCACTTACGTTTAAAGGTCACTCGATTGAATGTCGAATTACGGCGGAAGATCCTGTCAAATTCATTCCAAGCCCAGGTAAAATTACAAAGTACATTATCCCCGGCGGTCGCAATGTGCGTATGGACTCGCATGCGTATCAAGGCTACATTGTTCCACCCAATTATGACTCCATGATTGGAAAACTTATTGTGTGGGGTGAGAACCGCACGCGCGCTATTGCGAAAATGAAACAAGCCTTGAGTGAGTTACAAATCGAAGGCATTAAAACGGTTCGTGATTTTCACTTAAATATGATGGACAATGAAGATTTTATCGAGAATAATTTCGATACGAATTACCTCTCACGTTATTAAAAATGAGCCATAAAAAAAGGGGGTTGAGCTTAAAATAGCTCAACCCCCTTTTTACATGTAAACGTTTAGAAGCGTTTTAGGGTGCTCTAACGACTTGAATATTGGCAGAAGATTTGAGTTTTTCAAAAAATTCTTCAATCGCTTTTTGCTCTTTACCTTCACTCAACTTTGAATAGATATAATTTTTAGCATCCGCAAATGAGACACTTTGAACATTGTGTTTCTCTTTCACAAAAAACATCGCGTAGTTATTTGCATCGGATTTGACAACAGGCGAAAATTTACCAATGGCCGTTTTGTTAAGCAGGGCTGCCAATTTTGGATCGGTTTTACTCGCTTCAAGTTTCCCCTCTTTAAGTTCGACATCATTAACGGCACTCATGGGGTTGTTTTGAATCGCTGCAAGGCTTTGTTGATTTGCACTGGTATAGATCGTTACATCAAACGCACTGGCTTGTGAAAATTCATTGAGGTTTTCATTGTAATAGGCTTGAAGCTCACCATCACCCATTTGTTGCATTTTGGTATTGACGATTTTTTTGTAGAGTTTATCGCGTTGCAATTTCTTTTTAAGATCTTCTTTGTACTCAGAGACATCAATGTTTTTTGAGCGAATCATATTAAGAAAGTCGTATTGACTCATGTTATTGCTGATTGCCAAGTTTTCGATGTACTGATCGACTTCAAAACTATCAACAGTAATCGTTTGTTTTTTGATCTCAGACTCTTCGAGTTTTTGTCTTACCAAAATATCCAAAGACTCTTTTTTAGAGATATTAAAGCGTTGTGAGTATTTGAAAACATCATAAAGTGTGATGGGTTCTTTGTTAATAATGACTGAAACGCCATCAATGGTTCCTGCATTTGCAGGTGAAAAAAGAAGGGTAGCACTCAACGTTACCAAAGTTAACACTTTTAGTTTTATCTTCATCAATAGTCCTTTGTTTTAAGAAAAATAGCTATATAATCGTGTCTGTATTAAAAATAAGAGCTACGAATGATAACATGTTTTTAGACAAAAGAAATTAAAAAAGTGTTTTTGCGTCCGCTCTCGTAGAATTTTTGTTGATCACGTAACAAAATGATACATAATTTATACATAATTCATCAAATTATAGTGAAGGTAGAGTCATGATAGTGACACGTTTTGCCCCGAGCCCTACGGGATATTTGCATATTGGAGGGCTTAGAACCGCCCTTTACAGCTATCTTTGGGCAAAAAGAAACAATGGAAAATTTTTATTTCGCATTGAAGATACAGACCTTGCGCGAAACTCCAAAGAGGCCGCAGATGCCATTGTAGAAGCGTTTAAATGGGTGGGATTGGCGCATGAAGGCGAGATTGTCTATCAGTCTGAGCGTTTTGATCTGTACAAAAGCTATGTTCAAAAGCTTTTAGATGCGGGAAAAGCGTACAAATGTTATATGAGTAAAGAAGATCTTGATGCCCTTCGTGAGGCGCAATCCGCACGCAAAGAGCGCCCACATTACGATGGTAGATACCGTGATTTTACAGGCACACCACCCGTTGGTGTTGAGCCTGTCATTCGCATTAAAGCGCCAACGACGGGTGTGGTTTCCTTTGTTGATGGTGTCAAAGGCGAAGTGAATTTTAATGCGAGCGATATGTTGGATGATTTTATCATTGCACGCAGTGATGGCACGCCAACGTATAACTTTGTCGTTGTGATTGATGATGCGCTTATGGGTGTGAATGAAGTTATTCGTGGCGATGATCATCTCTCCAATACACCGAAACAGATCATTTTATACGAGGCACTTGGTTTTGACATTCCCAAATTTTACCATGTCCCGATGATCTTAAATCCTCAAGGTAAAAAGCTCTCCAAGCGCGATGGTGCAGTGGATGTGATGGAGTATAAACGCGAAGGTTACCTGCCAGAAGCATTGCTGAATTTTCTGATTCGTTTGGGCTGGAGTCATGGCGATCAGGAGATTTTCTCTTTTGAGCAAATGCAAACACTCTTTGATCCTTCCCATATCAATAAATCAGCTTCGGCGTATAACCAAGAGAAGTTGGTTTGGCTGAATGCACACTACATTAAACAAGCCAGTTATGAGCGAATTATCTCTGAATTGCGCTTTTTTGATGTCGATATTTCCTTATATGTAAAGAAAGAGTTACTAATTGACGCACTTCGTGATCGTGCAAAGACCTTGGTTGAGTTTGCAAGCCTTGTAAAGCAGATTTTAGAGCCACCAATGTGTTACGATGAGAAAGCAGTTGAAAAGTTCTTAACAGCCGATGGATTAGCTGTTTTAGAGCACTATTTGGTAGCATTAAACGGCGAAAAATCGCTTTTAATAGCGAGTGAATTTGAAACATTTACCAAAGCATTTTTAGAAGATCGTGGTTTAAAGCTGAAAGATTTGGCGCAAGCGATTCGGATTGCGATGGTAGGAAGTTCGGTCAGTCCTTCCATTTTTGATGTTTTGGAAATTATTGGATATGAAGACGTGGTTAAAAGAATCGAAACATTAATTTTATTTAAAAGGAGTTCTGGTGAGTCATAAAGGAAAAGTAACGAAAGAGGAATCTTTAGCATACCATGTCGGTGGAAAAATAGAGATCAGTGTTAAAACACGTTGTGATACAGCCAGAGACCTTTCTATGGCCTATACTCCGGGTGTTGCCCATCCATGTTTAGAGATTGAAAAAGATAACGAATTAGCCTATACCTACACCAACAAGGGAAATCTTGTTGCGGTCATTACCGATGGAACCGCGGTGCTTGGACTTGGCGATATTGGCGCTGTTGCTGGCAAGCCTGTTATGGAAGGCAAATCCGTTCTTTTCAAAAAATTTGCGGATGTTGATGCTTTTGATATTGAACTTGATGAACATGACGCCGATAAAATCGTAGCGATCTGTAAAGCGTTGGCTCCAACCTTTGGTGGCATTAACCTTGAAGATATTAAAGCACCTAAATGTTTTGAGATTGAGCGAAAACTTCAAGAGGCTGTGAACATTCCTGTGATGCACGATGACCAACATGGAACAGCGATGATCACCTCTGCAGGTCTTATTAACGCCCTTGAAATCAGTGGTAAAAAAATCGAAGAGATGAAAATTGTCGTATCTGGTGCGGGTGCTGCTGGTATTGCATGTGCCAAAATGTATAAACTTTTAGGTGCTAAAAAAATCGTGATGATCGATACCAAAGGTGTTATTCATTCTGGTAGAACAGATCTTAACAGCTACAAAGCAGAGTTTGCCCTAGAGACAAGCGATCGAACATTGGAAGATGCGATGAATGGTGCAGATATGTTCCTCGGTCTTTCCGCACCGGGTGTTGTCAGTAAAGAGATGGTCAAATCGATGAATCCCTACCCAATCATTTTCGCCCTTGCGAACCCAACACCGGAAATCTTGCCAGAAGAGGTTCATGCGGTACGAGATGACGTGATGATGGGAACAGGAAGAAGCGATTATCCAAACCAAGTCAACAACGTTTTAGGTTTCCCTTTCATCTTTAGAGGTGCGCTTGATGTGAAAGCAACGAAAGTCACCGAAGGCATGAAAATGGCAGCAGCGGTTGCAATGGCAAAACTAGCCAAAGAAGATGTGCCTGATTATGTCAAAGCGGCGTACAATGGTGAAGAGCTTAAATTTGGTATCAATTACATTATTCCAAAACCGTTTGATCGAAGAGTTTTTGTGTGGATTTCAGCTGCGGTTGCAGAAGCGGCGATTAAAGATGGTGTTGCGCGTGTAAAAGATTTTGATATCAAAGCATACCGTGCAAAACTTCAAGCAATCATCGACGCGGAGCAAAAATAAGTGAAAAATGTTCACGTCATCAAACATCCTCTCATCGAGCACAAACTTTCGATCTTAAGAGATGAAAAAACAGAGCCCTTTCAGTTTCGACTTTTGGTGGACGAAATCTCTTATTTGATGCTCTTTGAGGCAACGAGAGATTTGCCCCTAAGAGACGTGAAGGTTCAGACTCCTGTTGCGGTGGCAAACACACATAAATTGGATGTCAAGATTATGATCTGCCCCATTCTTCGTGCTGCGCTTGGTATGTTGGACAGTGTTTTTAAACTGATTCCCGATGCGAGTGTGGGCTTTTTGGGTTTTCAACGTAACGAAAAAACGCTTGAAGCAGAGTTTTACTATGCGAAACTTCCTGCGGATCATGTTGAACGCACCGCGATTATCATCGATCCGATGTTTGCCACGGGTGGAACAGCGATTGATGCGGTGAATTTTCTCAAAAGCAAAGGGGTGAAAGATATTCGCTTTCTCGCCTTGGTTTCAGCACCGGAGGGCTTAAAACGTTTTGGTGAAATTCACCCAGACGTTCCTGTCTTTACCGCGTGTGTTGATGATGGACTCAATGAAAATGGCTACATCGTTCCGGGTCTTGGAGACGCGGGAGATAGAGTTTTTAATACTTTGGGCGCCTAAAAACACGTTTTAAATCGTTACATGTAAAACGGGCAAAGCCCGTTTTACTACACCGCGCCTTGGTCGATCATGGAGTCGGCTACTTTCCTGAAACCTGCGATGTTGGCTCCTAGCATCAAATTTCCCTCATTTCCAAACTCTTTCGAGGTAGCGTAGGCAAGATCAAAGATAGATCTCATAATGGTGTGAAGTTTGCTATCCACCTCAGGGAAAGTCCATTTTTGCATGCTGGCATTTTGGCTCATCTCTAGTTGACTGGTTGCAACACCTCCCGCATTCGCCGCTTTGGCAGGACCATAAAACATCTTGTGAGAGATCATAAAGTCGATCGCGCCGGGTGTGCTGGGCATGTTCGCACCCTCATTGACCAAACGACACCCATTTTTGTAGAGAATTTGGATGTCGGTAAGGTTGAGTTCATTTTGCGTTGCACTGGGGAAAGCCCCAAAACAAGGGATACTCCACACAGCATTGGTGCCTTGTGGGTAGTCGGAGAGGGGAATGTAGACGGCATTAGGGCGAATTTTGATGTACTCGCTCAGGTCTTTACGCGCCACCTCTTTGATCGCTTTAAGCGCTGTAAAATCGATGCCATTTTTATCGTAAATCATCCCTTTTGAATCGCTACATGTAACGGGAAGTGCGCCCATCTCATAGAGTTTTTGAATCGTGTAAAGTGCAACGTTGCCAGCACCTGAGACGGTGCAGATTTTACCTTTGAGTGAGTCGCCTGCTTTATTGAGAATGTTTTCTGCAAAATAGACCGAGCCATACCCCGTCGCTTCGGTGCGAGCGAGTGATCCGCCCCAGTTGAGCCCTTTGCCCGTTAGTACACCTTCAAAACGACTCGTAAGACGTTTGTATTCACCAAACATATAGCCAATTTCACGCCCACCCACACCAATATCACCCGCAGGAATGTCTTTAGTTTCACCGATGTGTTTGGAGAGTTCGACCATAAACGATTGGCAAAAGCGCATGATTTCGCCTTCACTTTTGCCTTTTGGGTCAAAATTACTTCCACCTTTTGCCCCTCCGATGGCAAGACCTGTGAGGGAATTTTTAAAAATCTGCTCAAAGCCTAGAAACTTGATGATGCCAAGATTGACGCTCGGGTGAAAACGAAGACCGCCTTTGTAAGGTCCAATGGCAGAGTTAAACTGCACACGGTAGCCGATGTTGGTTTGAATTTTGCCTTGGTCATCTATCCAGACGACGCGAAATAGAATTTGGCGCTCTGGGATGACAATGCGCTCTAAAATGTTGTACTGATCGTATTTTGGTTCAGCGTGCAAGAGGGGTTCAAGGGAGATCAAAACCTCCTCAACGGCTTGGTAGAACTCTGTTTGTCCCGGGGTACTTTGGATCGTGGATTTTAAAACTTTCTCAATATCACTTTTCACAGACATCAGGCAACTCCTTTGGGGATTTTACGATGAAGGCTTAAAGGCGTTTGGCTTTTTTCAAAAACATAAAGAGTGCTTTTTGCTCTTTTCTTCCAATAGTATAGCTAATCAGTTTGAGATATTCTTTAATGTTTTTCTCTGTTATCCCACGCTCTTTGGCGTACTTGGAGAGAATGTAATTGGGAATTTTAACCCTGTGTCGTACAAATTGAGTCGAGAGTCGTTTGTAAAAACTTTGACGCGCATTGACACAAAAACGGGCAAAAACAAACGGCAGATGATATGTGTCATGCCATGTTTGCGCAAGATCGATGTAAGTTTTGGGCGATTCCAAATAGAGCTTCAGTGCACGATCGCCTATGAACACTTCGCCTTGTAACCCAAGGACACGTGCTAGCTTGTTCGATGTCGCGGAAGCAGGATCACTTTTGGTAGCACCTTCTTTGATGATGACACTTTTAACATTTTTTTGCGCCACAATGCCGATATTTAGGCGTTTAATCCCTGTGCGTTTACTCTCAATACTTGAGATAAAAGCAGCATCCACAGCACGTTTTCTAAATTTGCGATTAATGGCGGAGGGAACGGATTTTTGATGTTCACATGAGCGTTTAAAAGCATTGGGTAGAGAAGACTTTTTTAAGAAAACATGAAACGGAAGAAGATTGATATAATCTATCTTTCCAAAAATCATCTAAAAACTCCTTTGATAGCAATAGACAAATTATAACGCAGCTAGCTTAACAAGAGGATTGAGTAGTGGATGTTACGCACTTTTTCAAAAGAGCGCAACGTCTCACCTTTTAGTTCTCATAAAACGTGTTTTATGAAGCTTTAGGGGGTGTCGGGGATTATCCCTGACCTTCACCAATGGGTTTTACTCATTGGTGAAGATACCGTTACGCATACGGCGTAACATTAGCTACTAAGAAGAGTTATACCCAAAAGTCGGTACAATGAAATAAACAAAAATCAGGAAAGAATGAAATGTTAGAATCGTTGTTTACCCTCGAAGCGCTTATGGCGTTATTGACCTTGACGGCTTTGGAAATTGTACTTGGCATCGACAATATTATTTTTATTGCGATTTTAGTAGGGCGTTTACCGGCGCATCAAAGAGATAAGGGGCGCATTTTTGGACTCGCCCTTGCGATGATCACCCGCATTATGCTTTTACTATCACTCTTTTGGATTATGAAGCTCACAACACCGCTTCTCACCATTTTAGGGCAAGATATTTCAGGGCGCGATCTGATCTTAATTATCGGAGGACTTTTCCTGCTTGCAAAGTCAACGACAGAGATTCACCAAGATATTGAAGAGGCAGGCGAAGAGGAAAAAGAGCTTAAAAAAGGCTCACGCGGTTTTTTCAATACACTCATTCAGATCGCGATCTTAGACATCGTTTTCTCTCTTGATTCTGTCATTACTGCTGTGGGTATGGCAAATGACATCATCGTTATGATTTTAGCCGTTGTCATTGCTGTTGGGGTGATGATGTTCGCTAGTAAAGGCATCTCGCATTTTATCGATGTGAATCCTACGATCAAAATCTTAGCGCTTTCGTTTTTGATCTTAGTTGGTGTGACGCTGATTGCGGAAGGACTTGGACTTCATATCTCAAAAGCGTATGTCTACTTTGCGATGGCATTCTCCCTTGCGGTTGAGTCGATTAACATCTACAGTCGTAAGAAAAAAGCTAAAAAATCAGTCGCACCCAAAGAGTCATAATGTTTGCAATACTTCGATCTTCCAACGCCTTTGCCATTGATCTTGGCACCAATAATACACTGGTGTATCAACCCAGTCGTGGAATCATTTTAGATGAGCCAACGTCCATTGCCTTTGATAATAACCGAAACTCATTTTTTGATGGCGGTGCTTCTTCAAGGCGTATGTGGGGCAAAAACCCCAAATACATTGAAGTGATGCACCCACTCTCCAGAGGTGCGATTGCCAATTTGACCGTGGCGAAAGCTTACATCAAAGAGGTTATTTCACGCATTGCACAACGTCGTTTTTTCAAGCCAACCATCGTGGTGAGTGTTCCGAGTGATCTGACGTCTATGGAGCGAAGTGCGGTGATGGAAGCATGCAAAGATGGGGGTGCGCGTGAGGTGATGCTCATCAAAGACCCTTTTTCTGCAGCTCTTGGTTCCATGCAGTCCATTGAGCTACCCAAAGGTGTTTTAGTGCTTGATATTGGTGCGGGCGTGAGCGATATTTCGCTGCTTTCATGCAATGGCATTGTGATGAGTAAGTCGCTTCGCCTTGCGGGCAATGACCTTGATGAGGCGATTATCGAGTATTTTAAAGCGCATAAACGTATTCTTGTCTCGCATAATGATGCAGAGCGTTTGAAAAAAGAGCTTGGAAATTTGTTTGAAAACGAAGAAAAAACGATGAAGATCAATATAAAAAATCTCGTCTCAAGACTTCCTGAAAGTTTTGTGGTCAGCTCTACCGATGTGCACCGTGCCATCATGCCCCTTGCCGATAAAATGGTAGCACTCACCCATTCGCTACTCTCAGAGCTCCCGCCTTCTTTTGCGCAAGATATTTACGATCAAGGCATCTTGCTCACGGGCGGCTCTTCGATGCTTCAAGGGCTCGATCGCTACCTCAGTGAGAAATTAGAGATACAGGTCAATCTTGTGGAAAATCCTCTGCACAACATCATCCTAGGTGCTGGACGTGCCATGGAAGAGACGCGTTACAGCTCCCTTTTAGGCACATAAGGCTTTTAGGTTCATGCTTTACATGTAAAGATATTTAGCTCTCATGAAAAACTTAAAGCTTAAACTCTTGCATGTTTGCTTGAAGCGTGTCTGCCGTTATTTTTAGCTGTTTGGAAAACGATAAAAGCTCATTAGAAATTTCTCCCATTGAGTGTGTTTGTGCTGTGAGTTCTGTGGTGACTTTATGGATCTGCTGGCTCTCTTTTTGTTGTGTATTGGTCTCATGCTCTACGGTGTTGAGTTCTTGATTGAGTGCCACAATCGCATGGCTAATGCCATCAAAAGAGCCAAGCGCAATTTGAGTTTGTGAAATAACCTCTTGCAAGCTTTGCGCACTGCGCTCAATCTGCCCTTTGACTTCCAAAGCTTTACCATGGACATTGGCAACAATGTGCTCGATGTTCCCTGTTGCTTGATGTGACATCTCGGCAAGGTGACGTACTTCATCTGCGACAACCGCAAACCCACGCCCATGTTCCCCTGCACGCGCCGCTTCAATGGCAGCATTAAGGGCTAAAAGATTCGTTTGATCTGAGATATCTTCAATCGCCAAAAGAATTTGACTGATTTGTTCGGTTGCAATGGCGAGTGACTCCGTCGTTTGTTGAATTTCACTTGTGGCATGTGCCGCCATTTTAAGATCGTCAATAGAGACTTGCACGGTACTGCTAACCTGTGCATTATTGCTAAGAAGCGTTTGGGCGTCTTCCATGGTAGCACTGGTAATGAGCCTAATTTGTTGGGAAATGGCACTGAAATTCTGATTGGTTTCATTGATTTTTTGCGTGTGCGTTGCGACGTGTTCTGCTGTTTTTTCAAGCGTTGTCACAATTTGGCTAACTACCGTAGCAATATGATCAAGCTCCTTCGCTTTTGCCACAATAAAATGAATTTTTTGACTTAGATTTTCCACGATGCTATTGTATAAAGGGCCTAGTTCTGCGACTTCATCGGTGCCACTAAAGGTGAGTTTATGTCTAAAATCTCCATCGGAAAGTACTTGAAACGCTTCTCTAAAGTGTTTGAGTTGCTTGGAAAGAATCATCGGTAAATAGGTCGCTAAACAGAGCATCACCAGCGCGATAACGCCTCCAAAAATATTGACAATGACCATTTTACGGTGCATCGTATCATTGGCAACTTTGAGTTCTTTCACCCCTTCAAGTGTGAGGATTTGTGTTTCAATGGCTGAGGCAATGACATTTTGGCGTATCGCTTCTCTTTGGCTCATTGCTTTATCAATCAGCGCTTTAAAACGGTCAATTTTTGGGGAAAGTGAGATCAGCGAAATTTGTTTGGCGCGCTCATCATTAAAAGAAACAATGAGCTTATCCATACTCTCAAAATCCTCTTTTAATCCCTCAAATTCAGCCTTCAACGTGGACGAAAGTGTCGTAAATAAAGCATGATTGAGCGCTTTTTCAAGCGTGGAATAGAGTGCGTTAAAATCAAGCCAATACGCACCATCGTGTAAAGAGGCATAGTTTTTTTGTGCTTTCTCCATAGACTCAAAGAGTGCTTTTGCTTCTAAGAGTAAAGTTATTTCTTTTTGCAAGGTATCGAGGTTTGAGAGTTCATTGCTTTGATGCGCTGTCTTGGATGAAACAGAGTCCAGTCTGCTTTCCATTTGGCTCTCCATACTAAAAAAAGAGAAAGAGAGGTAGGAAGCATAGCCTACAAAAAAAAGAAAAAAGAGAAACATTAACGTAAAAATTTTAGCGTGTATGGTTAATTTAAAGTGGTTCATATCAACTCCTATCGTACGGCGACAAAGGTTTTAGCAACAATCGCTTGTGCCTCTTTGGTGTAAACATAGTTTAGAAATTGCACTAAAGCCGTTGAAAGGTTCTCTTTGGTTACGAGCACTAACGGTCTTGAAATAGGGTAAGAGCCATCGGCAATGTTTCTATCAATCGCTTCGACATCATTGATACTCAATGCCTGAACTTCAGGTGTGTTTTTCACAAAAACCATACTCGCTGCGGTGATCGCATTGGGATGATTTTTGACATAATTGACTTCATCGATGGGAGCGTCGACTTCGATGGCATCCTTACTGTAGGTTCCCACTAAAACTTTTGTATCAAAAACAATCTCTGTAAAAACAATTTGTGTGGCGCGTTTGTCGGCAAGCGTTTCTATGACCACAATGATAGGTTCATTGATACCACCTACGTCACTCCAGTTTTTGATTTTGCCTGAAAAAATATCTTTGAGCTGTTCCATGCTGAGATTTTTTACAGGGTTGTTCTTATGAACAACCACACCAATAGCATCGTAACCTATGATAAAAAAGCGAAGACCTAAGGCTCTCTCTTTGGTTTCAATGGCACGTGAAATACCTGCCAGTTCGGTTTTATCTTTTAAAAGCGCATCAACCCCTTGCCCAGAACCAGGGTTTTCAATACGCGAAAAGGTATGCCCATAATTTTTTGAAAACTGTTTTGCAAATTCTGGTAAAACAGTTTTCCCAATAGTTGATGAACCTACGTAAGAGAGTTCCGCGCTATGAAGGGTTAAAAAAAAGCCAAGACATAAGAAAATTAGACGCATAAGTGCAACTCCTATATTAGACTTCTCGCAGAATTCATTTTGCAAGAAGTAAAAGCACCAAAGGTGCGCGGGCATTCCGTCGAGGAAAACCCAGTGTTAACGTAGTCTTTGAAGCTTTGCTTTAATGACGTGTTTAAAGGTCTGCAAGAACTCTATTAAATTAAGAAGACCCTCAAAAGAGGGTCTTCTTTTAGTTGTACTCTCTGATATAGAACACTTTAGGGTTTGTACCTTTTTCAGGAAGCAACACCATTGGTTTGTGTGCTCTAAGTGTGGTTGCAATTTTGCTTTTCTCATCATTGAGATCACCAAAAATACGCGCATCCGCAGGGCAAGCTACCACACATGCAGGAGAGAGCCCTTTTGCAACTCGGTGGTTACAAAATGAACACTTCTCAACGGCACCTTTACGACGTACTGCTTCATAACCATCTGCACCACGTGCCGCATTAAAGTTAGGGAAGGGTGCTTTGGCTTTATCTGAAAGCTCTTTTTTCGAGAAAGTTCCACCTTTGACAATGCTACTTTCGTCGGTTGCATAATCCAAGAAAGCATGTTGCGTATTAAAGTGGATAACCCCATAAGGATCAGCCAGCATACAGCTTTTACAGCCGATACAAAGGCTCGGATCGTGTATAACCATGCCATCTTCATTTTTGTGCATAGCTTGTGTTGGACACACTCTTACACAAGGTGCATCTTCACAGTGGTTACACAAGGTTGGCGTATGGGTATAGGTAACTTTTGGAAAAACGCCATACGTTTCGATCTTATGACTCGCCCAATCAATCCCAACAGGTGTGTTATTTTCACTTTTACATGCAAGATCGCATGCACCGCATCCAACACAACGATGGAGGTCAATAATCATTCCATATTTTTTTGCCATGGTTTATCCTTTACCTATATCTTTTCAATTTTTACACGGGTATGTCCACCATGTCGTGGGTTTGATCCACTAAGGCGTTCCCAGTCATAACAATAGAGATCATTGTTATTCCCACCACGAGGTTTTGATCCAAAGATCTCAGATCCTACGCGACCATATGCCCAGTGACCTTGACCGTAGCATTTAGCAACGGTTCCGGGACGGATGCCTTCCCAAAGTTTGATTTCACTTTCAATGGTTCCAAACATGGAACTAACGCGTATTTTGTCGCCGTTTTTAAGTCCTAATTTTTTACCATCAAGCGGATTGAGCTTTGTTACATCTTTTTCATTTTCATCACCTGGATCAACGCTTTTGGTACTGTAATACCAAGGGGTATTTTGACTTCTTCCTTCTCGATTAAGACGTGAACGGTGGTCAATAAAGATGAATGGATACGTTGCCTCATCTCCATAGCGTACGGCTGGTTCATAGTGTGGTACAAAGAATTGCTCACCTTTAACCGTATAATTTGCAGCCTCAATGGCTTCATCAAGCGTCATTTTATGCTTGTCGGCATGATTTTGCATTCCCGCTTTAAGTGTTTCGCTAAAAAACTCAAATTTATGGGTTGCTGTATGAAAATGACCGATTTTTTCGCCAATTTTGTAGCGTTTTGTTTTCCAAATACCTTTTTCAAGTAACTCAGCCCAGCTGTTTATCGTATCGCCTTTGCTATTACTACTGCCATCCCAACAAGGTTTGGTATAGAATTTTGTTGCAAAGAGGTCAAACTCTTCAGGTGTCTCTGGTGTTTTACCCGTTTCAGGATCTTTGAAATTTTCTTGATAATAGCGCAATGGTGCATCAAAACCTTTTTTAGCCAGTGCTTGTGCTAATAAGAACGGTACTTCTGTCTCATCCGTTTTAGCTTCACCATAAGGCTTGATAAGCGGTTGATGGATGGAAAGATAGGCTGTCAAGTTTTGTTTATTTTTAGCAAATCCATAACGCTCAAGCATATGCATTTTAGCGGGTAAGACAATATCTGCAAACATCGTCATCTCTGCGATATTGGTCGTAATATGGGCAAAAAATGGTAATTTTGACATGGCCTCTTCCCATTGCTTTGTTCCCATGGAAGAGAAGACCCAGTTATTCCAATACCCAATAGCCACTTTAATATCGTATGGATCTTTATCAAGCATCGCTTGTGCGACTCTTGACGTACACACAAATCCACCCGATTTCATATGCTCAAGTGCTGGGAACCCTTTGGTTCCTCGTTGATCAATTTTTTGTTTTTTCAAACTGTCGGCAAAACGAGGATCAAGATAAGGCTTGACATCAGGCGTTTTAGCCGTTGGTGCTGAACCTTGTTGTAAGATACCACCAACGGAATCAACGGATCCTACAAGTCCATTGAGTGCATGGCAAGCAAAGGAAGAGATACCTCCTCTAATTTGCATAGAAGCACCTGGACTTGTCCATGAGATTGCTCTACTTCCTGCTTCTGCAAATTCGCGTGCTACTTCACGAATCTCTTTGGCGCTAATACCTGTGATGGGTTCTGCCCACTCAGGAGTACGAGCTTTCAGCTCTAAATTCCACCATGCAACAACGCCATTGGTATGAATTTCATTAAAGACAACAGGAATTTTTTTATCTTCAACAATGATTTCAGTTGGAACTTCTTGCCCTACAGCAAAATAGTTCACTTTATCAGCAAAATCGCCTACAAAATCTCTGTTCCATTTGCCTTCAACAAGAATAACATGTGCAATAGCAATAGCAAGTGCTCCATCAGTTCCCGGAATAATAGGCAACCAACGGTGAGATTTGGCTCCAGTAGCGGATAAACGAGGATCTATCGTCGTGATTTTAGCTCTATCTTTAACATTTCCAAATTGGTTGATAAACCATGGTGTTTGGCGATTTGATGCAACCATATCTGAACTCCAACCCAAAATATAACGAGTATTTTGAAGATCAAAGTCAGCATACGCTGGGTAGCCTTCTGACTGTTCACGTCCAAACTCTTCAGCATCAGCACATAAAGCAGAGTGTGAGATGTTATTTGGGCTACCGATCAATTTTGGGAATGTTCCATACATAATTTCATTTAATCCTGTGTAACGACCACGTGTTAAAAGAAATTTGTGTGTTTCCCCTGCATTAATAAGTTCCATAATTTTATCGGCGATGGTGTTAATGGCCTCATCCCAAGAAATAGGCACAAATTGAGGGTCAACGCCTCTTCCTTTTTTAGGATTGGTACGTTTAAGAGGTGTTTTAACACGATCAGGATCGTACACTTGTTGCAATGCTAAATGTGGACGTGGACAAATGCGTCCACCACTTGGAGAGTTTGGATTGCCTCTGACTTTAATGACCTTACCATCAACGACGAGTCCTTGAATACTGCACCAACTGGTACAGCCTTGACAGGTTGAACTCATCCATTTACCTGATTCGCCCTCATAGGCGAGCTCTCCAATTTTGGCTTCGACAACTTCTGGGAAAATAGAAAGGGTTGAAGCTACTGCAGCGCTTCCTGCTGTTGTTTTGAGAAAATCTCTTCTGTTAATACTCATCATTGACTCCTTATACTGCTTGACCAAGATAAACAACTAAATTTTTGAGGAAAAAACTTCCCACAACAATAATTGAAAAGGTTGGAATGGCGACTGCTTTGAGGGATAATTTATTTAAAATTACCAATGTAAAAATGGCTAAAGGCGCAATTAAACCAATTAAGATACTGAGTACCCAAAACTCCATACTAAAACTACTGATGAGAACATCATAAGCATGTTTAGAAGAGGCTGTTGTAAGGGCTAGATTGTAAACCCATGCAAAAACAGCGGCTAACTCTAGGGTTAAAACCATATTGATGATGAGGGGAAGTTTAAAGCGTGTTACAAGACTTTCTAGGCTTCCTAAGTTCAGTAGAACCATCAATGATGCACCTGAAAGAATAGACGAGACAAAGAAAATCACAGGAATAGCGTTGTTCCAAGGCTCTTTTGCGATGCCTGAGAGCAAGAATCCATGATACAAGCCAACAAGTCCTGCAAGAATGGCACCTGCATAAACGATTTTTGAGCAGAGTGATTCAACACCACTGGTCAGTACTTTAAAGGCGATAAGAAGCGCAACTGCTACAAATGCACTTTGTAAAAAGATACCGATCGACATAAACGACGTTGGATTAATCGCATAAATCGTTTTAATCACGTTCAACGGGCGACCAAGTTCTGTCAGAAGCAGAAGCAATCCTGCTATCACCAAAAGCGGTGCAATCACAAATGATTTTTTGACAAAACCATCGTAAACTTTTGCATCCACATAGTAAAGTACAGCCCCTATAAGGAAGGCACCTACCCCTAAACCACCTAAAAACAGATCGAGCGAGACCCGTATATCCCACAATAAATGCATCATGGACTCCTTTAAAGTTTTTTGAACTTTTCTTCAAGTACAATGTGCTTACTGCAATTAACGTGCCAACTTTTAAAAGCCCTAAAATAGGGACTTTCGGAGAAAAAAGGAGTTTCCAAGAGATGAAAAACGATCAATTTTTGACCAGCACTTATCAAAAATTTACCATGCTTTTTTTGCTGCTGTTGTTACCATTTTCACTCTGTGCCAAAGAAAAAATTGTTTTGGGATTAACGGGAACCGTACTTAAAGATGATCTTAAAAATATCATGGATTGGGAACAATATTTGGAGAATAAAATCAGTGATTTTGACATACAAATACGTTTTACAAAAACGTATGCGGAGATGAATACACTCATCAAAGAGAATAAAGTCGACGTCGCTTATATTTGTAACTCCAGTTATACCAAACTCGACAAAGATGGCACAGGAAAAATTTTAGTTATTCCTATTTTTGATGGAAGTGATCAGTATTACTCCTATATCATTGCAAAAAAAAGCACTTCGGTTGATTCCCTTGCAGATTTCAAAGGGAAAATTTTTGCATTTACGGATCCTGAAAGTAACTCAGGAGCTACGGCTCCAAGTTATTACATGTTAAGTCACGGAATGGACCCTAAAACGTTTTTTAAATCCTACATTTATACCTATGAGCATGGCGAGTCTATCAAAGCGGTGATTGATGGATTTGTGGATGGGGCAAGTGTGGATAGTATCGTGTATACCCGTTTTGCACAAAAGCATCCTGACAAAATTGCACAGTTAAAAGTCGTGCAAATTTTGGGACCTTACACCAATTCTCCGATTGTCACGCGAAGTTCATTGCCTCAAAAGAAGTTTGAAGCACTCCAAAATGCTTTCATTACGATGCACCAAGATGCGTACGGTCAAAGTATTTTAGAAAAACTCTCACTTGATCGTTTTGATCTTCCCTCAGGACAAGATTTTTCCAATGTAGCCAAGATGCTTGAAGTGATTGAACAAAGACAATGAAAAGAGTCATTGATTATCTCTTAGCACTCTCCGTTCAAGTTAAGCTGGCAACGCTTATTTTTTGGGTCGTTTTTGCGATCTCATCTGTTTCGATTATTATCAACATTGATATTCATAAAAACCATACCAATCAAATTATCGATGAGCTTATCAAGACCAATATCAACTCCAATAAAGCCTTTGTGAGCGAGTTTATCCTTACGCACAATCAATGGGAGCTTTACAAATTTCTTAAAACACTCAGCTCTAGCAGTATGATCGAAAGCTCAGGCTTTATCGACAATCTTAACAGTATTGTAGCCCACACGGACACGGAAAATTATCGTATTGGCGATACGTTTAAAGAGTTTGATCACTATAATGTTGTCCCTTTTGAAGAAGATGGTGTCCTTTTTGGCTCTTTCGTACTTAAGGTTAAAAACCAAACACTTTTTAGCATGCTGCAAGATGCCTTTTTAGCGCAATTTGTTCTTCTCATGATGGTAGCGCTACTCTCTTTAGTTATTGCCAATATCTTTATGGGAAGATTGCTTGGCAGGCTCGATCTACTCTCGAACAATGCAACAGCGATGATTGAAAAGCGCTGGGATGACATCACTA
The DNA here is from genome assembly GCF_001723605.1 of Sulfurospirillum halorespirans DSM 13726. NCBI lineage: Bacteria > Pseudomonadati > Campylobacterota > Epsilonproteobacteria > Campylobacterales > Sulfurospirillaceae > Sulfurospirillum > Sulfurospirillum halorespirans. The sequence goes on along the minus strand of NZ_CP017111.1, from coordinate 2,884,203 downwards.
TTTATCAAGGGAGAGAGAATGACGAGATCACACGCATCATTGAAAAAACGACGCAGTTGATGCGTGAGCTCAGAGATTCTATTGAAAAAGAGGAGAAAAATGCTCGTATTTCGCACTCATTGATTATTTTGGGTGAAATTGGCTCTTCGTTTGCGCATGAAGTGAAGAATTTATTGCAACCCTTAAAACTCCTGCTCTCTCCTGCTCAGCTGCCTGACAAAGAAGATATGCCCATCATTCATGGCGCATTAGCACGCATCGATCATCAGGTGGTGGACTTTTTAGCTCTTGCAAAACCCGCAGATTTTAAGTACGAAAAACCTTTACATGTAAAGGTTTTTGTTGAAGAGTCTATTGCACTTCTGCGCGCTTCTTTGAGTAGAAAACATTTAGGGATTCAAAGCGCTATTGAAGAAGATTTGAAGGTCAAAATGGGGGCAAATGCCATTGAAATTATTGTGATCAATTTACTGAGTAACGCCATTGATGCGGCATTTCAACTCAGCACGATTGAGGTGACATGGAAGAGGGCAGAACAAGCAGGTTTTTCTGTTCTGTGTGTAAAAAACAGTGGTGAAAATATGGATGAAAAAACCAAAGCCAATCTGTTTAAACCCTTTTACACCACCAAAAAAGAGGGCTCTGGTTTGGGGCTTTTTAGCATCTATAAAATCGTCTATCTCTCCAACGGTTACATCGAGTTTGAAAGTCAAAACGAGCAGACACAATTTTGTCTGTATATCCCCTGTGAAGAGGTTGCATGAAAATTGCCATTATTGATGACCAACAAGAGATTCGCTACTCGGTTGCTAAAATTTTACAACGCAATCACCATACCCCGTTGCAGTTTAACGGAGAAGAGTTTGAACTCTCTTTAATCATCGAAGAGCAAGGGGTTGAGCTTTTAATCGTCGATGTGATGCTCGGCGAAAATCTTACGGGCATTGATCTGATCAAGCAGTTTAAAAAAGCTGGGCTGAATCTTCCTATCATCTTGATGACGGCGTATACGACGCCGACCAATATGATCGAAGCGTCTAAAATTGGTATTAAAGACATTTTACAAAAGCCTTTTGATGAGGTGCAACTTTTGGCGTTGGTGGGGAAATATGCCGACACTTCCAGCAAAGAAAAAAGTGCTAAAAAGCCTATAAAACAAGGAGAAGAGGCGTTTGTAGGTTCGTACGAGACGATGAAAGAGATCTATAAAAAGATAGGCATCGCGGCGAATAATGACCTCTCCGTGCTCATTTACGGCGAAACAGGTACAGGCAAAGAGCTTATCGCCAATTTGATTCATACCAACTCGGCTCATAGCGAACATCCGTTTGTGGCTGTGAATTGCGCGTCCATTCCTAAAGAGCTTTTTGAGAGTCAGCTGTTTGGGCATGAGAAAGGCTCATTCACCAGTGCCGATAAACAGCACATCGGGTACGCCGAGCAAACAGGCGAAGGAACGCTCTTTTTAGACGAGATAGGAGAACTTGACATCGAGCTTCAAAGCAAACTGCTACGTTTTTTAGAAACGAAGAAGTTTAGACGTGTGGGAGGTGCTAAAGAGATCACGTTTGAAGGGCGTATCATCAGTGCGACCAACGCCAACCTCAAAGAGCAAAGCCAGCAAAAGAGCTTTCGTGAAGATCTCTATTTTCGTCTCTCCATGCTGACCATCACGATGCCAACGCTTAAAGAGCGCATTCAAGACATTCCTATTTTGTGTGAGCATTTTATCGCAAAAGCCAACCGCGATCTTAAAACGACCATTAGCTCTATCTCTGAAGAGGCACTCAAAAAGCTTATGCAACACCATTGGCGAGGTAACATTAGAGAGCTACGCAATACGATTTACAGTGCGTGTCTCAATGCCAGCGATGCGATGATCAAAGCGGATGACATCAAAGAGTTTGAAGACGCATTGCCGTGTGAGAAGCAAAATTTAGAGCAATTTTGTCGTGATTTTTTAGAGAAAGAAGGTGTTGAAAAAGCGCATGAATTAGAGCAGATGATGCAAAAAACCTTTTTACATGTAAGCTTTACGCTCTGCCCAAACATCACACAGCTTTCCACCATACTCGATATTTCACGCAATACACTTAAAAAACAGCTGAAAGCGTTTAATCTTTACCAAGATGATAGTGATTAACATCGCATTAACATAGTCGCCTTATACTTTACACAAATGTCATAAAGGGGAACGGATATGATCACAGCGCATCATCTCAAAAAAGTCTATCAGACAGGCGAGATACGTCAAGAAGTTATCAAAGATTTGTCTTTAGAAATTAGCGAGGGGGAATTTATCTCTTTAGTTGGCCCTAGCGGAAGTGGGAAAAGTACGGTTTTAAATATGCTCGGTTGCCTTGATACCCCAACTAAGGGTGACATTACCATCAATGGCTCACCCATTACGGGGATGAACAGAACAAAGATGGCACATTTTAGGGGCGAAAACATCGGTTTTATCTTTCAAAGTTTCAATCTGATTCCTGTGCTAAGTGTGTATGAAAATATTGAATATCCTCTTATTATGATTCAAAACCTTCCCGAAGAGGAACGAAAATCGCGTGTACTTACCTTACTTGAGGAGGTTGGGATGTTGGATCATAAAGATAAAACCCCCGATAAAATCTCAGGCGGTCAGATGCAACGTGTCGCCATAGCAAGAGCACTCGTGACCAATCCAAAAATTGTCTTTGCAGATGAACCTACGGCAAATCTTGATACCAAAACGGCTCATATGATTATTGAGCTGATGAAAAAAATTCAAAGAGAGCATCAAACGACGTTTGTGTTTGCAACCCATGATGAAAAAATAGTCTCGAATGTGGACAGACTTATCACCCTTGTTGATGGTGAAATTGTAGCAGATCAAAGGATGAACAAATGAACAATATCCTTAAAATTTCCTATCGAAATCTCAAACGAAACTATCGAAGAACGCTTTTAACGGCTTCACTTATTACAATAGGTGTCATCTTTGTGCTTATCTACACAGCGATGTCAGGAAGCTTTAAAAGTTACACGGTTGGGCAGATTACCGATTCTTTAATGGGGCATATTCAGATACACAAAAAAGGGTATGTGGCTTCTGTCGATAACCTCCCTCTCGATAAAAACCTCAATGCCAAAATGTTAGAATTTATCGAATCAACGTTAACGTCTAACCCTTATGTGCAGAGTTACTCTTACCGCATAAAGTTTGGTGCAATGTTTTCAAACTTCACCAGTACGACCAACATCAGACTGAATGCGATTAATCCTAAAGATGAATTTCCAACGTTGCCACTCCTTGAAAGTCGAATTTCGGATATGAATGGTACCTTTAAACCAGGCGAAATCATCGTTCCTGAACTGCTGATTAAAGGTATGGATGTAAAAATAGGCGATACCATCGTCTTGGTTGCCAATAACAAAAATGGCTCCGTCAATGGCATTAACCTTAAAGTTGCAGGTATCGTGGGGCAAGTCATGGGCCCTGGAGGACGTGATGGGTACATTCACATCGAAGATGCGAAGAAGGCACTTCGTATGAATAATGAACTCGAAGTCAGCGAAATTGTCATTAGACTGAAAAATGTAGAAAAGCTAAAAGATGCAGAAAAATCACTTCAACCTATTTTAGAAAAGCTCAACAAAGAGGGCAAACCTGCATTAGAAATTCATACATGGCAACAACTTTCTCCGTTTTACAACATCATTAAGATGATCGATGTTATGAATATTTCGATTCAAATCATCCTTATCTCTATTGTCCTTATCTCCATCCTCAATGTGATGATCATGAGTGTGTTTGAGCGTGTCAGAGAAATAGGAACCATTGCAGCGATGGGCACACCGCCTTTGACCATCGTCAAACTTTTTTTATGTGAAGGCTTGATGCTAGGCGTGTTTGGGGCGGTTGTGGGAAGCATCTTATCTTTGGGAATTGTTTATCTTCTCAACATTGTCAAAATTACCTATAGCATTGGGCAACAAAGCGGTCTTATTTTAACACCGAGTTTAGGGATAAATGAGATACTTAGCGTGAGTATCATCGTTATTTTTATCTCACTCGTCGCGTCCATATCTCCCGCCATCAAAGCTTCAAGACTTGATCCTGTTGAAGCTTTACGTACCTATTAGGAGTGTACTATGAAGAAGATCATACTTTTTTTACTTACAACGCTAGCACTCTTTGGAGCGGAAAGCATTTTAGAACAAGTGGATAAAAAGCTCAGTCCTAGTTCTGCGGATAGCTATAAAAAACTCATTAACATCGAGCCAGATGGGAGCAAAAAAGAGTTTTTGCTGTATCAGATCAAAAAAGGCAAAGATAAAATTGTTTCGTTGTTCTTACAGCCCGATAGTGAAAAAGGCAGAAGTACACTGAGATTGGATGAAAATATGTGGCTTTATTTGCCTGAGGTCGGTAAACCTATTCGTATCACTTCGATGCAAAGTGTGGTAGGAGGCGTATTTAACAACAGCGATATTATGCAACTCGATTTCTCGGCTGAGTATGACATCAAAAGTGAAACAGATGAAGGGGCAATCATCGTCTTAGATTTGAAAGCTAAAAATGAGACGGTTGCGTACGATAAATTGTTGATGGATGTGGATAAAAAAACAGTGACACCAACAAAAATCGCCTGTTATACGTCTACGGGGATGCTTATAAAAACGCTCTACTATGAAGAGATGAAAGACTTTGGTGGGGGCATTGTAAGACCTGCGGTGATTGAGACGGATTCGCCACTTTATAAAGGCTACAAATCCATCATGGTTTATGGAAAGATAACAGAGCGCAATGTCTCTGATGAACTCTTTACCATTGAAAATATCGGCAAAGTTCAAGAGTTTAGAAAATAGATGAAACCTTTACATGTAATTCTTTTTGCAGCAGTTTTAGGCAATGCAGGAGATTACGATTTTGACCTTGATGCCATCGAGGTCAAACCCTATACTTTGAGTGGTTACCTTAAAGGTGAAAATAAGCTTCAAAGATTAAATGAAGACTCGCCTCTGTTTCATACCAAAAATAAAGAGAGCATGAAGACGTATGCGAGTGAAGGGGATGTGAAATTTGCCTATTTTCAAGATGCGCTCAAGTTAGATTCTGAAGTGATGGTGAATTACAACGATGTTGATGGAGAGTACAGTGATGCTTACACCATCGCGCAACTCTTCGTGCAGTATAAGTTTGATCAAAATAATCTTATTGAAGTCGGCAAAAAAGCGCCTAAATGGGGTAAAGGTTACTTCGTCAACCCCATCGCATTTTTTGATCGCAAAAAAGACCCAAACGACCCTGATGCGTCGCGCGAGGGGTATGTGATGGCGAATTATCGGTACAATAAAAGCTACGATGGGGATGTGAGAAATGTCTCATTTGATCTCATTGTGATGCAAAGCAATGACCATATGAACAGTGATTTTAGCCAAAAAAAGGAAAATAATGTAGGGTTTAAAGCCTATTTTCTGGCGTATGATACAGATATTGATCTTATCTATTATCATCGAAGCGAGCAGAGCGATAAAATAGGGCTAGATTTTTCTAAAAATCTTCAAACGAACATTGAAGTGCATGGAGAGTTTGCTAAAACACTGGGCGCGGATGATTATGCTTATTTGGTGGGTTTGAAGTATTTAACCGAGTTTGAACTCAGTATTACCAGCGAGTATTTTTACCAAAAAAATCAGAGCAGTAAATCAGAACCTTTTTACGACCATCAGTATTTCATGAACAAGTTTTCACAAAAAGAGCCCTTTGATTGGCTGTATGGGTCTCTGTACTATAAAAATATCTACAACCTTGAAGATAAGTCGATGCAAAACTCTTTTGGCGCGACCTATAGCTTCAAAAACAATATGCTCTTGGATATTTCGTACAATATGAACGATGGTCAAATAGGCTCAGAATATGGCTCAAAACTGGTCCAAGATACACTATGGACAAAGCTGTATTGGTATTTTTAAATTACGGAGTAGCCTAAGCTACTCCGTAGAGCTTTTAAGCGCGTTCCAAGAAAGTCATATCTTTGATAAGCCCCTCACTTCGTCCTACTTTGACGATATTGGCCGCTGTTCCTTTGTAGAAAGGAATTTTAGTATCGGGATCGACATAATCGGTACACAGATCGTTAATGATGGAGTTTTGGAAACCAAAAGCACCAAATACTTCACCTTTTCGTACCGCATCGGTGACAATCGCGATTGCGCGTGTGGAGCCATAGTCGTTATTTAGCTGAACGATATCGCCACTGGTAATGCCAAGCTCTTTTGCATCACTTGGATGGACTTCAAGCGGCGCCATCGGCCAGCGTTTGGCGGTAAATTCAAGGCGACCTGTGTGGTAGTTTGACTGCCAGACTTCGTTGATACGACCGGTATTGACCCAGTATTTGTACCGTTTAACCTGTTTTGCGACCTGTTTTGGCATGGCAGGTTGTGGTGTTGGTAAGAACGTTGCGCGACCTGATTTCGTACCAAATTTACCATCGGTGTAGTGAAGGCGTGTGCCAAGAAGTTTGCCATTGTCCACTTTGACGATAGGGAGTTGAACGCCGTTATTTCCCGCATCGCGCAGAAGTTTATACGTAGCAAGCGTTCCGGTTGGACCTCCTTGACTTGCCATTTTTGAACCTTGACCTGCAAAACCATCTTTGAAGGAATCTTCTTCATTTTTCCACTCAAAGCCTTCAAAGCGTTTTGCCATCTCTTTATTGCCAGCTTTAAGATACTCTGCCTTAAGCGCATTGGCGATGTCCGCTGCGATGAGACAGTCTGGTTTAGCCGTTCCTGGTGCGTCCATCACTTTTTCAGACAGACGCATTCGTCGTTCACCACTCATGGACGTAAGGTTCATCTCCATCGTTGTCGCCGCTGGTAATACAATGTGGGCTCGCTCACTCGATTGCGTTGGGTAGATGTCGATATCGACGACAAAAAGACCGCCTGATTTACATGCGTTGTAGATAATATCGCAGAGTTCATCAAGGTTGTTTCCATGGTACCCGTTGATCGCATCTTTGACGATTTGGCTGCGCTTATTTACCGCATTTCTCAGGCGTTGTGTCGCGATAGACTGACCAAAAGGGTTGGTTCCCCAGATTGAATAGACAAGGTATTTGCCTTGGATAATGTCGGTATCAATGACCGCAAGATTTTGTCGGCTTGGTCCATGATACTCTGGTCTCGTGTAGCCTTCTTGGTGACCACCTGCGCGACAGACCCCCGTTCCTACACGACCCACACTGTGCGTAAGAAGTGCTAAATTGACGATGGAAGCAACATTTTCGTAATTCTTAATTCCCCAGATGATGCCTTTTTCATAGTAAATTGCATTGCGAGGACGGTGACCGCTTGGTTTGGGTTTAGCGATCCATTCCGCCGCTTTTTTGATGTCAGCGACGCTAATGTTCGTAATTGAAGAGGCATATTCGAGTGAGACTTTATTGACCTTGTACATCGCATCAAAGTTTTCGGTATGGTTTTTGATGAACTCTTTAGCTTCCCAACCTTGCTCGATGATGTAACTCACCAGTGCGTTCATGAGCGTAATATCTTGAGCGGGTTTGATCTGAAGATGAAGTACGTTCTCTTTGCCTGCAATTGCAATCGAGTTCGTAATGGACGCCGTGCGTCTAGGGTCAATAAAGATGATTTTCCCTTTGCCCAGACTCTCGCCTTTGTCATACTCTCTCTTTTTATCTTCAAGCGTACTGCCATCAAGATTGGCTTGCATGTGAATGTTGAAAAGGTTCGTTTGACACTCATAAGGATTGCACCCAATGACAAGCATCGTATCGGAGATACTCGTGTCATAATAACTGCTGTTAAGCTCACCCACGCCCATTTCACGGCTTGAATGCACTTCAGAGTTGTACGCAGGACGGTTGTGAATCGAAGCCGATGTGGTGCCAATGGCGGAGTGAAAGAGCTTGCCAGTACCCCATGTGTTTTCAAAGCCACCGCCACCGCCACCGTGGTCAAAGGTTTTATGCGAGATTTCATCCGCGCCATCGTTATCGATGATTTTTTTATACACTTTTGCGATGATGGTTGTTGCTTCTTCCCACGAGCTTTCCATCAGCATACCACCTCGAAAAACTTGAGGCTCTTTGAGTCTGTCTCTGGTTGCGCTGGCTACATTGAAGGTTGAAACCCCCATCATACCGCCACGCACAGAGTTTTGACCGACGTTGACGACGCACGTTTTATCGGGGATGACCATCAGGTTGTATTTTTTACCATCACGATCTGTAATCGTATTGAACATTCGTTCACTGCACCAGTCACCATAGGTGGGTTGCTGTTGTGAAAGATCGATGCCAAGGGCATTGTCTTTGTATGTTCCTTCGGTTCCAAGAGGCCATTTATAAGATTTGTAGCCACATCCTACGATGCAAAATTCACAGGTAACATTTTTGACTTCCGCATTTTTATGAGGAATAGGTAATCTATCGTTTAACGTAAGTGCCATGGTGTTCTCCTTAACCTACAGTGTTGTTAATACGGCCAAAAATAAGGCCATCGACGCCAATAGCAAAGATGTCATCGCCACTGATCTCTAAAAGGACACGCGGAAGGGCTCCTGTTGCCTGACCAATAACCATTTGTCCGTTATTTTTTGCGTCATATTTGGTGAAATGACAGGGGCACTCAAACATCGCTTTTTGTTTGTTGTAGATCGTTGGACAGCCTTTATGGGTGCAGATAATGCTGTAGGCTTTGACCTCATTATTGACATACACAGCTTTACACAATGCACTCTCATCAGGGTAGGAAAAATCAAGTTCTCCCGCTTTTTTGAGTTGCGCTAAGGAGCCAACTCTATTTTTTGTGTAACCACCATACACAGACATTGAAGGGTGTGCATCACCTGCAATGAGTGCTGGGGTAGCCACAACTGCGCCAAGTCCCAAAGCTGAGAATTTAAAAAATTCTCGTCTCGTTTGTTGTACTTCTACGATCTCCATATGTTTCTCCTTACGGGATGTTGTCCTTCTTAGATTAGAGCGTTTTAGATAAATAAAATCTAAAAATCAAAAGTTAAACTATAAATATTTGTTATGTTAAAACGCTTTTTATGTTTACATGTAAGCAAAGAGTGCGTAATTATGTGTAGGCTGTATTACTTTTGTTTACATGTAAAATGAGTTTTAACTTTTTTTCGTCATTTTTAGGTCACATTTTTACACAGGCAAAGCGTTGTAACCATTTTGTATATTTTCTTATGTAAGCTTTGCGCACTTGCAAAAGGAAAAGGAGAGATGATGATCAAGGTTTTATTTGTATGTATTCACAACAGTGCGCGCAGTCAAATGGCGGAGGAGCTTCTTAGAAAATACGGCGGAGAGAAATTTAACGCTCAAAGTGCAGGGTTGGAGCCTGGCATTGTAAACCCTCTCGCGGTTGAAATACTTAAAGAAGAGGGGATTGATATCGCAAACAAGCAAACGCAATCGGTGTTTGATTTGTTTAAAAATGGAAAATTATTTCATTATGTCGTCACCGTGTGCGATGAGGGCAATAGCGAACGATGTCCTATTTTCCCAGGTCAAACAAGTCGTATTCATTGGAGTTTTAAAGACCCTAGTCAGTTTATGGGAACGTATGAAGAGAATTTAGCGCAAACCAGAGTGGTCAAAGAAGAGATTAAAGCAGCGGTTTTAGCGTTTATTGAGATGGCTGAAACGCACTACTAAACGCATCATTTAAAATGCGTTTTTGCTCTGGAATGATTCATCTCTTTAACATCAATATATCTTGATATTAAAGAGACATTGTGTTACACTCGTCGCAATGATTTAATGACGAAGGTATTTCATGATTTTAGCCTCGCTTTTATTTTTAACGACCTTGGTGTTTGTCATCTGGCAACCCAAAGGTTTGCAAATCGGCACGACCGCTGTTTTAGGCGCTGTGATTGCCTTGGTGGTGGGTGTTGTGAGTTTTGCGGATGTGCTTGTGGTCACCAGCATCGTTTGGGATGCTACTTTGGCGTTTATTGGGATTATTATCCTCTCCATGGTACTTGATGAGATCGGCTTTTTTGAGTGGTGTGCGATACAGATGGCAAAACTCTCGGGTGGCAATGGTCATCTGATGTTTGTCTATTCTATTCTCTTAGGCTCGTTCATCTCGGCACTCTTTGCTAATGACGGTGCCGCGCTGATCTTAACACCTATTTTGCTCGCACAGATGCGCATTTTAAAGCTGGGAGCGAAAGCGATTATCGCCTTTTTGCTCGCGGGTGGGTTTATCAGCGATTCGGCTTCACTTCCGTTTGTCTTTTCAAACCTCACGAACATCGTCACCGCCAACTACTTTCACATCGGTTTTGCAGAGTATTTAAGCGTGATGTTTGTGCCTTATGTGGCGAGCACGCTCATCTCTATCGTGTTTTTATGGCTCTTTTTGCGCAAAGATATTGTCGCACGTGTGGATCTCTCCTTGCTGAAACATCCCGATGAGGTTCTTAAAAGCAAACCACTGTTTTATCTCTCATGGCTCTTTTTAGCACTGCTTTTGGGAAGCTATTTTGTGGGCGATGCGTACCATCTGCCTATTTCGGTCTTTGCTTTGGGTGGAGCACTGCTCTTTTTACTCATTGCCAATGCGTTTAAAGTGGTGCATCCTAGGCGTATCATCACCTCGGCGCCGTGGCAAGTGGTCTGGTTTAGCATCGGGCTTTACATCGTGGTGTACGGGCTTAAAAATGCAGGATTGACCGAGCATTTGACCATCATCCTCAAAGATTTAAATACCAGAGGCGACACGATCGCCATTATCGGAACAGGGTTTATTTCAGCTTTCTTAAGTGCTGTGATGAACAATATGCCCACTGTCATGATCATGGACATCGCCTTACACGACATCCCCAATACCGCGTTAGCCTACGCTAACATCATCGGATGTAACTTAGGCCCTAAAATGACGCCGTTTGGCTCTTTGGCGACGCTTTTATGGTTGCATGTTTTGGCTCAAAAAGGGGTGAAAATAAGCTTTTGGCAGTACTCAAAGTTCGGTCTTATCATCACGCCACCGGTGCTGTTGTTGGTTTTATTAACGCTTTAAAAAGAAATGAGCGTCCACAAGGATTAGACGTTTTTTACCATGGTTACATGTAAAGGAAAAAAATGAAAAAAGTGTTGATTTTATGTACGGGAAATAGTTGTCGAAGCATCATCGCCGAGGCATTGGTCAATGCCAAATTAGAAGGCATTGAAGCCTACAGTGCGGGTGTGCGTGCCAGTGGCAAAGTGAATGCTTATGCGAAAAGAGTTTTAGAAGAAGAGGGCATTTGGAATGATTCGTATCACTCTAAAGCATTGGATGAAGTCATCCATCTTGACTTTGATTTGGTGGTGACCGTGTGCGATCATGCCAATGAAACCTGTCCGATGTTCCCTAAACCCATTCCTAAAATTCATGTGGGGTTTTCCGATCCTGATGGCAAAGATTACGGGGCTTTTATTCTTACATGTAAAGCGATTGAAGCAGAACTCTTGCCGATTATTGCAGAAAAACTCTCATGAATGTGGAGCAGATACTCATTGAAATGACCTCGCAGTTCGGGGCATGGGCGATTGTTGCTTCGTTTGGCATCGGTCTTTTAACCTCTTTGGCTCCGTGTTCCATCATTACCTTGCCACTGCTTGCAGGCAGTGTTTTGGGGCTTTCACAAGATTTAAACGCCAAGCAAAAAAAAGTCTTTATTTACCAATACTCATTGCTTTTTGTTTTAGGTTTGGTCATTAGCTTTTCACTGTTGATGCTGCTTGTCTCCAAGATGGGCATGATGCTCTCCCTTGCGCCTTTTTGGGCGTATCTGCTCGCTTCCCTTGCGACATTTACGGTGGTGGCTTATGCCCTTGGATGGATTCAAGGGTTTGATAAAGACAAAGTGGCACGCAAATTTTTGAGATTTAAACTTTTGGGTGCGGTCATCATCGGGCTTATTTTTGGACTGGTGAGCACACCCTGTGCGTCGGCGCCGTTGGTTGCCATCATCACCATTGCAAGTCAAAGCGGTTGGGTTTATTCGTACGCGCTTGTGTTGGCATTTGCCCTAGGACATGGCATGTTGCTTTTGGTGGCAGGAACGTCACTTGGGTTTACACAAAGTGTGGTTTCAAGTCAAAAAATAGGCAGGGTGAGCCGCGTTATCAATGGCTTTTTTATCGTGATTTTGGTGGGGATTGGTTTTTATTTTCTCTACCAAACGTATCTTGTATTTTAGGAAAAAAGATGAAAAAAAAGATTATTTTAGTGGTTTTAACGCTTCTTTTAGTCGGGTGTGGTGAGGCAAAAGTAGAATCCAAAACGCCTATCGCGTCGCCTTTGAAAAAGACTCAAGAGGCTTCAGCGATGTTAGAAGCAACGCCGTACGCGCAGATCGCTCCTAACATCGGTAAAACACCGATGCTTGTTGAGTTTGGCTCTACCAGTTGTGCTTCATGTGTGGAGATGGGAAAATTGTTGTACCGCGCGAAACAAGAGTATCCGCAAAGTGCGATCTATTTTGTAGAGGTTTACAATGACCAACCAGCGACGCGTGATTATAGAATACAGATGATTCCAACACAAATTTACCTCGATGCTAAGGGCACGGAGTCTGATCGACATATAGGTGCTGTGAATTATGAACAATTGATCGCTAAGCTTAAAGCGCAAAACGTTATTTTTTAAGGAGTATGAAGATGTTTGATCTGTGGGAAAAAATGGTTGATACTCTGGTATACGGGCTTTTAGGACTGGATGCGAGCACGCAAAAAGCACAAGCGTTGCACTTTTTTATCTTCGATACGGTGAAGATTTACATCCTTTTGGTGCTGATTATTTTTGCGGTAAGTTTTTTGCGAACCTATTTTAATACCGATAAGGTCAGGATTTATCTGCAAGGTAAAAGTGAGTTTACAGGCAATATCTTGGCGGCTCTTTTTGGCATCATCACGCCGTTTTGCAGCTGTTCGGCGATACCGCTTTTTTTAGGGTTTATGCAAGCGCGGATTCCACTTGGCATCACCTTTAGCTTTTTGATCTCAAGTCCGATGAATAACGAAGTGGCGATCGCACTTCTGTTTGGGCTTTTTGGCTGGAAAATCACAGCACTGTACATCGGATTTGGGCTTTTGGTCGCCATCATTGGCGGGTTTATCGTGGGTAAGCTGGGTATGGAAAAATACGTGCTGATTCCTGTTGTGCCGATGAGTGGCGATTTGGAAGATGTCGAGATTAAGATGACGATGCAAAAAAGGGTGAAAGAGTCATGGGCGTACACGATGGATATTTTGCAAAAAATCTATCTGTATGTGATGATTGGTGTGGGTATTGGAGCGTTTATTCATGGCTATGTTCCGACAGAATTCATCGTGAAATATGCAGGAAGCGATGCGTGGTACAGTGTGCCTTTGGCGGTTTTACTGGGTGTTCCGATGTACTCCAATGCTGCGGGCGTCATGCCGTTGATCGAGGTTTTGACCTCTAAAGGCATGCCTCTTGGCACGGCGCTGAGCTTTATGATGGCGATCACGGCTTTGAGTCTGCCTGAAGCGATGATCTTGAAGCGCATTTTACATGTAAAGCTCATTGCGACCTTTTTTGGCATCGTCGCGGTGGGTATTATGGGAATTGGGTATCTGTTTAATGCGATTTTATAGGAGTTAAAATGAAAAAAATGATTTTTACCGTGTTGGCATTGGTAGGCTTAGTCAATGCGGCAGAGCTGAAAAACATGAGTTTTGAGGAGTATCTCTCAAAATTCGATTATAAAGAACGCGAAACGATGAAGATCAAAACGCCCGATATGCTTGTACTGATCGAAGAGGGCAAGGCGATTTTAGTTGATGTGAGGTTTCGTGAAGAGTTTGAGGTCTGGCACATGAATTTTGCCATAAATATTCCGCTAAACGAGCTACAAAAACGCCTAAATGAATTGCCCAAAGATAAGCTCATCATCACAGCCTGCCCACATAATGACAGGTCAAACATCGCGCGCCTCTTTCTGGTGCAAAACGGCTACAACGCAAAATACCTCAATGATGGGCTGCTAAAAACGGCAGACTTTTTGCGCGGTGACAATGCCAAAGAATTTTTAGACGAATACAGAGCAAACAAGGAGAAAAAATGAAAATAGAGATTCTAGGAACTGGCTGTTCAAAATGCCAAGCGTTAACCTTACATGTAAAAGAAGCGGTGGCGAAAAAAGGGATATTTGCGCAGGTTGAGAAAGTCGAAGATCTCATGAAAATCATGGCGTACGGCGTCACATCAACGCCTGCTTTGGTGATAGATGGCACGGTTGTAAGCAGTGGAAAACTTCTCAGTGTCGATGAAATCGTAGCGTTTTTAGGCTCATAATGTTGCTGATTTTGTGTTATAATCGCACATCTTAGGAGGCTACATGCGATTAAAAACCAAAGTTGTACTCATCATCGCGGGATTGCTTTTAGGCGTCTCGATCACAGGCTCCATCATCAATTACCTGAAAAATGTGCGTGACACGCAAGCGCAGTTGCAAAACACGTCGTTGCCGCTTTCGGTGGATAATATCTACACCGAGATTCAGCAACGCATGATCGAGCCGCTTTTAGTTTCGTCGTTGATGTCGCATGACACTTTTTTGCGCGATTGGTTGCTTGAGGGTGAAACCGATATGAACGGGATCGTGCGCTATCTCACCGAAATTCAGCAAAAATACGATATTTTTACCACCTTTTTGGTCTCGGATAAAACCAAAAACTACTACCATGCACGCGGTCTCATCGATGTGGTCAACAAAGAGAACAGTGCCGATGCGTGGTATTTTCGTTTTATGGCGCAGCCTGAGCCGTACGAAATCAATCTGGACTACAATGCTAACCTCAGTGATTCTCTGATCATGTTTATCAACTACAAAGTGATGAATTATAAAAATGAGATAATCGGTGCAACAGGCGTGGGCGTGAAGATCATGAACATCGAAACGATGCTCAACTCCTTTAAAACCAAGTACAAATACGATGTCTACTTTGTCTCTGAAAAGGGTGAAATAACGCTTTTTGCGAAGGGGCTGAACAAACGAGGGAACATCGACACTATCGAAGGTCTTAAAGAGATCAAAGAGAGCGTTTTTAAAGGTGAAAAGAGTCAATTCGAGTACAAAGGGAAAGAGGGCGAGTATCTGCTCAATACCAAATACATCGAAAAACTCAAACTGCATCTTTTTGTCGAGATCAATAAAAAAGAGTACATTGGTGATCTCAAAAAGACCTTTTACGTCAACCTTTCCATCTCGCTTTTGGTCACCCTTTTGGTCACACTCATCATCATCTACACGATCAATATTTACCAAAATCAGTTGGTTCAACTTGCCAATGAGGACGCGCTCACAGGGCTTGCCAATCGCAGAAAATTTAACGAGCAGTTTGAAAAACGCTATAAACTCTACAAAAAAGGGGTCAATCGGCTCACCCTTTTACTCATTGATATTGATGATTTTAAAGAGGTCAATGACACATTCGGGCATCTTGTAGGCGATGATACCCTGATGCGAGTGGCTGAGATTTTGCGCACGGAGCTTAGAGTCTCAGACATCATCGCACGCTGGGGTGGCGAAGAGTTTGCCCTTTTACTGGTGGATGTTCCATCCCAAAATGCACTAGAGATCGCGCAAAAAATTTGCCATGCGATCAGAGAAGATGCCCTGTTGCAAGAGATATTGCAACAAAAACTGACTGTCAGCATCGGGCTTGGCGAACTCACCAGTTTGGAGAGCCAAGATGGATTGGTGCATAAAGTCGATCAGGCACTCTACGAAGCCAAAAAAGCTGGCAAAGATCAAGTGATCGTTGCGTAAGGAGTTAAAATGAATGAAACAATCGAGCACAGAGCATTGGAGCATTTTTCAAACGGGTATGTGTGCAGTGAAGCGGTGTTAAAAACGATCGCTGAGAAGCATGGCATTGATTCTCCACTTATTCCTGCGATTGCCTCAGGATTTGGCAGTGGAATGGCACGAAGTGAAGGAGGGCTGTGCGGTGCGTTTAGTGGCGGCGTTATGGCACTTTCACTCTTGCAAGGACGCACAGAAGTAAGCGCTCCCAAAGATCCGCTTTACCACAATGTGCAGTTATTTAAAGCGCATTTTGAAAAAGCATTTGGAAGCTGTGAATGCGCTTCGCTTTTGGGCTTTTCGCTCGGTTCTCCTGATGCAGGTGAGAAATTTCAAGAGGGAAATTGCAAAGCCTGTAAGTGTGATCTTTACGTGGTTTACGCGGTTAAAGAGGTTGAACTGCTTTTAGAAAGCTAACGGGAGCATTACGTTTATTTCAAGCCCTTGAGGGTGTCGGTTTTTGACCGTGATGGTGCCATCATGCACATCAACGATCTGCTGAACGATGGACAATCCCAGTCCAAACCCTTTGATCTGCTTTGAGCGCGAATCATCCGCACGGTAAAAGCGCTCAAAGATGAGGTGAAGCTTCTCTTCATCAATGCCATTGCCTTCATCTTCAATACGAAAATGCGCCATGTGATTTAAAGCAGTGAGTGAAATAAAGATCGTGGTATGGTACGGGCTGTACTTGATCGCATTTTCAATGAGGTTGGAAAAAACCGTTTTCAATAAAATTTCATCCCCGATAACGATGAGGTTCTCCAGCTCTCTTATCTCAAAGATGATATTTTTCTGAGATCCAATGACGATGAGATCTTCGATGGCTTTAAGAAGCACATCATCCACATTTTGCTGTGTAAATTTACTCTTAAGCGACTCTTTTTCAAGATACGTGAGCATAAGAAGGTTTTTGACGATGCTTTGCAAGGTATCGACCTCTTCCAGATTGGAGTACAAAATACTTTGGTACTCCTCGTTTGTGCGAGGCTCTTTAAGGGCGACTTCGAGTTCTCCTTTCATCGCCGTTAAGGGCGTTTTGAGTTCATGGGAGACATCGGACGAGAAGCGTTTGATCTGCCGAAGCGATTGGAGCATTTTAAGATGCGTTTCATCGCTAAAAATTTGCAACGCTTTAATGGAGCAGATCGTAATGACCAAAGCACACAGGGCTCGAAAAAACTGCACAGGAATGCCAAAGGTGTCTAAAAACCACACGGTGTTGATGATGTTCCCTGGAAAATAGTGGGTCGGCGAGACAGCAATTCCTGCTAAAAGCGCGTAGCAAATAAAGGCAACGCCTGGGATTTTAAAGTAAATTTTGAGGCGTTCTACGTATTCACTTTTCTTCAGGGATTCTCCATAATAGTACAGTCCAACGCCTAAAAACAGAGAGCCAAAAAAGCCATAGGTATAGCGAATGGCGGCAATGGCATCATCTAGGGATGGGTGAAGAAGAATTAGGGATAAAAGGCTGGAGAGACTGATGATGTAAATAACGGGCGCAGCATAAAGTGTGTGTAAAAAATGAAGCTTAGAGCTCTGCTTTTTAAAGCTTTCGCGTACGATAAAACGGGAGAATTCAAATAAAAAGAGGTACGAGAAGAGCAGAAGAGTAAACTTTAGAGGGCTTAAAAGAGGTTCGTACTGGGGATAAAGATACATGTAAAGAAAAATCCACTCAACAAAAGCATGCAAAATGGCAAAGATGCCTAAAAGCCAAATCTTTCGTGCAAAAAAGATTGCGCTATCGGTTGTTCTGACAAATAAAACCAAAACGCCTAAGATAAAAAAAGAGAGACCGTACACAAAGAGGATAATCTCCATCCTAGCACGACTCTATTTTATAGCCAGAACCACGAATGGTTTTTATAAGAGGTTTCTCGCCTTCGCTGTCTATTTTATGGCGCAGATGGTGAATAAAAACGTTAATGATATTGCTCGATGTTGCTTCATTGATGCCCCAAATTTTCTCTTGGAGTTGGGTGTGGGTGATGATATTATTTTGATTGAGCAGCAGGTACACCAAAATATCAAACTCTTTAGATGTCAGCGAAATCGGCTTTTTGGAACGGGTGACGACTCTTTTTAAGACATTGACTTCAAGGGTATCAAGGCTCAAGCATTCGTTGAAATTATAGGATGAGCGACGAAGTAAGGAGCGTATGCGTGCCACTAACTCAGCAAAGACAAAAGGTTTGACCAAGTAGTCATCGGCTCCACAACCAAGCCCTGTAATGCGCTCTTCCACACTGGTTTTAGCGGTGAGCATCAAAATGGGAGTATGGTTTTTTTTCTCACGAAGCTTTTCACACATCTTTAAACCATCCAGTTTGGGCAACATCCAATCAATAATGAGAAGGTCATACGCATGCTGTTCTGCAAGGTACAATCCTTCTTCACCGTCACTGGCAGTATCGATGATAAAGCCCTCTTCTTGGAGCCCTTTTTGAACAAAAGCGATAATTTTTGGGTCATCTTCGATGATTAAGAGTTTCATCTTTTCATCGTAGCTAAAGAAATATTAAAAAAAATTAATAAAGCGTTAATGTTGACGAAATAAAACAATGTGATACTTCAGTTCACAATTATCAAAAAGGAGTTTTTATGAAGGGATTTTCACACAAAATTTCAACTGCGGGGCTATCGGTTGTTATGGCAAGCATGATGTTATTATCTTCGAGTGTATTTGCGGCGGAGTATACGTTAGAGAGTGCTAAAGGCTCACCTGCAACATTGGATGCTAATGATGCTATCTGGGCAAAAGCGAAAGAGGTAAGCGTTCCTTTGAGCGAAACACCTTACAAGCCAAATAACTACAAGGGCATCACCAAAACAACGGCCGTTTTAAAGTCGGTGCATGATGATAAAAATATCTATATCAAACTTCAATACGATGATCCAACCATGAGCACGAACCGTGAACCATGGATCAAACAAGCCGATGGTACGTGGAAAAAAATGAAAGATGTTGATGAAACCAATCATGAAAATACCTATTATGAAGATAAAGCGGCATTCTTTTGGAACATCAACACTAAAGGTTTTGAGAAAAAAGGGTGTGCTATCGCGTGTCACATGGCAAAAGATGGCTTGAACAATGGCATCAGTGACACGTCACCGGGTCGAAAATATACCCGTGCGGAAGGCGAGACTATCGATATGTGGCATTGGAAAAGTGTTCGAACAGGACTTTCAACAGGTATGACCGATGATCAATATGTCAACAGCAATACCGATCCAAAGGTGAGTAAAGACTGGGGACGCTCCGGCGATGAAAAACTGGGTGGCGGCGATAAAGCGAACGTCAATGCAGATAAAACAGCACCAGAATTTATGAGCAAAAACCCAGATAAAACCAAAACATGGATACTCGAAGAAGACAAAGTTCCTTTTGTCGATACCTTTAAAGCGGGTGACATGGTTCCCGGTATTGTCGTGGGTAAACTAAGTGGTTCACGTGGTGACATCGAAACCAATGCGTCTTGGGCAAATGGTAAATGGACACTTGTTATGAAAAGAGCTTTAGTAACAACCCATCCAAAATCAGCAGAGCAAGATGTTCAATTTAGTGATTTGAAAAAACCATACTTCTTTGGCGTCTCTGTCTTTGATAACTCGGCGATTAACCATATGTATCACGACGGAAGCATTGAGCTTCTTTTTAAATAAAAGGCGGGACAGTGAGCATTCAACAGTTTAATTTCCAAGCAAAGGCAGCGGTATCGCTGTTTTTGCTCTTTGTTATAACGGCTACCATTTCATCGGTCATTTTACTAGGACTTGAGCTTTCTGGGCAAAAAAAAGGGCTGAATATTCCAACGATTGCTCAGATTAAAAATAAATATACGACGCCAACCCTAGTCGCAGCGATGCGAGGAAACATGTATGAGCATGTCACGGCAGATGAAGACATTGACACGGTGAATAACTGGATCAAAGAGGGTGTTAAAAAAGAGGGTAAACTCTATGAAGAAGCGGCACAGATTATCAAGCAAGATTGTGCAAATTGTCATAGTAAAACCTCTAAAATGAGTAAAGCCATTCCTTCGATGCCATTTGATACCTATGAGCAAATCGTATCGCATACGGATGCCGGCTATTCGTGGTCAAAGATGTCAAAACAGGCGCATATTCATATGTTTGGGATTTCAACGTTCTTGGTGATTATCTCCTTGCTTTTTGCCTATACGACCTATAAAGAGAGTATCAAAAATGTTCTGATTATCGGCTCTTTTGGTGCAGCATTTTTAGATATTTTTTCATGGTGGTTTTCAAAATTTATCCCAGAACTCGTCTATCTTATTTTTGCGATGGGCGGTTTAATGGTAGGTTCGATACTGCTTATGTGCGTATTGGTATTAGCCAATATTTGGAAAAAAGAAGATTAACGTTTTACATGTAAAGATGAAGAGCCCCATTTTGAGGCTCTTCATACCACTTACGCTTCGATCCAGCCTCCGCCAACCACAAGGTCATCTTGATAGACAACCAGTGCTTGACCGCTTGCGAGCCCGTAAACGCCCTCGTGAAGCTCGGCAATAATCTTGCCATCAACAACACTCACATGCGCCTTGGTCTTAGCACTTCGGTAACGTACTTTCACGCCGTATTCGCCTTCTTTAAAATCTTCGCCCAAGGAGAAGTTCTCGGCGATGACTTTGGTTTGTAACAGATCTTCTTTGGTTCCAGCGATCACCGTATTGGTCTTTGCGTCAATATTCACAACAAAGTGAGGGTCATGCGCTCCGTTGATGGTCAAACCTTTTCGTTTGCCGATGGTGTAGTGCATGTAGCCTTTATGTTCACCAATGACCTTTCCTTCAACATCTTTGATAACGCCTTTTTGATCGACATTGAGATGCTGTTTTAAAATATCAATATAGGTATCCGTGACGAAGCAGATCTCTTGAGACTCTTTGTAAGTTTCAAGTGTACCAAGCCATGGTAATTCTTTCAGTGCAATAGGTTTGATGTCATTTTTCAGCATACCCCCCAGTGGGAAAATGATCTTCTCGATCACCTCTTTTTTAAGACCAAAAAGGAAATAACTTTGGTCTTTTGACATATCAAATGCCTCTTTAATATGCCCCTCTTCAATGCGTGCATAATGCCCTGTGGCAATTCTTTCGCAGCCCATCTCCATCGCTTTTTCAAAGGCAAACCCAAATTTCATTCGGGGGTTACAAAAAGCACACGGATTGGGAGTGAGTCCTTGCTCATACGAGCGTACAAAGTAGTCATAGACATGCTCTTTAAAAAGGGCTTTGGCATCTAACACATGGGTCTCTATACCCAAATGATGGCTGACTTTTTCGATGTTGGCGATGTTAATGGCATGTTTTTTCTCATCTTCGTGAAGTTTGAGATAGATGCCAATGACCTCATGGCCTTGGTTTTTGAGCAAATAAGCGGAGTAGCTAGAATCTATTCCGCCACTCATAAGGAGTGCAATTTTCATAGATGTATTCTCTTTTATTTAGGGTTCGACGTCTAAAGAGTAAAAGTCTTTACGTTTCGTGTTAGCCCAAAATGGGCACCTAGAGCTTAGGGCTAAACTTTTAACGTTACTTTACATGTAAAGCGAACAAGGCAAGGGAGTTAAACGTTTAGCATTCAAAACATGGGGAAATTCTGTGAGAGGCTGGAGCTGGTGAAGGGGCTCGAACCCCCGACCTGTTGATTACGGATCAACTGCTCTACCAACTGAGCTACACCAGCGCGATGAAATTTTACCCCATGTTTACTTTCGTTACTTTAAAATGATCGTGTTTGAGTGAATTTTACATGTAAAGGTAAAGGGTTAAATCCATTCAAAACGTTTTATTAGGCTAATGCTTGGTCGATGTCGGCGAGTAAATCTTCCAAATCTTCAATACCCACAGAGAGACGAATCATGCCCTCGGTTAGCCCGTAAGCGGCTTTTTGCTCATCGGAATATTCGGCGTAAATCGTATGGTACGTTGCAATCGCCAATGATTTATTGTCTTGGACGTTGGTGCCTCGTTTGATGATGTTCAAACGGTTTAAAAACGCATAGGTTGTCTCTTTATCGCTAAAGCTAAAGCTGACAATGCCGCCACCGCCACTAAACTGTTTGGATGCGTTGGCAAAATAGTTCGAGTTTTCCAAAAGCGGATACTCAACGCTGATAATCTCAGCTTTACTTTGCAGATGTTTTGCGACAGCTAGGGCATTTTTACAGCTTCTCTGCACTCTTAAGTCCAGCGTTTCAAGACCTAAGGAGAGCAAGTAGGCACTTTGCGCCGTCAACGAAGAGCCTAAATTTCGGAAGGTCTCTTTACGAAGGCGCGCCATAAAGGCAAAAGGACCAAATTTTTTGAAAAAAGGCTCTAGCGTTACGTGGTTTTTCCAGTTAAAGGTACCGTTATCGACGATCAAACCGCCCAAAACATGACCGCCACCCGAAATGTATTTGGTCGCGGAGATAATCTCAATGTCGACACCGTGTTTTTTCGCATCAAAGATATTCCAAGGCGTTGCCGTTGTATCGACGATGAGAGGTACATTGTTCTCTTTTAACACCGCTTTAATCGCGCTAAAATCAGGCACAATCAGTTGAGGATTGCTCACACTCTCACAGAAAAGCAGACGCGTTTTAGCATCAATATTCGCACGAATCGCCTCAACATCGCTCAAATCCACGTAACGTACTTCCACGCCAAAATCACTGAAGAGTGTTTGAAACAAGGAAAGCGTATTGCCAAAAAGGTACTGGGTGGTGATGATGTTATCGCCACTTTTAACCAGTGCAAAAAGCGCGTTCGCAATCGCCGCCATTCCTGTTGCGGTCGCAATCACGCCAAAAGCACCGCTGATCGCTTTGACTTTGAGTTCAAACTCTTCGATGGACGGGTTGGAAGAGCGTGTGTAGACATGCCCCATCTTTTGACCTTTGAAAACAGCTTCAAGGTCTTCTGATTTTTCAAACTCAAACGCTGAACATTGGTAGATAGGGAAGCGCATTGCGCCGTGTTGGTCTTTGTGTGCAGGTTTGGCATGCAATGCTTTGGTGGTAAATCCCATAAAATATCCTTCTTTGAATGTAAATCAGCTATCGAAAAAATCCTATGTTTTGACACGCGCTCAAAGCAAAGCTTCTCACGCTACGCTAACGCTGAGTTCGCTTCGGCAGCGAGCCCGCGCACCGTTGGTGCTTTTTTTAGACAGCTGATTAGCCTTTACATGTAAATGATTTTGCCGCTATTTTCGGCTGGTAAAATGTTCTCTTTTGCGACACACTCACCAATGATGAGAACCGCGGGTGTGGCACATAGTGTTGCCATTTTATCCAATTTTCCCACAGTTCCCACTATGGTAATCTGATCGGGCAGGTCAATCTTCGAGACAAACGCGGCAGGAAGGTTGGGGTCGATCTCTTGTTTTGCAATGGCATCTTCGATTTTTTTCGCAAAACTGTGCGCCATCAAAACGATTACCGTGTGTAACGGTTGTTTTAAAATGCCCACCCAATCATCGTTGAAAAGCGTTTCTCGAAGGTGTGCCGAGACTATGGTCACCCCTTTGGAAATGTCACGAATCGTTGGCACAATGCCTGAAACGGTACATGATCTTAGGGCTGACGTAATGCCATTAATGACCTCAAAGGAGATGCCGTGCTGAGCCAAAACCTGCTTCTCTTCACCCAAACGCCCAAACAGAAGCGGATCGCCTCCTTTTAGGCGTCCAACAACCAACCCTTGCTTCGCGTATTCGACCAAAAGTGCGTTAATTTCATCTTGACTTTTGGAGTGGAACCCCTTCTTTTTGCTCACATCGACGACTTTACATGTAAGCGGAATCAGGGCGCGAATCTCCTGCGAGACCAACGCATCCACTAATGCTACATCGAGCAGTTCAAACGCATTTAGTGCATCGAGTGTGAGGTTTCCGACATAGCCTGTTCCACAGCCGATAAGAAACACTTTTCCCACACCTGCTTTGGCAATCTCTTTGAGTTTATCCAAATCACGATCGGGTTTTTTACGCTCGTTTTTCAGTCTGTCGATGAGTGAGGTCAGATCACGCGGTAAAATTTTTTCGATCTTATTACGAATGACTTGCGCCAAGGTTGGCGAACTGCCTCCACTACTCACGGCAACTTGAATGTCTCCACGGCGTGTCAGCGCACTAAAGTAAAAATCGCAGAGTTCAGGGACGTCGACAACATTGAGCCAAAAATGATGAAGCGGTTTTAGGGCAACCAAACGCTTGGTCACCTGCTCATTGCCGGTCGCGTCAATAATCACTTCAAAGCCCTCTGCATCAGCATCCTCAAACGCTTTACATGTAAAGATTTTGGATTCAAAATAGGCATCGAGCTTTGATGCTGCGACGATTTCGTACGCAAAATCAAGACTGTCCAGTACGCGCGCTTTTTGTGCGGCGACTTTGCCCGCCCCAATCAAAAGTGTGCGTTTTGGCGTGAGTGCGATGCCTAAGGTACTCATTTTTTCACGATCCTTACACGCCAGCCATTACCCTCTTTGGTAGTCGCTTCGACGGTGTGTCCTTCGCTTGCCACCGATTTTGGCA
This sequence comes from Sulfurospirillum halorespirans DSM 13726, assembly GCF_001723605.1. Taxonomy (NCBI): domain Bacteria; kingdom Pseudomonadati; phylum Campylobacterota; class Epsilonproteobacteria; order Campylobacterales; family Sulfurospirillaceae; genus Sulfurospirillum; species Sulfurospirillum halorespirans. Next base: position 2,859,791 of record NZ_CP017111.1, on the reverse strand, counting down.
CGTTGTCAATCGGTGCGCCATCATCGAGTAAAATTTCCAAGACTTCGCCACTTCCGATTTTAGAGAGTTCCATCTTTGTTTTGACAAAGTTCATCGGGCACGCCACACCGCTGAGGTCTTTAAAATGGGCTGATTTTACTTCGGTCTGCGTAGCCGCTGCTGCGAGCTCTTTTTCTTTCGCAAATTTCAGGGTATTGTCCATTGTCTCGTAAAGCTTGATAACTTCTTCTGCCAGCTCGATGGATTTTTCATCCGCATCACCCTCTAGCATCGTGCCAAAGTAGGCATTGAGCAGTGTTGTATCGACAAAAAGTGTTTTAAAGGCTTTGAGAACACCTGCTTTATCACGCGCATCTTCGCCACGTGTCACCAAAAGCATACGAGCGGCTAAAAGACGAATCAACTCATAGTCTTTTTCCTCTTTCTCTAACGCTTCTTTAAGTGCCTTTTTATCGGCTTCGATAAGGTCATACATACCTGCACTACACTCACCTGTTCCTCGACCTTTTAGCGAGAAGAGTTCCACCGCGTCATAGTCAAAGTAAGGGTTTTTATCCTCTTTGAACGAAGGAATATCGACGTATTTTTTGCTGATCTCTGTGATGATAGCAAGACCACCATCATCAATCCAGTCTGCAAAACTCTTATAAGCCTTTACATGTAAAAGCCACGTATCCAAAACTTCTTCCACAAAAGCTGGAACATGAAAGGCTGCAACATCACCCGCTTTTTGCGCGTACACACTGCCATCACCATGGGTGCGTGAACCTGCTACGACGTTGTAGGCAGGGTAGGAGTAGCCCTCATTGCGTTGAACTTTTCCGAAAAATCCAAGATCGCCGATGAGGTGTTTTCCACAACTGTTCGGACAACCCGATAAATGGATTTTAAATCCTTGAAGAGCATCATAGTCACGTTCATCAATGAGTTTATTGAGACGCTTTTGAATCGCATCGACTGCACCACGAGGGCGAGCAATGCCCAGCTGACACGTTGCTGCACCGGTACACGCGACCATATCACCAAAGAGCGTTGGTTTTGCCACATCTTTCGAGAAATTTTGCAAGATGTCGTGCAAACTTGCCATTTGAGGCGCTGTTAGGTTTCTGATGTAAAGGTTTTGATCGCCTGTAAAACGAAGCACGTCTTCACCAAATGGAAGCAGTGCATTGGCAAGGTTGCGTGCATTTTCGAAATGAATGTCGCCTAAATGCACAGGCACTTTACATCCGTAAAGCCCTTCTTGTTTTTGGGCGTACACGTAACGGTTCCACCATTTTTTAATATTTTCAGGAACAGCGAAAGGCTCATGTGTTGTGTCGCCGAAGTCACGCTCAATTTCAGTGATTGGCATCTCCCAGTCACCTTTGGCTTTTACCGCTTTAAGCTCCACGTCAAGGAGTTTGTTAAACTCTTCGAGACCAAGATCTTCAAATAAAAAGCGAAGGCGTGCAGCATGTTTGTTTTTGCGGTTACCGTATTTGTCAAACACTTGTTTGATCGCTTGAGAGTACAAAAAGACTTCAGTATCTGGCACAAAGTCACGCAACAGTGTTCCCAAGCGTGATTTTGCACCCATACCACCAGCGGTAAAGAGTTTAAAGCCTTTCACGCCATCTTGAATCTTAGCGATAAAGCCAACATCGTGAATCGTGGCGTAACCACGGTCTGCTTCTGAGCCACTAAAGGTGATTTTGAACTTTCGTGGAAGTGCAAACGAGTCTTTTTGCTCTAGCATCTTAGAGGTCATCGCAAGGGCATACGGAGAGACATCAAAAATCTCATCTTTAGCCGTTCCTGCGAGTGGGTCAGCCATAACGTTACGGACGGTATTGCCTCCGCCACCACGACCACTGAGGTCGATGCTGTGCAATGTTGTGATAATGTCGATGATGTCTTCAATCTTGACATAGTGAAGCTGTGCGCCACCACGTGTGGTGATATGAATTGCCTCGTGCGCGTACTTTTCAGCTAAGTCGGAGAGCGTTAAAAGTTGTTTGGGGGTTAAGATGCCGCCAGCCAGTTTGATACGCACCATAAAAGTGTTGGCCGCGCGTTGTTCATACACACCAAAAGGGACTCGCATTGTTTTAAAGGTAAGCTCATCAAGCGTTCCAGCCAAAAACTCGGCATGGTTTTTTTTAAAAACTTCAAGGTCTTCATAGACCATTTGGGGAATTTCATATCTACTCATAATCGTAACTCCTTATCGTTACATGTAAAACTGTAAAGCAGTTCAGAGTAAAACGCGAAGAAATGACCTGAAAGAGACACTTTGAGCCGATGGGACGAATAAGCGGAGCGTTTCGGGGCTCCCATCGTGCCTCAGCCGTGTCGATAGAAGGTTGTTTCGTAAGCTGTTTTACATTTTACAACGCGCTTTACGGACTTTAAATAATGTTAATTTCTTCTTTTTCAACCGTTTTATTTTTAATAATAAATGACTTCATATCAGGAACCTCGCCTGCAAGTGAGACGATAATATAACTGACATTAGGATCAAATGCTAAACGAATGTCCTCTTCGCTCGGACGAGCGGGTGTTTCTGGGTGAGAGTGATAGACGGAAATAAGTCTAAGCCCCTCTTTTTGCGTCTTTTTAAACGCATCAAACTGTTCTTGCGGATCAAAGCTGAAGTGTTCATTGCTTGCATCCGTATTTTTCATAGGGATGGCGTATTTCACTTCGCCATTGATGCCTGCAAGATAACCACACGCTTCAATCGGGTTATCTCTAAGTGCGTGTGCGACGATTTCATCGTACACGCTTTGTGGGATTTTTATCATAATTTTGCCTCACATACAACGGCTTCGTAGTCGCGTATCTCTTTAATTCCCTCTCCACCACAGACGCGGCATTTTGGGTTTTTTTTGAAATTCACATTTCTAAAGTTCATCGTTTTGGCATCAAAGGTTAAGAGTCTGTTGTAGAGTGGTTCACCGACACCGACGATGTATTTGAGTGCTTCTGCGGCTTGAATGGTTCCAAGCATACCCGCAACCGCTCCTAAAATACCTGCACTTGAACATGTAGGAATCGCATTCGCAGGTGGAGGGCTATCAAACACACACGCGTAACATGCACTCTCGTGAGGTTTAATGGTCATCGTTTGTCCACCAAAACGTAAAATGCCACCGTGTGAATAAGGTACATTTGCCAAGATACACGCATCGTTAATCAAAAATTTCGCCGAAAAATTGTCGGTTCCATCAATGACAAAGTCATACCCTTTGATAATGTCCAAAATGTTGGAAGCATCCAAAAACTTTTGATACACGGTCACTTTAACATTTGGGTTGATCGCTTCCATTTTCGCTTTAGCCGAGAGAACTTTTGGTACACCGATGTCGGCTGTGGCGTGAATGACTTGACGTTGAAGGTTTGAAAGATCAACCACATCACCATCCACGATGCCGATTTCTCCAACACCTGCTGCGGCTAAGTAAAGTGCTACAGGAGAGCCAAGTCCGCCTGCTCCGATCACTAAAATCTTAGAATTAGCAATCTTCTCTTGACCTTCTATGCCGACATCTTGAAGGATGATGTGGCGCGAATAACGCTCTAATTCCTCATCGCTAAACTCTTTCACGCGCCACCTCCCATGAAGTATAAAAAGTTGATCTCATCGCCCTCTTTAAGTGTGATACTTTTGTGTTCGTCTTGTCTTACAAATTCGTCATTGAGTTGCACCGAGACCATGTCGGGTTGTTCAACATTTTCAATAATGAGTAATTCTGGAAGCGTTACGCCGTCCTTAATCTCTTTTGCTTCTCCGTTAATGGTTAATTTCATTCTCTATTCCTTAATTAAATTGATGTGGGAAATGTTTACGAAGTAGGGCAAAAAGCTCCTCTTCAAACTCTGCACTTTCGCCTGCTTTGTCAACCAAAACAGAGTTTACATGTAAAGACTTTGTGCGCCTCGTTGTGTACTGCTCTAACACTTCAGTGATGATACCACCGCCTGCTATGTCAAACTCATCGACGATGACAAAACGACCTAGCTTTTGGTTTTCCGCAAAAAGCTCCATCGCCAAAAGATCGTGTACCCTAAAGATAACACATGCTGCTTCATGGCGTCCCACACTTGGCTCATCGGCACGATCTAGCGTATCGCCATCGATGACACGTTTGATCTCTTCAAGATAGATGGTACTTTGCGCCGAACCGATCTTTATTTTATACGGTTTATCAAGCTCTAGTGGCTTTACACCCAACCAAAAAAGATTCGCTTCAAATCGGTTACTAACTCTAGGCGCACTCTGGTCTGCACGTGCTACTACGTCACCGTTTCGCACGTAAATTTGTGTTTCAAGCGTAAACCCAATGGCTTCGCTTTCTTTGACACTCGTTTTCACTTCGGTGTTAAAACTCTCGATGCTTGCGACTTTGGAGCGTTTGAGTGAAGGGTAAAAAACCACTTCATCACCGACATTGAGCTCACCACTAGTCACGGTTCCCGCATAAATTCGACGGTCATCGTTGTCACGTGTAAACTTGTACACATCTTGTAATGGCATTCTAAAGTCATCATTCTCTTTTTCTTCCACGCTTTTGAAACTATCTAAAATTTCTAAAACCGTTGGTCCTTTATACCATGGCGTTGAGGCAGAATGCTCGATGAGGTTCACACCTTCACGCGCACTGATAGGAATGAAAATGTCGCTTTTAATGCCCAGTGTTGCGAGGTACTCGCTGTATTCCACTTTCAATTTCGTAAAGGCGATTTCACTAAAATTAACCAAGTCCATTTTATTGACCACAATCGCCACTTGTTTGATGCCTAAAAGTGAGAGCAACATACCGTGACGTTTGGAGTTTTCAGCCACACCCTCTTTGGCGTCAATGAGAAGCAAAGCCGCCTCAGCACGTGACGCTCCACTGATCATGTTTTTCAAAAATTCGATGTGACCAGGTGCATCGATGATGATGTACTCTCGTTTTTTACTTTGAAAAAAGACGCGTGCACTGTCGATGGTAATGCCTTGTTTCTGCTCATCGGCAAGTGCGTCAAGCAAGAAAGCGTACTCAAACGGACGTGCGTTGTTTTCGCACATCTTTTTCACGCTCTCCAGTTTTCCTTGTGGCAATGAGTCGGTGTCGGCAAGAAGCCTTCCAATGAGCGTACTCTTACCGTGGTCGACGTGTCCTGTGATGACAATATTGAGTCTTTGCATTACATATATCCTTCTTTTCTTAGTGCTTCAAGTGTGCCACCACCGTCTTTATCTTGCGCTCGGCCTGAACGTTCCGCGATGTCTTTAAACTTACCAGAGGTGAGCTCTTCGATGATCTCTTTTGGATTACGAGCCTGTGAATCGACAGGTGCCGTACATGGAAAACATCCTAAAGAACGGTATCGTTTGCCATTACCTTGATCAAAATAGAGGTTGATAATAGGAATATTTTCCCTCTCGATATACTCCCAAATGTTCAGCTCCGTCCACTCTAAAAGTGGGTGAATGCGCACATGCGTACCTGGTGCAAAATCGGTTTTGTACTGATTCCAAAGCTCTGGTGGTTGGGTACTGGCATCCCACTCACTTTTTTCATCACGCGCTGAGAAAACACGCTCTTTGGAGCGACTGCCTTCTTCATCTGCACGAACGCCGACAATAACACCCGTGTAAGGTGAGCCGTTCAACTCATCTTCCCATACTTTTTTGTAAGGATTCCATTTACGGCGTGCCCATGTTCCATCAAGCGTATTTTTGAGCGCGTCGCTTTTAAGTTTTTTACAGCAGCTGAGGCGATCAAGTCCATTCACAAAGGTCTCACCTTTTGCAAGCGCTTCTTTGTTTTGTCCAACGACTAAGTTTAAGTCCCATTGAATCGCGATTTCATCGCGGTATTTGATCATCTCAGGAATTTTAAACGCCGTGTCGATGTGCACGAGCGGATACGGCACATGCCCAAAAAATGCTTTTCGTGTGAGCCACAAAAGTACCGTGCTATCTTTGCCGATGCTCCAAAGCATGGCAAGGTTTGGGAAGCTTCTGTACGCTTCTCGCAAAATGTAGATACTCTGGGCTTCGAGTCTGTCTAAATGATCCATTACTTACTTCTCCTTATGCAGATGCAATCCGCACTCTTTATGTTCTGGGTTTTCCCACCACCATCTGCCTGCTCTGATATCTTCGCCTTCTTTAATGGCGCGTGTACAGGGCTTACAGCCGATGCTTTTAAAGCCTTTGGCGTATAAGGCATTTTGAGGAATGGCATTTTCGTGCATATAACGCTCCACGTCCTCATCGCTAAAATGGGTGAGTGGGTTGAACTTTAAGAGTTCAAATTTGCCGTCAAACTCTACCAGTTTTGTATCGCTTCTTGTAATCGACTGTGCGATGCGAATACCGCTGATCCAGCCATCATACCCCTTAAGTGCCTGTGCTAAAGGGATGAGTTTACGTACATGACAACACTCTTTGCGCAGATCAATGTTATCAAAAATGCCAAACTCTCCGACCTTTGCTTCCAATGCTTTGATCTGTTCATCACTTGCGCTAAAGCGTTTGATCGCAACGCCAAAAAAGGTTTCGATCTCTTTTTCATAGGCTAATGACTCATCAAAAAGCTTATGGGTTTCAAGGGTAAACAGATCAAACTCAATGCCCGCTTTTTGCGCAAGTGAGATGTTGATGGCATCTTCACTTTGATGGCTAAATGCCAACGTGACTTTAAGAGCTTTGGCTCCAATGAGTTCTTGAAGTGTGTTAATCGCTTCTGCGACCTTAATTTCGTATGTTTGGCTCATATTTGATACTCTGGTTGTGTTTTTTGGCGACCAAAATCGATTTTATTCCACGCTCTTTCATGAAAATAGTATAGCAATGTTTTGGTGAGAAGCTCAAACGCTCCGATAGAAACGGCGGCAAGTGGGCTTCCCGTGACGATAAAACTGATCAACATGGTGTCAACCGTTCCGAGTGTTCTCCAAGAGATCGCTTTAACGATACTACGTTTTTTGTGCTCTACCATGTTGCCTCCTTTTTAATTTGGAGAATAATAGCATTTTACTAGGGTATTGTCAAGTATGTTTATCAATATAGTAATGTATAAAATTTAAAACTTATTTTGGTAGAAAAGCTTTTTTTAAGAGAGCTACTAAAGACGAAAAAAGTTTGAGTATTTTACACTGTTATTGTGAGGCAAAAAGAGGAATAAAAGAGAGAAAAGAGAGGAGCTTTCTCCTCTCTTTGAGAGTGTAATTATTTGATAACACCACATGCGACACGAGCACCACCCCCGCCAAGCATTGCTGGATGGTCAGAGTGATTGTCTCCACCTGCATGAAGCATCAAAGCATGTTCTTTGATTTGATCCAGTGACGTAAGTCTTGGAGCAAGAACAGGTGTTGTGATGTCACCGTTGGCATCGGCATAAAGTGCAGGAAGATCGCCTAAGTGACCATCATCACTGTAAGGACCTTTGTGTGCATTGGTCGCTTTTGGGTCAAAGTGCCCACCTGCCGCTCCTGCGGGCGTTACTTTGCCATCGGCTGCTTTTAAGGGTTCACAACTAGGATTTGCATGGACATGGAAACCATGAATGCCTGCTGGAACGCCTTTAATAGAAGGGGTAAATACCAGACCGTATTTTGTCTCAGAAATAGTAACTTCGCCGATTTTTTCACCAACGCCAGTTGCTGTTGCAAGGTTGAGTGCTACTTTGGTTTCAGCCGCAAAGAGGGAAAGGGGAAGTGTCGCTACCATCAGTGCGAAAGAAAGTTTTTTAACCATGAATTCCTCCTAATAGTTTGAAAGTAAATTCATTCTACTCCAAGGTATTTAAGGTTTATTTAACAGTTTAAAAGTAGTTATTTTGGATAAGGCTACTCTTGGTTTGTATACAAAATTACTTCTCTTTTAAAAGGTAATAAGCGCACTAGAATGAACCGTATCAAAAAATAAAATAGGCTTTAACTTTTTAATTGATAATGGTTATTATGACTTATTAAAGAGTTTTATATTATGCTTCCATCACAAAATTAGTACAAGGATAGCTATAATGAGTATTTCCTCCAACATCTTAAAAGCATTTTTAGGGCTTAGCATTGCATCGAGTTTTGCACTAGCAAGTGAAATCAATGTCTATTCCCACAGGCACTACGACAGCGATAAACTGCTCTTTGAAGCGTTTGAAAAAAAGAGTGGCATTAAGGTTAATGTCATTACCGCTAAAGCTGAAGAGCTTGTTTCAAAGCTGAAAATTGAGGGTGCAAATTCACCTGCTGATATGTTAATCACATCAGATATTGGCAATTTATATGAAGCTAAAGAAGAGCATCTTTTACAGCCTATCGTTTCTAAAACGCTTGTTGAAAATATTCCTGCACACTTAAGAGATAGTGACAATGAATGGTTTGGTCTTACAAAACGTGCGCGTATATTTGTTTACAATCCCGAAAAAATCTCTGAAAAAGAGCTTGGAAGTTACCTTGATCTGAGCGATCCTAAATTTAAAGGCAAGCTCCTTACCCGTAGCTCTTCTGCAGCATACAATAAATCGCTTTTAGCGTCTATCATCGCGAATCATGGTGAAGCCAAAGCGTTGGAATTTGCCAAAGGCTTGGTGGCAAATTTTGCCAGAGATCCAAAAGGAAACGATAGAGATCAAATCAAAGCAGTGGCAAGTGGTGAAGGTGACTTAGCGATTGTCAATACCTATTATTTAGGTATTATGCTTAACAGCAAAGATCCAAAAGACGTTGAAATTGCTAAAAGTGTCAAGCGCTTTTTCCCTGCACAAAAAGCGGAGGGAACGCACATCAACATCAGTGGTGCAGGTGTAACAAAGTATGCTAAGAACAAAGAGAATGCCATTAAATTGATCGAGTTTTTAAGCAGTCCTGAGGCACAAACCATTTTTGCTGAAGCCAACTATGAGTACCCAGCAAACCCTGCTGTTAAAGCTTCAGGTACCGTAGCAACGTTTGGAACATTTAAAGAGGACACACTACCTCTAGCAGAAGTAGGAAAATACAACAAAAAAGCAGTTGAAATCGCAACAAAGGCAAACTGGAGATAATGCAAAAGTTTAAATATTTACTAGCCCCTCTTTTGGGGCTGGTAATCTCTCTTCCCATTTTTTCGCTTGTCATCTACTTTATCGCACAAGGCGATTTTTCGATGACTTCGATCAACCTATCAGAGCTTTTACTCTACACAAAAAACACTGCCTTTGTTCTCTTTGGAACAGCATTTTTAGTGCTTCTTTTAGGCATCAGTACAGCGTTTATGAGTGCGCGCTTTGAGTATTTTGGAAGTCGTTTTTTTAGCCTAATTTTTGTACTCCCTTTAGCCTTTCCAGCCTACATCTTAGGCTACAGTTATGTGGGGTTTTTTGAGTTTCATGGCATTTTAGCCACGCTTCTCTCCCAGCCCAAAGTTAAACTCGACATCTTAAATATTTACGGCGTTACGACAATTCTCTCTTTTGCGATGTTCCCGTATGTCTTCATTTTGGCGCGAGTTTCGTTTGCTTCCATCTCCTCAACGGTGGTAGAACTCGTTTCACTCAAACAGCTCTCATTTTGCAAAGCCTTTTTCACGGTCTATCTGCCTTTGGCGTACCCTGCCATTTTTGCGGGGCTTGTGCTTGCCATGATGGAAGTTTTGAGTGATTATGGAACAGTGGCGTACTTTGGTGTCGATACCTTTAGTGTGGGCATTTTTAAAAGTTGGTTTGGCTATGGCAATCTAAATGAGGCGATTAACCTTGCGATTATAATGCTCCTTATGGTTTTTAGCATGATGCTTGCAGAGTCCAGATTAAGAGCCAAATTTCGTTTTATCAGCGTCACCCATAGCAGTAAAAAAGCACCTAAAGTAAAACTTAAAGGCTTACAAAATGGCATCGCTTTTGGACTCTCTATGCTCATAAGCACCTTTACGCTCTTCATCCCAACGGGTGTGCTTTTGTACTGGTTTTATCTTGATTTTAACACACTGGATTGGAGTTCTTTAACCTATCTTTACCGTACACTTAGTCTCAATATTCTCTCCTCCTTTATCATCATCGCTTTAGCGTTTGGGATGGAGTATGCTTCGCGTTTTTACCCAAGCAAGCTAGGGGTCATTAGCCATAAACTCTCCATTCTTGGTTACTCCATTCCCGGAGCGATCATCGGTATAGGCATTTTACTTTTTACCAATTTTATCGATCAAAGTTTCGGCAAAGTCGTACTGGGTGGCTCATTTTTTGCGCTGATATTTGCGTATCTGAGCCGCTATTTTGCCGCAAGTATTGGCTCAGTCGAAAACGGTTTTAGCAAGATAGACAAAAGCATTGATGATGCGACCATCGTCTTTGGAACGAGCGAATGGGGGCGCATTTTTAAAGTCTATTTGCCACTGATGCGTCCTTATTTGCTGAGTGGCTTTTTGATTCTCTACATCGACCTTGCTAAGGAGCTTCCAGCGACCTTGCTTCTGCGACCATTTAATTATGACACCATTGCCATTCGCATTTACGAGTTAGCCAGCAACGAGATACTCTATAAAAGTGCCTTTCCATCGCTCTTATTGGTGCTCACAACCGCCATTGCGGTTTTATTACTCAATTCAAAATTTGTACGAGGTAGAAGATGAAACCTATCGTTAGCATCGAAAATTTACACAAACGTTTTTGCAAAGGAAGTGTCTGTGTTGCCAATGACATTAGCTTTTCCATCAACGAAGGTGAAATTTTTACTATTTTAGGCAGAAGCGGTAGTGGTAAAACCACGCTTTTGCGTATGCTTTCAGGTCTTGAAAATCCTGACAGTGGAACGATTTGCATTGGCGATAAAGTTGTATATGACGCCAAAACCAATCTTCCGCCCAATCAGCGAGAAATCGCCATTGTCTTCCAAAACTACGCACTTTTACCTCATCTGAGCATCGCTCAAAACATCGCTTTTGGAAGCAAAGCGAGCCAAGAAGAGCTTTTACATGTAATGCAAAAAACCAAGATAGAAACGCTCTCTTCTAAGTACCCGCATGAGATCAGCGGGGGTCAGCAGCAGCGTGTTGCATTGGCGCGTGCTATCTTGGATAAGCCTAAGATTTTGCTGCTTGATGAACCACTGAGCAACATCGACACCGAGCTTAGAGCCATTTTAAGGGCAGAGCTTAAAGAGATGATCAAACTCTTTGGCATCACAGCCCTTTTCATCACGCACGACAAAGAAGATGCGTTTTATCTATCAAGTCGCATTGCCATTATGGATGGTGGTGACATCTTGCAAATTGGAACACCCAAAGAGGTTTACAATCACCCGAGTTCTCTCTACTGCGCCAATTTTTTAGGCAAAATCAACGCATTGCCTCAAAGTTTAGGTTTTGGTGAGGCGTATTGTCGTTTAGATGCGTTGCGTTTAAGCCCAGATTTTACGCGTAAAGCACGCATAAAAGAGATTGTTTTTTATGGAAATTTTTATGAAATTATTTTGGATTTTGAAGGGGCGACGCTGAGTGCATACAGTTTTGATGACACCTTAAGAGAGGGTGATGTGATAGGCTTTGAGGTTGATGAAAGTAAGCTCATAACGTTTGCTTAGAAAAAGACACTAAAGGTAGAGCCTTCGCCCTCAACCGAGGCTATTTCAAGCCTAAAACCATTGGTTTTGCAGATGGTGTTGACGATATCCAAACCGATCCCAAAGCCGCCTTTATCGCTATTGGCGCGTTTATAGCGTTTGCTGATGTCACCCAGTTTTGAGCTTGCTATGCCGATGCCACTGTCTTTGACACTGAGTTTTTCAAAGTCGAGTGTTACTTCGATGCTGCCATTCAAACGGTTGTATTTGATAGCGTTGGAAAGCAGGTTGTCGATAAGTTTGGTAAGGCCCTCTTCGTTTACATGTAAAGATTTTTCTCTCAGGTTTAACGTCATATTAATGCGCTTGCTCGCCATCAAATCCGTAAAATACTCGACGCGCTCCTCTATGAGCTTTTTCACATCGACATCGCTTTTATCTTCATTTTGTTTGTCATGTAAAAGCATATAACTGAGGTTACCGTACAAGGTTGCAATGCGTTTGGCACTGAGTTCGATGCGTTTGAGCTTCTTCTCTTCCACGTTTTTAAGCGTACTGATACTCATCAAAATCGCCGTAATGGGCGTGTTTAGCTCATGGGTTGAGTCTTTGATGAAGGTATCCAGATGGTTGATCTCTTCTTGAATGGGTTTGAGAAATTGTTTGGCAAGGACATAGCCCAAAATAGTTGCAAATGCTAGACTTAGGAATAAATAGAACACGGTTTGCAAGCGTAAAGAATGAATCATACTCGAACTATGCGTGTGTTTGAGGACTATAGTGTGAATGCCCAAATGTTTTTGGCTACTCTCATCCAGTGCGTAAAAACTGTTATTTTCAAGATAAAACGTTTTCGTGAAATCCACAGGTTCAGGAAAGCTTACATGTAAAGGCATATTGCCTTCTCCAAAGAGTCCGAGCTGGTACTCTTTTTCTAAGCCAAAACACTGCTCAGCGGGCTTTTCTTTAAGGCATTTTTGAAGTGTGTCATCTTCCATCATGTGCGCCGTGACGATTTTGTGCGCGATGCTAGAAGCGGTGGCTCGCATTTTTAGGGCGTAGTTTTCATGCAGATTTTTGATCTCAATGGTGTAAAACATCCACGCAAGCAAGCAGATGAACGTGTAAATGGAGCCAAGGTAGATGAGTAAAAACCTCGTCAGCGAGCGTTTTTCATAGGCACTTAAAGCGATAACCAACTCCTTTGATGTTCTCTATAAGACTCTCCATCCCGTAACTGCGTAGGTTTTTGATGTAGGTACGCACCGTCGCATGGGTCGGCACTTCATCAAAGCGCCACACCTCTTCGATGATCTCTTCAAAACTGACCATGCGGTTTTGATGGGAGATAAAATACTCCAAAAGCTGTGCCTCTTTTTTGCGAAGTTTATACAACGTCTCAGGCGTGATGATCTGGTAATTTTGCGGATCGTAGCTGATGTTTGGAGCCAGTTTTACAAGGTTGTTTTCTTCGATGTGATGCAATTTTTTAGTCCGCTCGATGCGAACCAAAAGCTCTTCAAGCTCAAAGGGTTTTTTGAGGTAATCCTCAGCTCCCAACGCAAAGCCTTTTTTCACATCGCTGATTTGATCCAGTGAGGTGATGAAGATCGTAGGCGTGGTGATGTTGGCCTCTTTGAGTGTTTTTAAAAGTTCAAAACCGCTCAGGCTTGGGACGTTGATGTCTAAAACCAAGATGTCAAACTTGTGCTCAAAAATGGCATCAAGCGCTTCTTTACCATCGTAAAAGAGCTTTACATGTAAACCATGTTCGACCAAAAACTCTTCAATTATCTCGCTTAAAATGGGGTCATCTTCTAGGAGTAGGATTTTCATAAGAGTCATTATACAAACATTCCACAAATATTGCACAGATGTTTTCTATACTTTAGTGACACAATTACTAAAAAAAGGAAACAAATGTTACACCATAAAAAAGCAATTACTATGCTAATGCTTGCCTCTGCTCTGTCAAATCAAGCTTTTGCAATGGATGACCACTCAGCTCACAACCATGCAACACACAGCCATAGTATGGCATCTACCGTTGGTAAACTCTCCGATGTCTCACACGCAAACAAAACCATCAAGGTTGATTTACTTGATTCCATGAGGTTTGAATTTCATAACACAATGGACATCAAAGAAGGGGATATTGTTAGATTTGTTGTGACCAATAAAGGTGAGATTGACCATGAGTTCTCCATCGGTAGTGAGAAGGAGCAAAAAGCCCATCTTGAAATGATGAAACAAATGCCAAATATGGTACACAGTGATGGCAGTACGATTACCGTTAAACCGAATGAAACGAAAGAGTTAACGTGGAAATTTACCAAAAGAGACACTGTGATGTTTGCGTGCAATATCCCAGAGCATTTTGAAGCGGGAATGCACTACAAGGTTGTCATAAAATAGGTAGCACGATTTTGTTTAAAAAAGTTAAAAATTAAACTTCTTTCTTGCGTGACTGATTTAACAGTCACGCTCTCTTTCTTTTTTCACTCCACAAATATTGCACACGTCTTTTCTATAATTCTATTACATTTTAATAAAAATAGGAGTACACAATGAAATATAAAAAAACGATGGTGGCTATTGCCCTTATAGCAATTTTTTCCAATCAAGCTTTTGCTGAAAATGGTCATGGCGGAAATGGAAAAGGAATAAACCAAGGTAAGGTAACCCAAGAGTTTTCTATAGGGAGTGAACAAGTGCAAAAGAAAAATAATGAAGCTATGAATCAAATGCCCAATATGATGCACAGTGATAGTAAGACCATGACACACAAGCCTGAAGAGACAAAGAAGTAAGATTAAAATTTACCAAAAGAGACACTGTGATGTTTGCGTGCAATATCCCAGAGCATTTTGAAGCGGGAATGCACCACAAGGTTGCTATAAAGTAGTATGATATTGTTTAGTAGCATTATTCCACAAATAGTACACACACGCTTTCTATACTGTCATTATATTTTTACAAGGAGTACGTGATGAAGAAGATTTTAGGGATGTTTTTAGCGGTGGCATTAAGCCTCGGTAGTTTGTATGCGGCAGAGGCGCTTTCTAAAAAAGGTATGGCTGGGCCATTAGAAGTGGAGTACAGCACGCTAAAGCCTGTCTCTCAGGGTATGAATCTCATCAAAGTTAAAGTCAAAGAGGGTGCTAAAGAGGTAAAAGATGCCAAAGTAAGCATCATTACTTTGATGCCTGCAATGCCTGGTATGCCAGCGATGGAAGAGAAAGCAGAAGCAGTTTATAAAGAGGGTGCTTATGAAGCTAATGTTGTTTTCGCAATGAACGGTACATGGCAACTTAGCATCGTGGTGGAAACTGCTGATGGTAAAAAACAACGCTTAAAATCAAGTGTGAATTTCTAATGAAACGCATTTTTTTAACACTCGTAGCCCTAGCGGGCTACGCTTTGGCGCAAAGCGAATTAACCTCTTTAGCGTATGAGCATAATTATGAATTAAAAGCACTTGAAGCTGAGGTACAAGCACTTGAAAAAGAGGTTGATATAAGCAAGATTTGGGAAAACCCTATGCTCTCTCTTGGGGTCAACGACATCTTTTTAAATGAGCCTCTCACTCGAAACCAAGAAGCGCAAAATGAGGCGATTTCCCTTTCACAAAAGATCCCAACGGGTGGAAAACTGGACATCAAAGAGTCGATTGCATTGCAAGATTTGGCGATTAAAAAGCTGGAATTCAAAACCAAGAAACTCGAAATGCAGCGTGAAATTGGCGTGTTGGAGCAAAGTTACATCCGTATCAACCAAGACCTTGCTTTAGTGATAAAGTATGAGAAAGTTTTGGAAGACCTGAAAAATGCCCACCTCTCTTATAACACCACGAGCGCGCACTATGTCGATACATTAAACAATACAATTTTGCAAAAAAATCTCTCCATCGAGAAAAAAACACTGCTTCGCGACAAAGCTTCCATCGAGCGAAAATTGGAGAGCATTATCGTAGCCCATGTGCCTGAGATGAGCGCAAAAGAGGGTTTGTTACCTTACAAACTCAGTGATGAAGAGAAGCTTTTGGAAAAATCACCCAAGCTTCAAGTTCAAAACATGCAAAGCAGTAAAGAGCTATTGAACTTACGTTATGAAAAAGCGAACAAAACACCCGATGTAACGGTAAGCCTAGGCTACAACCGAAGACAAGGCAGAGATGACTACGCCTTTATAGGTATTTCCGTACCGCTTCCGATTTATGGCAAAGAAAATGCCTCCATCCAAAAAGCTACGCTCATTCATGCTTCTTCCGAACAGAGTGTGCAGTCAGTCCATAAAAGCTTGCTGTTTGAGCTAAGAGATGAGCTTTTAAACAAAGAGCTTCAGTACGACAAAATCTCTCTTGCAAAAGAAGTTTTATATGAAAATGAGAAGATGTACCAAGTGCTTCAAAGCACCGCACTTTCTCAAAATGACACGCTGTTAAGCCTTCTCAATGTACTCACGCAAATCATTGAAGCGCAAAAGCAGATCAATGCTAATACGTTTGCGTATAACGAGTCTATCATCAAAATCTACACCCTTTTAGGAGTCGAGCTATGAAATACACCCATCTCATTTTAGGAGCTCTTTTACTGTTAGGCTCCACGCTTGATGCCAAGCAGATTTTCAATGTCAAAACCATCGAAGTGAAAAAGGTGTTGGAAGGTTCCGCCAAAGAGTTTTACGGCTACACCAAAGCCAATGAAGAGAGTGTGAAAGAGGTAAGCTTGCGTTATGACGCTTTTATCGAGCAACTGTATGTGAACAAAAACTTTAACCATGTAAAAAAAGGTGAGCCTTTGGCGAAGCTCTATTCGCAAGAGATTTACACTGCAGAGCTAGAACTCATCAACGCGTTACGCATTAAAAGTGACAGCATGGTGCAGAGCATCACCCAAAAACTCAAGCTTTTAGGGGTTGATGAGAAGACCATCGCGAAGATTATTGCGGATAAAAATGTGCCTGAAAACATCACCATCGTTTCGCCGTACAGTGGCATCGTAACGGCAAAATTGGTCAATCAAGGGGCGTTCGTTCCCAAAGGCACCAAACTCTACGAGATCAGCGACTACACGAACTTATGGCTTATCGTTAAAGTCTATGAAAAAGACCTTGATTTTGTTAAAAAAGCGCAAAGTGCCGACATCTTTTTTGATATGAGTTCCAAGCCTTACAAAGCAAAAATTGATTTTATCTACCCTAAAGTTGATCCGCAAACCAAAAGTGTGGATGTACGTTTGGTGATCGAAAACAAAGACCTCGAAATCTACGAAAACGCGTTTGCTAAGGCGCGTTTTGGAACAGCCAAGCGAGAATATCTAGCACTTCCAAAAAGTGCGGTGATGACCAAAGGAGCCAAGACGAGCGTGTTTGTCAAAGGCGAATTTGAGGGCGAATACGAACCACGCGAGATCGAAGCGAAACGTCTGAACAATGACACTTTTGAAATCATCAAAGGGCTCAAAGAGGGTGATGTCGTTGTGGCAAATGCGCTTTTTATGTTTGATAGTGATGCGCAAAATAATGGAGGGGCAATGCAATGATCGAGAGTATCATTGAAAGTAGCGTTAAAAACAAAGCGCTACTTCTGCTAACCTTGCTCATCGCTGCTTTTCTCTCTTTTTGGGCGATTAAGCAGACACCATTAGACGCATTGCCAGACCTCACACCGCCGCAGGTTATCGTCAATGTCAAATACTTGGGTCAATCGCCTAAGATTATTGAAAACCAAATCATTTATGAGCTAACCAATGCACTTTTATCGGTTGCCAAAACCAAAACCGTGCGTGCATTTACCTCGTATGAAAATGCCATCGTTTACATCATCTTTGAAGATGGCACTGACCTTTACTGGGCGCGAGATAGGGTCAATGAAGTCATCCAAAATGTCTCTAAAAATGCACCGAAAAATGCGACCATCAAGCTAGGACCTGATGCGACGGGCATTGGTTGGGCTTTTGAGTACGCACTCACATCTCAAAATCGAAGTCTTGATGATCTTCGAAGCATTCAAGACTACCTCTACCGCTATGCACTTTTGGGTGTTGAGGGGGTCAGTGAAGTAGCGAGTGTGGGCGGTTTTGTAAAAGACTATGAAGTCACATTACGCCCGGACGCACTCTACAAGTATAACCTAAGCATCGATGATCTTATGAACGCACTTTCCAAAAACAACAGCGATTTGGGTGGGCGAGTGGTGCTTGAAAATGGCTTTGAGCAGATCATCCAAGCCAGAGGTTTTGCGCGTTCATTGGAAGAGATAGCAGGCATTACCATCAAAACAGTCAATGGCATTCCTTTGAAACTCTCAGACATTGCGGATACGCGTGTTGTTCCAAACTACCGCAGTGGTTTGGCAGAACTCAACGGTGAGGGTGAGGTTGTGGGTGGTGTGGTGGTTGTGCGCCACAAAGAGAACGCTTACAAGGTCATCCAAGCGGTTAAAGAGAAGCTAGCAAGTTTACATGTAAACGATGTAGAAGTGGTGACAACGTACGATAGAAGCGATCTTATCACCAAAGCGATCAACAACCTCAAACGTGCCCTTTTTGAAGAGAGCATCGTAGTGTTGGCAGTCGTTATGCTTTTCTTGCTTCACTTTAGAAGCGCGCTTGTTGTCATCATTGTTCTGCCTCTCACCATTGCTATGACCTTTTTAGCGATGAAACTTTTTGGCTTGGAGTCGAACATTATGAGTTTAGGCGGCATTGCCATTGCTATTGGTGCGATGGTCGATGCGTGTATCGTGATGATCGAAAATGTGCATAAGAAGCTTTCACACGGTGAGATGAAAAGCGAAGAGGAGCGCAAAGCCATCATCATTGCTTCGTCCAAACAAGTCGGTCGCCCGATCTTTTTTGCTCTTTTGCTCATTGTGGTTAGTTTCTTGCCTATCTTTGCGCTTAGCGGTCAAGAAGGTGCGCTCTTTAAACCCTTAGCCTACACCAAAACGTTTGCAATGCTTATTGGCGCGGTGCTCTCTATCACCCTTGTTCCGCTTTTGATGCTCTTTTTTGTCAAAGGCAAAATTCTTGAGGAAGACAGAAATCCGCTCAACCGCTTTTTCATCTGGCTTTATGCACCACTTTTGAGACTGCATATGCGTTTTTGGTACATCGCTATGGTTGCGTTCATCGGCTTTTTGGTGCTGGGCTATTATACGTTTACGAAACAGCGCTGGGAGTTTATGCCACCTCTAAATGAGCAGACGTTTATGTATATGCCCGTCACACCGTTTGGTATCAGCATCGAGATGGCAAAAGAGTACGCACAAAAGAGCAATGAGGTCATCAAAAGCTTTCCAGAGGTGCAGAGTTCCTTTGCTAAAGCAGGGCGCGCGGAAAGTGCGACTGATCCTGCTCCACTTTCGATGACGGAGACGATCATACAGCTCAAACCCAAAGAGCAGTGGAGAGAGGGTATGACGTATGAAAAACTTCGCGATGAGATGAACGAACAGCTTCAACTTTTGGGACTGACAAATTCGTGGACATACCCAATTCGTGGGCGCATCGATATGCTACTTACAGGTATACGCACACCGCTTGGCATCAAACTGTACGGCGACAATGACCAAGCCTTAGAATATAGTGCCAATAAAATCGCCAGTGTGCTTGCAAACTATGAGGGAACCAAAAGCGTTTTTGCGGACAAGGCGAACAGCGGCTACTATCTCAATATGACGCTTAAGCCTGAAAATATTGCCTCTTATGGGCTAACCAAAGAGGAAATCCTCAACTTTGTCGACAACGCTATTGGTGGCTCAAAAGTAACGACGTTTTACCAAGGCATTGAGCGTTACCCGATTACACTCAGGTTGGAAGAAGAGAGTCGCAAAGACCTGATTTCCATTAGCGAGCTGACCATCAAAACACCGTACGGGTTCCAACGTTTAGGGCACTTTGTGGAACTTGGTTACGACGTGGGTGCGAGTGAGTTAAAGTCTGAAATGGGCAAGAAGGTTAATTACATCTACATCACCCTAAAAGAGGGCTTTTCGTCTAAGACTTATAAAGAGGAAGCCAACAAAATTCTGAAAGAGAGCGTGGAGTTACCAACGGGCTTTTACATCGGTTGGGCAGGGGAGAGCGAGTACCTAGAAAGTGCAATGGAGCGCTTGCAGTTCATTCTTCCGCTCACACTTTTGGTGACGTTTGTGCTTATCTACCTCGGACTTGGCTCGTTTAAAAATGCGCTTTTGGTCTTTTTAACTTTGCCTCTCGCAGCCGTAGGTGGGTTTTTATATGTGGATTATCTAAATTTTAACCTCTCCATTGCCGTTATTGTGGGCTTTTTAGCCCTTATTGGCATCGCGGTGGAGACGGCGATTGTGATGATCATCTACCTTGAAGAAGCCATTTTACATGTAAAAGAAAGAACGGCAAAAAACATTCAAGAAGCCATCTTTGAAGGCGCCGTTTTAAGAGTCCGCCCCAAACTGATGACTGTTTTTGCCATACTTGGAGGACTTTTGCCGATCATGTGGTTAAACGGTGTCGGAAGTGAAGTCATGCAACGCATCGCCGCCCCGATGATCGGTGGTGTTGTGAGTTCGGCGATTTTGACGCTTTTGGTGATTCCAGTGTTGTACTATAGGATGCAGAAAATTGAGGAGTGAGAGGGTTTACATGTAAGGATTTTTCCTTACATGTGAAAAAAGTTCGTAAAATAGATTTGACAAGTCAAAAATATCAATACTAAAAACAATAAAATTGTTAGTGTTCGTATATCTTCATTTCGATTTTGTATTCTCACACACTCTTCTGTATCTTGTTTTATCATTTGAAGTAGAGTATTTAATTCAAGTGAATGGTCATTTTGTATGATTTTTTTAACAATTTCAGGAGAGTGTTTGAAGAAGTAAGTATTGTAAAATCTATAAACAAAATGTGCAATAACTTGATCTGAGTTTTTTTCTTTTAATTCAAACCACCGTGATGACTTACTTAAGAAGGAAGGCATAGGAACAAATTCTATATCAGAAATTAGACATGTAGTAGTGTTGTTAATGATAATTTTTTCTTCAAAGATTTCAAGCTGAGAATATCTACGCAGTAAAAATTTCATTGACAATAAAAATAGCACGATAGTTAAAAAAAATACTCCCATTACAATTAATAAAGTAATAGACAGTGCTAAGGATTCAATGAGATTTTTATGTCTTACTATCGCTATGATGAGCATAATATTTAAGCCTAAGATGATGGGCAACATAAAAAAATTAAAAAAGCTCTTTAAAATTTTTTTAGTTAGGTTTTCATAGGTTAACGATACTAATAAAGTCTTTTCATTTTGCATAGATTAGCTCTGTTCTTTGGAGTATAAAAGTTTATTCTCTAATTGTATCCAATTTCAAAAATTATTTTTACTTCTGCGAAATCCCCACAAACTGGCTCAAAATCCTCTGCAAACTAGCTTCTTCAACCTCTTTTTTGGGCGTCGTTACAATCTCTCTGGGCGCGACAACGGCTCCGAGTTTTGAAAACTGTAAACGCATCGCGTTGCAGACGTCATTTCCTCCCACGCCTGAGTGCGTTGCGAGTTGGACGTATTTTAGGGTGAAGAGTTCTCTGAAATCCTCACCGTTTCTGGAGAGCCATGCGATGACGTTGGTGAGTGTTGGCGGAATGGAGTAGTTGTATTCGGGCGATACGACGATGTAGCCTGAAGCGGTTTTCATGGTGCTTGAGAGCTCCGTGATTTTGCTTGGAATGCCGTCATTTTCCTCTTTTGTTGAGTCGTACAAGGTGATGTTCAAATCGACTAAATTGATGATTTTGCTTTTGACGCCCAGTGTTTCTAGGCTTTTTTCTATTCTTCGTGCCAACTTCATATTTTCATTTAAACTTGCGACCAATAGTACATACATAATGCGTCCTCCTTCAGATAGCGTTAGGGTGATTATAGTACGAACACATTACAGGGTCAAGAAGAAATGAGGTTAAAATGGTTTTACATGTAAAGATTCAGCTGAGTATTTTTTCCATCGAAAAATTGACGATCATTTGCCCATTTCTCTTGATATCATTGCGCGTGAGTGCGACAAAACCTCGCTTTTCAAAAAAAGGTTTTGCCACGATGGAGGCTTCGAGGAATAAGCGTTTTATGCCTTTTTGCTGTGCTACATTTTCTGTGTACGCATAAAGTGTGCTCATCACGCCACACTTTTGATACGTTGGATGCGTGTACGCGCAGTCGATATGCCCGTTCTCTTCGAGCTCTATGAACCCGACAATGGTTGTTTCCACCATCGCCACAAAAGGTTTTTTAAGAGAAAGCCTTTTCTCCCAATACGAATAATTAGGGGGCGTATGCGCCCATGCTTCTTGCTGTTCAAGCGAATAGATAGCAGGGTCAATCGCATGCACGCAGGCGTGATGGAGGTTAACAATTTCGGTGGTAAATTGAGTGTCAAAGGGGTGGATCGTTATGGGCATTGTTTAGCGTGATTGTTCCACAAAATCTTCCGCCTCTTTTTGACGAATCACCGCGGCGACCTCTTTATCAACGATGGTTTGTCCGATGGGTGCGAGTGAAATGAGCGCCAGTTTAAGGTGTTGGATCGCAAACGGAATGCCGATGATCGTTACAAAGCACGCAATGGCAGACATAATGTGCCCAATGGCAAGCCAAATACCAGCAAAGACAAACCAAAAAACGTTACCGATAAGCCCCAATGTTCCCGTGCCGATGTCCTCTTTTTGATGCAGTGATTTGCGGCTAATGGACTCTTTGCCAAAGGGGAAGAACGTAAATTGACCGATGACAAAGCAGGCTTTTGCCCAAGGAATCCCAACAATCGTAAGCAAGGCAATGACGCCAAAAAACCACCACGAAAGCCCCATAAAAACGCCACCTAAAAGAAACCACAGAACATTGCCAAGTAGACGCATACGTTATCCTTTTGTTTTGAGGTATTGTACTTGAAAATGGGTTAGATGAAAGAATGCGCTCAACGGTGGAATGTTACAAACGCATCAAGGCTAATGCGAGGTGTTCGGTAGCTGTTGATGAGTGCTTCTTTATCTTCATATCCGAGCGCCATACCGCACAGCAGAAGCATGTTCTCTGGTGTTCCAAGCTCATCTTTAACGATACTTGGAAATTCAGCCAAAGCGGCTTGTGGGCAGGTCGCTAACCCTTTTTCTGTGGCACTCAGCATAACGGACTGCAAAAACATACCATAGTCGAGGTAGGAGCCTTTTTCTAAATTCGCGTCGATAAAAAAGTAGAGTACTACGGGTGCATCAAAGGCGCGGTAGTTGAGTTTCCATTGTTCGATTTGCCTTGGTTTGTCCTCTTTGGCGATGCCCAGTGTGCTGTACATCAAAAGCCCTGTCTCTTTTCGGCGACTTTTATAGGGCTCTTCCCACGTGGATGGGTAATACGCATAGTCCATGACCTCTTTAAAACCTTGCTCAAAGGCTTCGATGACTTTGGTTTCCAGCGTGCATTTTTTCTCACCAGTCACGACACACACGTGCCACGGTTGCATATTGACACCTGAGGGTGCTTGTTTGGCATCGTTTAAAATCGCTTGGATGAGTGTTGGTGAAACTTCCTTGGGTAAAAAAGCGCGTGCGGATTTTCGTGTTTTGAGTGCTTCTGATACGGTCATGACTTAACCTTTGCGTAAATTAATGCTTCATTGTACGAAACTTTCTTGAAATTAAATGAAACCGTTTAAAATTAACTTCCATTTTTTAGAAAGATGAGATGGGCTATAATACTATTTTTAATAAAGGATTTGACGTGGCTTCTGCAGTTGATTTTTCGATTATGGCGATTTTTCTTCCCACCTTCTTTTTTGTCTCGGTGACTCCTGGCATGTGTATGACGCTTGCGATGAGTTTGGGCATGAGTATTGGGCTTAAGCGCACCTTTTACATGATGGCAGGCGAGTTAGTTGGCGTGGCAATTGTTGCACTTTCCTCGGTCATTGGTGTCGCGGCGATTATGATCAATCATCCTGATATTTTTACGATTTTTAAATACGCAGGTGGGCTTTATTTGGGCTATTTGGGTGTGCAACTCTGGCTGAACCGTGGCAAGATGGCACTTTCCAATACCGAGTGTTCGGCGACTATCTCCGCGACTTCTTTGGCACTTCAAGGCTTCATTACGGCGATTGCTAACCCAAAAGGGTGGGCATTTTTCATAGCACTTTTACCGCCGTTTATCAACCAAACAAAACCGCTTATTCCTCAAATATCCGTACTTTTAGCCATTATTTTAACGCTTGAATTTATCTGTATGATCATCTACGCGAGTGGTGGCAATACCTTGCGGATCTTTTTGCAAAAAGGCGACAATGTGAGGTTGATGAACCGCATTGCAGGCACATTAATGCTTGGTGTTGGTATCTGGCTCGCGTTTGGATAAGTCTTTACATGTAAAGAAAAATCCTTACATGTAAACGTTTGACGAAATTTTTTTGGGCTTGAATCTCACCGCTTGATGCAATGGGTTTTGGATGCACGCGAGTTGATAGTCGATCATCGCGTGAAACGGGGTGAGAAACGCTTCTAACTGTGCGTGTTTTATCGTCTCGATTTGCCAGTGACTTAGAAGCTCTAAAACCGTGAGTGTGGACTCCATGGTCGATAAACAGTACTCCAGCGGTTGCTCTTTGATCTTAAACTCTGAACGCTTCGTGGGCTCAAAACTGATGTGCGCCAGTGCGTGCAAATTCTTACTCTCACGCATCATTTTCAGCGAACATGCCCATGTCGAATCGATGAGAAAAATCGCCATAGGCTTGTTTACATGTAAAGCTTTTTCGCTCAGCGGATTTTCATGACTCAGGTTGATCGCATGAGAAGATGGATAGAGAATGAAACTCTCATGGGTTGCGATGATTTCATTGATGCGCGCATTGTCACTAAAATTAATTCCCATAAAAAGCTCAGAATTTGGAAGCGAGAGGTGTGTGAGATGTCCCGTGCCATTTTTGGTCTTTTTGAACTCTTTGGGGTGCATCAAAACGATAAACTTCGTCTTTGTCTCAATGGATCGAATGTGTCCGCACATGCACGAGCTTTTGGGTCTGTAACAGCTGTAGCACTTTTGTCGATCGCCATACCGTGTTTGCATTAATTTTTAACCTTCTTATTTAATGTAAATTATACAAAAAGAAGCCAAATGGCTCGTTTAAGTGCCCTAAAACCGACTATTTTGGCTATTTTCAAACTATTTTTCGTCAAATGTAACACTCTTTGGTGAAAATGATCTCTTTCATTCATATCTCACATTAAATCTCACAGCTAGTTGTTAAAATTAAGTTAGAAATAAAAAACACTATTTCAAAAAGGAGTAATACAATGAGTAAAGAGACAATGTCAAGACGTGACGCCCTAAGAATAGGTGCTCTTGGAACAGTGGGTGTAGCAATGCTAACTGCTAGCAATGCAATGGCAGCAGCCCCAACGGAGAAAGATGTTAAGTTTGATGAAGAGTACGATGTTATCGTTATCGGTACAGGTTTCGCAGGTCTTGCAGCAGCAGCCAAAGCAGCTGAAAGAGGTTATAAAGTCCTTATTCTTGAGAAAATGGGTCGCGTTGGCGGTAACTCTGTTATCAACGGCGGTGGTATGGCAGTTCCTAACAGCTCATGGCAAAAAAAATACGGTATTGAAGATTCGGGTGAGATGTTTATCAAAGATTGTCTCAAAGCAGGTCTTGGTATCAACCACGTTGAATTATTGGAGACCATTGTTAAACGATCTCAAGATGCACTCGATTTCTCTATTAAATGTGGCGCAAAATGGCAAGATGTTAAACCAGCATGGTTTGGTGGACACTCAGCTCCTAGATCGTTAGTCACTGACAATATGAGCGGATCAGGCGTTATTAAACCGATGCATGAGTTTGTTGAGAAACTTCCTGGTTGTAAAATCATGACACGTACCAAAATGGATGATTTTGTGATGAGTGCGGATGGTACCAGCGTTGTGGGTGTAACAGCTCGTATCAACTACCGTTTTGATCCAAAACTTCTCAGCGATGATGTCGAAAACAAAACAGGAGAGAAAAAAGTTTACAAAGCGAAAAAAGGTGTTGTCTTAGCATCAGGTGGTTTCTCTATGGATAAAGTCTTTAGAAAAATTCAAGATCCACGCCTTGTCGAAGATATGGATGCGACCAACCATGATGGAGCAACTGCTGGTGCATTGCTTAAAGCATTCCAAATCGGCGCACTTCCTGTGCATATTGACTGGATTCAACAAGGACCATGGGCAAGCCCAGATGAGAGAGGTTTTGGTGTAGCACCACTTCTTACGCAACAAGGGTTGTTTAAATTCGGTGTCGCTGTTGATGTTAGAAACGGTAAACGTTTCATGAACGAAATGGCAGATCGTAAAACACGAGCAGACGCTGAGTATGTGATTCTAAGAGAAGCTCCAAAAATGTACCCCGTTGCCATTGGTACGTACAATACCTTTGAAGAGCAAATTTATCCTATCATTGAAAAAGGGTTGGCTGCTGGCGGTGTTATGAAAAAATTTGATACGCTTGATGCCCTTGCTGCCAACTATAAAATCCCTGCGGACGCCCTCAAAGCAACAGTTAAAAAATACAACGAAGACGTGAAAAATGGTGTTGAGGATGAGTTCAAAAAACAAACCCTCAAAGGTGAGTCGCTTAAAGAGCTCAAAGGCGGTGATCCTATCGATATGAAAGGACCATTCTACGCGATTCGTTTGGTGCCAAAACCTCACCATACCATGGGCGGTCTAAAAATCAATACGAAAGCACAAGTCATTTCAGCCAATACCAATAAACCAATCCCAGGTCTTTTTGCTGCGGGTGAAGTAACGGGCGGTACACATGGTGCGAGTCGTCTAGGTAGTTGTGCGATTGCTGACTGTCTAGTATGTGGTCTTGTTGCAGGAGAAAACATTTAATCATGCGTAACAAAAAAACTCTTCTAGCGGTAGGGGTTTTTCTTATCTTCAGTGTGATGGCTTTGGTGGGGAGTGACGTGAACACTTCTTCCCCAAAGATCACCATCACACCTGAACTGAAAGAGAAATTTCCCATGAAGCCTCATCATGAAAAGCTCGCATTTAAATGCGTTGATTGTCATGAGGGTCAAGGAGATGACCCTGAAAATTTTAAAGCGATTGACGATAAAGGGTGTTTATCCTGTCATAAAACAAAACAGTTCTTGGCAGATAGACTTAAATTTATGGATGCATTACATACCAATCCACACAACTCCATTCATGATGGTCCAAAACTCTATTGTGATGAGTGTCACTACGAACACAAAAAGTCAGACAATATGTGTTTAAGCTGTCATAGCAATGATGTGAAACTATGGATGAGGCCGACACCATGATCAAGAAACTATTTCTCATCATCAAAAACAACCTTCTTCTAACGTTGTTGGTTGGGGTATTGGTTGGGTTACTCAGTTCATGGGTGCTGTATGAAGGGCTTCATCGAACGAGTGACGATCGGTTTTGTATCGTGTGTCACGAGATGAAACCCATGGTTGCAGCGTATCATAATGATGTGCATGGCGGAAACGGTAAAGTAGGCATCAAAGTAAGCTGTGTTGCGTGTCACTTACCGCATGACAATGTCTTTGCATACATCGCAACGAAGGCTCGAAATGGCGTTGTAGAAGGAGCGATTCACTTCTTTGGCAATCCTGATGCGATTGATTGGCAAGCCAATCGTGCTAATAGGGCGCATTTTGTAGAAGACACTGCGTGTGCAGGATGTCACACCAACTACAAAACCAATGAAGCGATCAGTGAGCAAGGTCGTAAAATGCATGCACATTACGATAGCTTGAAAGATACGGATAAAGAGATAAGCTGTGCTTCATGTCACGTCGAAGTGGGGCATAAAGGGCTTAGAAGCATGCTCAATTACTATAACCCTGAGTATGAATACTACAAAGGTAAGTTAGACAAACAAAAAGAAGTGGCTGAGAAAAAATTAGCCGAAGAGATGAAATAGAGGCACGAAAGAGAAGCCTCATTGGTTTAGGCTAAATCAATGAGGCATATAGTGATGGCGTTTTACATGTAAAATGCAAAACGGGTAGATAAAGGAGAAAATAATGAAATGGGCTAAATTATCTTTAGTAGCTGTGGCGGCACTAAGTACAATGGCGTATGCGGGCGATTCTTTAGAAGATGCTTTTAAAAACGGTAAAGTGAGTGGTGATCTTAGATTTGTTTATACGGGCGGTAGTAAGTCAGATGCTGTCAATGAAACGGCACCTGTTAATAATGTCAATGTCGGTTCTGTTGCGGTTGAGTTAAGGTACATAACCGATGATTTTAAAGGGTTTAACTTAGGTATTGGCTTTCAATCAGCACATGATCTAGGCTTCCAAAACAGAGATGCGGTCGGTTCCAAAGATCCTGATAGTGAAGATGATGCACGTAACTCTGTGAGTACAACACTACTTTCAGAAGCCTATATCAAATACACGATTTCTAAATCGGACATCATGGTTGGACGACAAAAAATTAAAACACCACTGATTATGACCAGTACAGCGTTTGCACTTGAAGACTCTTTTGATGCTGCTGTATTAACCGTGAGAGAACTCCCTGATACGATGATTAAGTTGATCTATATCCAAGAGTGGCAGATGCGATATGGTAGCGAGGCTGCAGGCAATTCTCAACAAGATGAACACTATAGTGATGGCATGTACTCTCTGTTTTTTAAAAATACCAGTATCAAAGGTTTAACACTTGACGGACAATACCTCACAATCGATGAAGATAAAAAGTATGGTACAGCTCCGTACTCAATCTGGGATGCACCTGTTTTCATAAAAGCGGGTGGGTATGATGAGTATTATCTCCAAGCAGACTACAAACTACCGATTGATTTACCGCTTTCTTTAGCGATGACCTATGCGGGCGCAAAATACGATAATCCAATCATTGCAGGCAACGATGAGGCAACGCTCTATGGATTTAAAGTTGCAACGACACTCAGTGGTGTAAAACTCAACCTGGCTTACACAACGATGGATGATGAAGCGAATTTTCCAGGAACCTTTGGTCATGTCCCTGATGTTATTTCGTACACCGATATGTTAACAAATAACTCCATTTTTGCAGGTGTTGATGGATATTCTATTGAAGCATTGTATGGTTTTGGCATCCCTGGCTTTAACTCAGGGCTTAAGTATGCACACTATACGCAAAGCGATAAAGGAATTATCAATTCTGGTAATGCAATGAACTTAGATGGGGCAGATGAGATAAATATATTGATCTAACCTATGCCTTTAGCGGAGCTTTAAAAGGGCTTAGTACACGTTTATGGGCAGGTTATGGAACGTATGACAATCCAACAGGTGGAACATCGACAGAAGATGATGATTTCATCTATGGACGTTTCTACTTGTCTTATAAATTCTAAAGTATTATAATTAATTTAGGAGTATAATGAAATCGTATACTCCTGAACACGTGTATAACGAGTCCATACTAAGCAACGAAAAGGAGAAAAGTGAAAGTACTTTTTCTTGAACCAGATCGAGCGTTAGCAGACACCATTGATATATTTATGAATCAATTACGTTTAAAAATGAAGATGAAGAAGATACAAACCGAAGAGGAAATCTTTCAAGAGGGTTCTGATTTGGCTGTTTATTCCCTTTTCATTCTCAACCTCAAAAATCCTACCGATCCCGCTATCATGAAGTTTATAAGACAAAGTGGAAGCGATGCGCCTATTTTGCTTATTTTAGACAAAGAAGTCAATACGAACATCCTTAAGACACTCTATTATCTCTCGTATGACGACGTAATCATTAAAGATTTTTCTCCCGATGAGATCGCTTTTAGAATCTATAAACTGTGCCACATTTGGAATGATGATGTTTTTTGCCTTTCCAAAGAGGTCTGTTTTGACTTTAAAAACGCTCTTTTTATTCATCAAGAAGAGAAGACTTTTTTAGGCAAAAAAGAGGCACTTTTTCTCAAATATTTGCTCGCAAAGTCACCGCATGTCGTCTCGTTTGAATAGATCGAATGTTATGTGTACCACAATGAAGTGATCAGCCAAGAACGCGTTAGATCGCTTGTGAGACAACTGCGTGCGAAACTACTTCCGTTTCATTTCATCGAAACAGTCAAAGGCGAAGGCTACAAAATCGTCAATACCAAAATAGAAGAAGAGATTGATAGCACAAAAAGCACTATCATGAAATTTTTCTTACCTTTGTTGCCTTTGGCAGATTCTAGCTTCTGTATTTTTTACATGTAAGGATTTCTGCTTTTGCTGACTATGTGTAATTTCTCTGTAAATTCTCACCGCCAATGCCACTGCCTCATCTTTTTCTGGGGCGGGAAGGCTTGGAAAAAACGCTCCGAGTCCCTCTTTATGATTGGTTTCTAAAAACTCGATCATTAAAGCATAACCGATGATGAACCCATCTTTTTGTTCGAAATTTTCACGAAACCGCTCCAACAATTTCCCTCTCACGTGTGCCCATTTTACGATAAATTTTTTGATGAGCTCTTTATGTTTTTGAAGAGAATTTTGAATCTCCAAGATCTCTTTAAACGTGGTAAAGGTGTTGATAATGTTCAAAAAGAGGCTGATATTGGCTGATTGCATCTGTTCTGAAAAAGCAAGCGTTTTGAGCTCTAGCTTGTCGATAATATAAGCTTCGATCTCTTCAAGATCATTGGATTGCTCGATGAAAAGTTTGAGGCTTTCAGCGTTAATGTCGATGTTTTCAAACCCTTTTTTGGAGATGGTTTCAACATAGTTGTGGATATCCAGTTTGAGTCTGCTAAATTCATCGTCGGCAATTTCAAGAATGCTTGCGATACGTGAGAATTTTCGGCGAAATTCCCTAGGAACGGCGATGTTGGACTTGTAACCGATGTCGTGTTCGATCTCTGCCCACGCGTGTTGTAAAATGGTTCGCACTTGGATCTCAAATTTGAGGTCTTTGTAGTTTTTATACTCTCGAAGTTGTGCGCGTTCGTCGTTGATGGAGCAGATGATGTGATACGAGAGGTAGCCAAAGCGGTCAGGATCGAGAATCTTTTTTTTGTCGATGGAATTAACTTCATCGATTTTAAACTCTTTGGTGAGCAGTGCGACGATTTTTTCAACATCGATTTCAAAATAACTGATGATGCGACAGCCAACAATATCGGTAATTTCGCTGAGGTTTTGGTATTTATTTTTACCGTCTATTTTGCGTGATAAACTGCTTTTCTCTTTGACCCGATTTTCGATGGAGTGGTACGAGATGTTCTCTTGGTCAAGGAGTTCTTTGATTAAAATGTCCATTTTGTCGCTAAAGTTTTCATACTGCTTGAGCTCTTTTTCGTATTCGGCGATGAGAGAATGTTTGTTGTTTTCCACAGTAGTCCTTGGTGTTAGCATGAATTATTTTATAGTATACGAGCTTAGAGTATGCGAAACGGTGTGCAATTTTTTGAATCTCAATGCGTCTATAATCCTTACATGTAAGAATTCAAACAAACGTTTGACTTAAACAATGGTTTGTATTATACTTTGAATACGAATTTCACGATAAGGTACTGAATGTGTTGAAAAATGCCACTCAATCAAAACCATCCAACGCCTCCAAATCCGCTATATTGGAGACCGCCTACAGGCTTTTTGGAGAGCGCTCTTTGGAGGATGTCTCTATTAGAGAACTTGCTAAAGAAGCCAATGTCAATATCTCCTCGATTCACTACTATTATGGGAGTAAGGAAGAGCTTTATTTAGCGGTTGTGAGCAGCATTACAGAGATCATGGCGCAAAAAGCGGGTGAGTTTACGCGTGCTTTTACTGAGGCACAAAAAGAGGGTGAAGCAACAGATGCGTTTTATATCCATTGGCTCAAACATCTTGTGGAGATGATAGCACGCTCGATGATAGGCCGATTGAAAAAAAACAATTATTTACATCGCATTATTATCAGGGAGCAAATGACGCCCTCAAAGGGGTTTGAACTGTTGTATCAACAAGGGCTGGAGCCTGTATTAACCATTTTAGATGATTTGATTGCGCGCATCAGCAAGCAAGAGATAAGCTCTTGCGAAGTCAGAGCTAGAACACATACGTTGCTTGGACAGATTGTTATATTCAGTGTCCAACAACTTACCATCACTCAACGGATGCCTTTTTTGCAGGAAGATGAGGAAAGAAATATGGAGATTATTATTCAGACGATTCTTGAAAATGTAGAGTATATTCTTTGGGGAATCGTTGCCAAAAGGGATCGCTTATGAAAAAAATCATTTTAATTTTAGTGATGGTTATTTTAGTTGCTGGTGGAGGGTATTACTACGTAAGTCACAAAAATGGGCAAGAAAAGCCATTGATTTTTTACGGCAACATTGAAAATCGTACGCAAGATTTATCGTTTCGATTTTTGGGTACGATCAAAAGCATTAGCAAAGACGAAGGCGAGTCTTTTACAAAAGGTGAGCCTTTAGTCCTGCTCGATACCACCACATTGCGCTATCAATTAGAAAATCTCACGGCACAACTCATTGCCGAAAAAGCGACGTTAGCAAAGCTTACCAAAGGGTACCGCGTTGAAGAAATCTCCCAAGCAAAGGCAAGTGTTGAAGAAACAAAAGCAGCCTTAGAGGGGACAAAAGATGTTTATCTCAGGCAGCAAAAGCTTTTTAAAGTCGATGCAACGACAGAGCAAGATTATATCACGGCTAAAACGCAATACGATAAAGCAAACGCCAGCTACGATAAAGCGCTGAGTTATTACGACATGGTGCGAAAAGGGTATCAGGTTGAAGATATTGAAGTGCAAAATGCCAAAGTCATGGCTCTCTCTGCTCAAGCCAAAAGCCTAGAGCACGACATCAAAGACGCAACACTGTACGCTCCAACCCAAGGAACCGTTCTTGCGCGCTACAAAGAGCCTTCTTCCATTGTCTCTGCGGCTCAGAGTATCTTGGAGATTGCGTTGGAAGATGAGTATTGGGTTAAGGCGTATGTGGATGAGCCCCTTTTAGGCAAAATTACGCAAGGTGAGAGTATGTTGATTTACATCGATTCTCGCAAAGAGCCTTATGAAGGGAGTATCGGTTTTATCTCTCCTGTGGCAGAATTTACACCTAAAAACATTGAGACGATGGAGCTTCGCCCTGAGCTTGTGTACCGTTTTCGTGTCATTATTAAACATCCTGATTCGCATTTAAAACAAGGAATGCCTGTTACGATCAAATGTAAAAAAGATACCTAAAAATGACAATCGTCTTGGCGCAACAGCTCTCTAAGAGTTTTCCTAAAGAAAAAAAACCAGCACTTCATGCACTTGATTTTTCGATCAAATCTGGAAAAATTACAGGACTTGTAGGACCTGATGGCGCAGGGAAAACCACACTGATACGCATGTTAGCAGGACTCTTAACGCCCACTTCGGGCACGTTGGAAATTTTAGGAACGCAGATGCCGTGTACACAAAGCTCTCTTTTGCAACAGATTGGGTACATGCCTCAAAAATTTGGGCTTTATGAAGATTTGAGCGTGGATGAAAATTTGAGACTTTACGCCGCTTTGCAAGATGTAGAAGCTCCAAAAGAGCGTATCCAAGAGTTATTGGACTTTACGGCACTCTCCGCGTTTCGTACACGTAAAACGGGCGCACTTTCAGGCGGTATGAAACAAAAATTAGGGCTTGCATGTGCGTTGATCAAAAAGCCAAAGCTTTTACTGCTGGATGAGCCAGGTGTCGGGGTTGATCCGATTTCTCGCATCAACCTTTGGGAGATGATCCAAGCACTTTTAAAAGAAGATGTCGCGGTCTTGTGGGGAACGTCCTATTTGGATGAGGCGGATAAGTGCGATTCGGTTATTTTGCTCAATGAAGGTGTGTGCCTCTACCAAGGCTCACCACAGAAAATGAAAGAGCCTCTTCTCGGAGAAGTCTATCTTGTTACCAACATCAGCACCGATAAACGAAAGCTTCTCACGCACCTTTTACATGCAGAAGAAGTGATGGATGCTGTCTTGGTAGGAGCGTCAATTCGCGTTAACCTTCAAGAAGGAGCATCATTTCCTCTTGCGTATCTAAGCACATTCGATTCTGAAGCGAGTGCTGCTGTATGCTCCCCAACATTTGAAGATGCATTTGTGCGCTTACTAGGCGTTAAAACAGCGCCAGAATCGCTGTTAGCCAATCAAATGTCGCCCAAAGAAGAGCGTGCGGGGCATCTGATTGAGGCTAAAAATCTGACCAAAAAGTTTGGAAATTTTACAGCCACAGATCATATTGATTTTGAGATAGGACGTGGAGAAATTTTTGGTTTTTTAGGGCCTAATGGTGCTGGTAAATCAACGACGTTTAAGATGCTGTGTGGATTGCTTGTGCCCAGCTTTGGAACAGCCTTGGTTATGGGAGAAAATCTCTACACCGCAGGAGCAAAGGTGCGATCCAATATTGGATATATGGCGCAAAAATTTTCACTTTATGGTACGTTAAATATCAAAAATAATTTAGAGTTTTTTGCAGGACTGTACGGACTCAGTGGCGAAAATCGTACCCAAAAGATTGATGATATTATTGAAACGTTTGATTTTAAAGCCCATTTGGAGACAAGAGCGGAATTGCTACCTTTGGGTATTAAACAGCGATTAGCCCTTGCGTGTGCGCTGATGCATGAACCATCCGTTTTATTTTTAGATGAGCCAACCAGTGGGGTTGACCCTATCACACGCAAAGAGTTTTGGACACATATTAACGGGATTGTTAAAAAAGGTGTTTCCGTCATGGTAACAACGCACTTTATGGATGAAGCAGAGTATTGTGATCGGATTATGCTGATTTATCATGGAAAAGCCATCGCCACAGGAACACCCGATGAGCTAAAAGAGCAAGTCTCTCGTGATGCAACGATGGAAGAGGCCTTTATCTACTTGATTGAATCGTACGATAAGCGAGCAAATTCATGAACCGCAAACGGCTCTTCGCACTTTTGCTCAAGGAAACGTTGCAAATCATGCGTGATCCTAGTGCCATTCTTATTGCCGTCATCTTGCCATTGATTTTACTGTTTTTAATGGGCTATGCCGTCTCTTTGGATGCCAAAAATATGTCACTTGGCATTATCAATAAAAGTAACACCAAAGAGGCACATGCCTTAGTCTCTTCGTTTGTTGGCTCTTCTTCGTTTAAGACTCACATGTCTTACGATAAAAAAGAGCTGATGCAATTGCTTCAAGAAAATAAACTCAAAGGTGTTTTAGAAGTGCCTGCGTCATTTGGAAAACATGACGATTATACCCTTCAAATTCTCATCGATGCAACAGAGCCCAATACGGGTGGATTGATTCAAAATTATGCCTCTAAAATTATTCGCAACTGGGCTATTGAGGAGGGAATTATGCCCTCCGCTGGCATTAGTGTTGTACCTCGCTATTGGTTCAATCCTCCACTTTCTAGCCGCTACTTCTTGCTTCCAGGCTCCATCAGTGTTGTTATGACGCTTATTGGAATTTTACTCACCGCGTTGGTTATCGCAAGGGAGTGGGAAAGAGGTACGATGGAAGCGTTAATGGCAACGCCCACATCGATGATGGAAATTATCTTAGGAAAGCTTATTCCCTATTTTATTTTGGGATTAGGCTCGATGATCTTATGTTTTGTGGTGGTCTACTTTTGGTATGACATCCCTTTTAAAGGGAGTTTTGGCATCTTGTTTTTACTCAGTGCTGTTTATTTATTTCCCTCACTGAGTATTGGTTTGCTCATCTCAACTTTGGCTAAAAATCAATTTGTTGCTGCGCAAGTTTCACTTATAGCGGGTTTTTTACCTGCGTTTTTGCTTTCAGGCTTTTTGTTTGAAATTAACAATATGCCTATGGCGTTGCAAATCTTTACGTATATCATTCCTGCTCGGTATTTTGTAGAGTCTCTGCAAACTATTTTTCTGGTGGGAAACATCCCTTCTATTTTTATCAAAGATATGGCGTGCATGTTTTTGGTAGGGCTTTTTTTCTTTACACTTGTGGTGAAAAAAACGAAGAAGGGGTTAGAATGATTGGTCGATTATTAGCACTGATTCGTAAAGAGGCGCTGGCGATTCGAAACGATAAAAAAAGTCTTTTTGTGGTTATTGTGCCACCGCTGATTCAAGTGTTGATGTTCTCTTTTGCGGCAACGTTGGAGATAAAGCATATTGATTTAGCTGTTTTTGATCAAGATGGAACCCATACAAGTCAAGAATTGATTCAAAACCTCAAAGGTTCTGCTTATATCCAAAAACTTGTCCGTGTTGGAAATAACCACGAGATTTCTGAGCTTATCAATACACAACAGGTATTGGCAGTACTCGTCATTCCTAATGGTTTTGGCAAAGAAGTGTTGAACGCCAAAGCCAATGTGCAACTGTTACTCGATGGGCGAAGATCGAATACCGCGCAAATTGCAGAGGGGTATTTAAGCAGCATCGTCCAAACTTTTTTTCTGAGCAAACAACCCGTTACACGTGCGGTTACCATTCAAACACGCTTCTTTTTTAACCCTAATTTGAGTAATTTTTGGTGGATTGTTCCCAACCTTTTTGGCTCTATTACCATGATCGTTGCGATGTTATTAACGGCTCTTTCGATTGCGAGAGAGCGAGAATTAGGGACGTTTGATCAAATTCTTGTCTCTCCCTTACGCCCATTTGAGATTCTTGTTGGAAAGCTGGTTCCTGCTTTGTTGATTAGCATGCTAGAATCCATCTTGATTTTGCTTTTTGCCATCTATCTTTTTGGCGTTCCGCTCATGGGCTCATTAACCATTCTTTATACGGGTGTCATCGTCTTTTTATTTTCTATCTCAGGCATTGGTCTTTTTATCTCAGCGATTTCTAACACGCAACAGCAAGCCATTTTAGGCTCATTTGTTTTCTTGCTCCCTTCCATTTTACTCTCAGGTTTTGCAACACCGATAGAGAATATGCCTTCATGGTTACAGCCCTTAACAGCCCTCACACCTCTTAAATATTATCTTATCCTTATAAAAGGCGTTTTTTTAAAAGACATCTCTTGGGAGATTGCGTGGACACTGATTGTACCGATGTTCTTTTTGGGAATTGTTTTTATGAGTATTACGATGATCTTTTTTCGAAGAAGGTCACGTTAAGGCTTTCATAAAGTCTATTTTTAAGCCCAACTCTTATACAATTAAGAAGTATTAACCAACTTCAAAAAGGAGAGAGCATGGCAAAAAGTAAAGATATGAAAAAAGAAGTCAAGAAGAAACCCGAGAAGTCGCTCAAAGAGAAACGCGAAGAGAAAAAAGCGAAGAAAGCCTAGTTATCTAGGCTTTCTTTAACTCACTGCTTTATAGATTAAAACGATGCTGCTTATAAACACAATCGCTAATGCCATTTTTTTGAAAATTTCTGCATTAATGCGATGAAAAAACCTTTCTCCAAAATAAAAGCCTATAACAAGTGCAGGTATAGAGACCAGCGTTGTTACCCACAGTTCTTCTATCTTTAATGTTCCCATAGCGTAAGATAGAATAATAGATGCTATATTAATCAGTAAAAAATAGCGTGTGAGATTTCCCCGAAGAGCATTTTTATTCTCTTCTGCTTTGGCGTTGAGATAGTATAAAATGATGGGTGGGCCATTGATGCTCGTCGTGGTGGCTAAAAAACCACTGATTCCCCCTGCAATCGCTTTGGCAAGCGTATGATGATGAATGGGAAAGCGATAGTTTTTCCATAAAAGCACCGTAAAAAGGAGCAAGATCGCTCCCATAAAAAATTTAAGCAGATCCACGCTCATAAAACTCAGACAATACGCCCCTGGAATCGCGCCTAAAATACTAGCGATAATAAGCGGCGATATGGCTTTGAAACTGCCTTCGTGCTGGGTTGTTTTCATCATCATAAGCCGTATCATAAGACCAGTTAGCATTGTGATCATAACCGTCTCTTTCGGTTCTAAAACAAGTGCCAAAAGCGGTGCGGTGATGATTGCATAGCCAAATCCAGTGGCGGTTTGCAAAAAACTTGAAAGTATAAACACTGCAAAAATGTAGCATTCTATCAACACAGCCGTCGTTCCTTTTAGAGATGATTTACACCATTTTGAGGTTTTCCTTGCGCAAATGCTACGATATTTTCAAATGCCATTTTAAAATAGTTTTCATAGTTGTTCTGCTCAACATATCCGATGTGTGGGGTTGAAAGTACATTTTTAAGCGCTAAAAGTGGCTCGTTTTCACGTGTGGCTGGCTCTGTTTCAAAGACATCAATGGCGGCACGTTTGGTAGGAGTGTTTTTAAGACTTGCATAAAGTGCTCTTTTTTCAACCAGTTCTGCACGACTGATGTTGACAAACAGTGAATCAGGTTTCATACTATCAAGGTCACTTTGGGTGACACAACGTTTGGTTGCATCACTTAGTTTTAAGTGCAAAGACAAAACGTCCGAAGTAGCGAAAAATTCTGCTTTACTATTCGCTGTTTTGAAGCCATGCTCTTTTGCTTTTGCTCTTGATACCTCACTTCCCCAAACGAGAATCTTCATCCCAAAGACATTGCCAAACCCAGCAACACGTTGACCGATGTTTCCATAACCCCAAATCCCAAGTGTCAAACC
The DNA here is from genome assembly GCF_001723605.1 of Sulfurospirillum halorespirans DSM 13726. Lineage (NCBI taxonomy): Bacteria > Pseudomonadati > Campylobacterota > Epsilonproteobacteria > Campylobacterales > Sulfurospirillaceae > Sulfurospirillum > Sulfurospirillum halorespirans. The sequence continues at coordinate 2,821,698 of NZ_CP017111.1, read as the reverse complement.
ACTCAGTGTTCGTCCAAGTCCTAACGCGCCTGAACTTTGCCAAATATCATTGCTCACGTTAGTCGCGTAGGGGACGATATGGCGCGATGCCGCCATAATGAGCGCCCAACAAAGTTCAGAAGGCGCAATCGGTGAGCCAACACCATCACAGACTAACACATGCTGTTTTGTACAGGCTTGAAGATCAATATGACTTCCCGCTTTTCCTGTTTGAGAGATGATCTTTAAATGGGGCAGTTTGGATAAAAGTGCTTCCGTGATGGGAGTTCGTTCGCGAATCAGTACCAACGCTTCGGCATCTTTAATCGCTTCAGCGAGTTCATTATTATTGGTGTACGAAGTGGTTAACACACGAACATCATGCTCGCTTAGAAGTGAAAAACACGCAAGGTGGCGCACCACGTCTTGATAATCATCGAGTATAACAATGTTCACGAAAGCTCCTTTGAGTCGAGTATCGCCATTATAACAGAGCCAAGAGGGATTTTACATGTAAAAGATTTTTGAGGAGAGACTGGCGATAAAGCCAGTCTCGTTGTAAAGTAGATTAACCTGCGATATACGGATAGATAAATTTGATCCACGGAAGTCCAATCACTAAAAAGACAGCCAAATAGATCGCACCAAAAATGGCTCCCAGTTTCCAAAACTCGGGTCCTGTGACGTAACCGCTGGCGAACCAAACGGGGCTATGACCTGTTCCATACGGGGTTAAAACACCCATAATTCCCATTGGAAGCAGTAACATCAGCATCGTTTGAGATGGGTCAGTGTTCGGAATGGAGATGGCAAGAACGGTAAAAAGTCCTACCATTGCCGTAACGTAAGCAGTTCCTGACGCAAAGAAATAACGCAAAATACTAAACGCGACGATAAGCCCAAGAACTGCCATAAACGGTGTTAAGCCATGTAAGTACGTACCCGTTGCTTTAGCGATCCACTCCAAAAAGCCGACGTTTTTAAGACCTGCTGCCATCGTGACGAGGGTTGCAAACCATGTTAAAACATTCCATGCAGGTTTATTGCCCAAGAAATCGCCCCATGAAATAATCTTCGCAGCGATCATAAGGACAATAACGATCAATGCGGTGGTGGTAGCGTTGACTTTAAAGAAAGAACTGCCGATCCAAAGAACGAGCGCAAGAATGGAAATGGAGAGCATCAAAATCTCGCCTCTGCTAATTTTACCCAGCTTTTCCAACTCCTCGCCTGCCCATTTTGAGATGATCGGTGAGCCTTTGATCTCGGGTGGATAGATCCACAAAGCAAGAATCGGTGTGATCGCAAAAAGGATAATACCCACAGGGGCAAACGCGATGAACCAACCCGTCCAGCTCACCGAATGAACACCTGCTTTTACAGCAAGTTCAAGTGCAAGAGGGTTGGGTGCTTGACCCGTTAAAAAAATTGAACTGGAAACGCACGTTGTCGCAAGGGAAACCCATACAAGATAAGCACCAATTTTGCGCGCATCCTTTTCAGGATAACTCTCAAACATAGGAGGAATGCTCGTCACAATCGGATAAATCGTTCCACCACTGCGCGCAGCATTACTAGGGATAAACGGAGCCAAAATAAGATCGGCTAGGGCAATGGCATAGCCAAGACCCAGTGTTGAGGTTCCAAGTTTATGCACCAGTAAAAAAGCGATTCTCTTACCAAGACCACTGTTATGATAGCCAATGCCGATCATAAAGGCTGCAAAAATAAGCCATACGACAGCGTTAGAAAAGCCACTTAAGCCCCAGTCCATAGCAGCAGCTGATTTGATAACTGCGCCATCTTTTCCTGAACCAACAGGACCTACTTTAAAGAGAACAGCTAGGACAACCGCGATAATTCCGATCAGTGCGGGTGGAATTGGCTCAAAAATAAGACCTATGACAAGACCTGCAAAAATACTGGTATAAAGCCAAGCATTGGCGCTTAACCCTTCTGGGGTCGGGCACATAAAAACCAAAAGACCTACAACAACGGGTGCTAAAAGCTTTACATAGTATTTGTAATCACCGTTTGCTTCCATTTAAAACCTCCTTAAAATAATTAATTAATGATATCACAAAAATGATGAAATATGTCAAAAAAATGTCACAATTTATTTTTACATGTAACGAAAATGAGGCTATTCTGCTCTTTACATTACAAAAGTATCGTAAGAGAATATTAAGTATATGGCTCCTATACTTGTTACAGAATTTAATATGAAGGAATACGATGAAATACGTCGTTGTTGTCGCAACATTAACCCTAAAAGATGCCTACACGGAAGTTGGCTTTGAAGCCCTTAAAGCATTGCATACCGCAACGCACAAAGAAGATAAAGGGTGTGTGCAGTACGATCTTCACAAAGACACCGAAAAAGCAAACACGTATGTTTTTGTCGAAACATGGGAGAGCGAAGCCCTTTTGGCAGAACACATGGGAAAAGCACATTTTAAAGCGTTTCAAATGGCGTTAGAGGGAAAAGTTGAAAGCATGTCGATTCAGAAGTTAGAAAAAATCTTATAGGAAACACCATGGAAAATCCAACCATCCAACAACTGCAAAACCGCAAATCCATCCGTCAATTCACCGGTGAAGTGATCAGCGATGAGCATTTAGAGCTTATCTTCAAAACAGCGCAACGAGCACCTACGTCCATCAACGGGCAACAAATCAGCCTTGTCTACACCCGCGATAAAGCCAAGCTCAAAGAGATCGCGCATCTGTGTCATGAACAAGCGCACATCGCTACAGCAGATGTTTTCGTGGGGATTGTTATCGACTTTAATCGAACTGCTATCATTACCGAAAGCATGGGGAAAAAACATGTCATCGAGCAGAGTGCTGAGGGCATTATGGTAGGCGCCGTGGATGCTGGCATTATGCTGATTCACCTTCAAGTTGCTGCTGAAGCGTTGGGATACGGCACAACACCGATCGGCGCAGTGCGTGAAAATTCTGACAAGATGATCGAACTGTTTCATCTTCCACCCAAAACGTTCTTAGTTGTCGGTTGCACCATCGGTGTTCCAACCGAAGCGGCTAAAAATGCTCCGTTGAAACCACGTGTTGCATTAGAAAGCTTTGCGATGCAAGACGTCTACGATAATGAAAAAGTAAAAAAGGGCGTTTTGGCGTATGATAAAACCTTTAAAGCCTTTAGAGATGCAACAGGAAGCGGTTCGATGCCTACTTACGCGGAGATTACTTCAAACGCGTATTCGAGTGTTTACTACCGAAAAACAGGCAAAGTTTTAATGGCACAAGGGTTTGCATTTAAGGACGAATAGCAATCTATCTTTGGACGCGCCATAGATCAATTCAGCTATGATGGTGGAGAGATAAACGTGCTACAGGAGAAAAAATGAGACGATTTTTGATGCGAATCTCTTTTGGGTTGATCTTGGCGAGTCTAGTGTTAAATGCCATCTTAGTGGTGCTATTTTCATGGACCTATACCGCACTCACCCAAGAGACGCTCATCGCCACGGTTCAGTTTACCAAACCTTATGAGGGCAGTGGTTTTCATATCGCGCATCTGAGTGGCGAAGACGGCAAAGTCGTTGGAGATTTTAAGATCTACGGCGAACAGTGGCGCATTGATGCTAAATTTATGAAAATGAAATATTGGTCAAATCTTTTAAAACTGGACTCACGTTACGTCCTTGAGCGCTTTGAAGGGCGTTACAAAAAGAGTGAAGATCAAAACACTCAGCAAAAACTCTCGCACGATCTTGGCGAAAACACGTTGCTCGATCACTTCACCCTGCTTGGTTGGAACCCCTTTGTCGACATCGAATACGGAAGCTCCGTCTACCAAGAAATCACACTCAATCAACGCTTTGAAATCTACAAAACCCCAACAGGATTTGTGATACGAAGAGTTCCTTTGTCTTTAGATGCCAATACAATGAAGAGATGATTTTTTAGTTCGCATGGGTTGGGGGGTGAAGTATAATTAGCTTTACATGTAAAGATAGTGAGAGTAAGTTATTACCTGAAGGATTTAAAATAATGACTATAAATGATGTTCATACTATCAGCGCTATTTTCGATAAACAAATCAAAATTTTTAAAGAAGCATGTGAATATATTCTTCATACAGATACCAAGTATAGTGAAGAATTATTTTTATTGTTATTAGGAATTTCTGACTCGTTAGAATCGTTATCCGTATTATCAAAAATCAATAAGATGAGAGATTGTTACGTTATATCTCGGATGATTTATGAAACAACTATTAACGTTTTATATATTTCTGCTACAAATTTTGAAGCAATGAAAGATATGATTGAATATACAAAGGAAAAATCAAAGTTTGAATCAGCGCGCTCAATTGCTACCGATAAAGAAGCTGTATTTTTTGCTTTTGATGGAGAAAAACATATTATCAGTTTTTCTAAAAACAATCCAATTAATATGAAAGGTGACCCTCGAGATTGGACAGGGGTAAATATATCTAATAGAATCAATCTCATTAATAAACAATATGGCGATATGGTTGCTAGATTTTTGCAAATAGCACATCTTACAATTTACAGAACATCTTCGGATATCGTTCATGGAACATTATATGGGATGAGACATAGTTTGGGCATTGTAAATAGAAAAAACCAATCATTTTCTGTAGAAGGAATGATAAATCACAATTTTAGTACGATTATTACCCTTATGTTAACTGTATCGCAATGTGTTTACTCAATTCTTTTTGCTTTTAATAAAGAATTAGGGCTTGAAGAATATGAAAAACAATATAATCAATTGTTAGAAGAGTTTCTTAAAAAAGGTCAAGAAGTTTTAAAAAAATAAAGAAGAATAAAATGGACAAACTATTTTAATCTTTAGATTTTTTTCCGCTAAAATACCTCTCCAAAAATCTTTAAATGTAAAACCTAGGAAAGCAAAAATTATGAATCCACTTATCTCCATTTTAGTCCAAAAAACAGGCATTGCCAAAGAAAACATTATCAACATTTTAAAACTTTTAGAAGAAGGTTCGACCATTCCGTTTATCGCACGGTATCGCAAGGAGATGACGGGTGGAGCGAGCGATGAGCAGCTGCGAGAATTTGATACCATTTATGCCTATGCGAAGAAACTTCATGATCGTAAAGAGGAGATTTTACGGCTGATTGCTGAAAAAGTCGTGCTAAGTGATGAGGTGAAAAAAGCGGTGGAAAAAGCGCAAACACTTCAAGAGTTGGAAGATATTTACAGACCGTATAAAGAGAAAAAAAACACCCGTGCGGCTCTTGCGATTGCAGCGGGATTGAGTCCATTGGCGGATGTCTTGGAAAGGGCAGAGTTAGAGTTAGAAGCGTTTGAGAAAAAGGCGCAAAGTTTTGTGAACGAGAAAATTGGGAGTGTCAAAGAGGCGATAGCAGGGGCGCAGGACATCATCGCGGAGCGTTACAGTGATGATGCCAAAGAGCGAGAATATTGGAGAGCGCAACTGCATGACTACGCTTCGTTTGAGATCAAAGCAACCAAAACGCTCAAAGCGGATGGACTTTACGCCAAGCTGGCAGGCAAAGCCGAGAAAATCGCCTCTATTCCCTCTCACCGCTACCTTGCGATGATGCGTGGCGTGAGCGAAAAAGAGTTACATGTAAAGATACTGCACGAGATGGAGCGAGTGGAAAGTGCCATCACGCGTTACCGTATTCCACGCAACGCGAGAAGTTCCAAAAGCTATCTTTTGGAAGCGTATTTGGATGGGTTTAAACGCCTTCTCTTCCCTTCATTGGAGCGCGAAATTCACACCATTATCAAAGAGCGAGCCGACACACAAGCCATTACCACCTTTGGTAAAAACCTCTCTCAACTTCTCAACACGCCACCCGTTACCAAGCGCGTGATTTTGGGCGTTGATCCAGCGTATCGTACGGGGTGTAAACTCGCCGTCGTGGATGAACATGGCACGTACTTGACCCACGCGGTTATCTACCCGACACCACCGCAAAGTGACTATGAGAAGTCTGCCAAAGTTATCAAAGAGTTTACGCAGAAGTACCACATCACCGCCGTGGCGATTGGCAATGGTACGGGCTCGCGTGAAAGCCAAGAGTTTTTTGCCAGACTTAACCGCGAAGAGGGGCTGAATCTTGCCTATACCGTGGTTTCGGAAGCGGGCGCTTCCATCTACTCCGCGTCGAAAATTGCCACCGAAGAGTACCCGAACCTTGATGTGACGATACGAGGAGCCATTTCCATCGCGCAACGCCTGCGCGACCCGATGGCGGCACTCGTGAAAATCGACCCAAAATCACTAGGAATTGGGCAGTACCAACACGATGTCGATCAAAAACAGTTGGAAAAGAAACTGGGTGAAGTCATTGAAGATTTGGTAAACCGCATCGGGGTTGATCCTAACAGCGCTTCGATCTCTTTGCTCTCCTACGTGGCAGGTGTTGGCGCGAAACTTGCCAAAGCCATAGTCGAGCATCGTGAGGACAAAGGGGCGTTTACATGTAAGTCTGAACTTTTACATGTAAAAGGTTTGGGAGCGAAAGCCTACGAGCAATGTGCAGGGTTTTTCCGTATCCGCGAGGGTAAAAGTGTGCTTGATAATACAGGTGTTCACCCTGAGAGTTATGCAACGGCGCAGAAGCTTTTGGCACGTGCTGATTTGGCAACGCTTTCCAAAGAGCAGATTATCACATTAGCGCGCGAGCAAGGTATTGGGGAAGTGACGCTTCAAGACATCATTGCCGAGCTTTTAAAACCTGGGTTTGACCCCAGAGAGAGCTTGCCGCCGATTGCCTTTCGCTCCGATTTGACGGATATTAGCGAACTGAATGAGGGTTCTATCGTCTCGGGAGTAGTACGCAATATCGCTGATTTTGGGGCATTTGTGGACATTGGACTGAAAAACGATGGTCTGATTCACATTTCGCAAATGAGCGACAAGCGCATCGCCCATCCGCTCGAAGTTTTGAGCATCAATCAGCAGTTAACGCGCATTCGTGTCATCGAAGTCGACAAAGAAAAAGGCAAAGTGAGCCTCAGCCTCAAAGAGGTGTAAACATTTACATGTAAAGATCACTTAGAGAAGATGGCGTAATCCCTGATAGCCGATATACAAGCCAACAAGCAAAATAAGCCCACTTGAAACATAAGGTGCTTTTTTAGCAATCTCCCCAAAGCCATTCCATTTTTGTGAGAGATGGCGCATGCTAAGAGCTGCAATCACGCCCGATAACACCAATGTAAGCGCTAATCCAACACTAAAAGCTAACACAAGCGCAACACCGAGCGTAAACTGTTTGAGTTGTAAACAGATGAGAAGCACCGTAATCGATGCAGGGCAGGGGATAAGACCGCCTGTTAGCCCGAAGAGTAATATCTGCCAGTTGGTCACCTCTTTGTTTGAAAAGCGCTTTTTGATATCTTTGGCATGTGCGAGTTCATGCGGGTCATTGCAACTTCCAAGCTCTTCAAAAATGATCTCTTCTTTGCTGTGGTGATGATGCTCTTCGTGGTCGTGGTCATGCGAATGATGATAGTCGTCATGCTCATGAGAGCTAAAGCAGGCACGCTCATTTTTACGTGTTTGCCAGAGTGTCCACAGTGCGATGCCTACCATAATACAACCCGAAACAACTTCAAGATACGGCTCGACTGCTTCTGTTGCAAAGCGAGAACCAAAACTCATACCCAAAAGTGCAATAGCCCAAACCACTGCAGTATGCGAAAGTGTCGCTGCAATACCTAGCATAATAGACTGTTTGACCGTTCCTTTAATCGCGATGATGAATGCCGCCATCATCGTTTTAGAGTGCCCTGGCTCTAGTCCATGCAGTGCGCCAAGAAGAATGGCACTGGGAAGAAAGAGCCACGCATTGCCTGAACTGCTTTGAATGATTGAGGCGATGTCTGTCATGTGTTGCCTTGTTATAAGTATTTGGTTATTTGTTTAAACTCTTTGATAACATCGTCGGAACTGAGTGTGCCATCTTTTGCGGCACTATCGAGACAATGGTCGATGTGGTCATGGATGAGTAATTTTTTAGCATTGGCGATGGCTTTTTCTACGGCATGAAGTTGTTGGGCTATCTCAGCGCAGTTACGTTCGTTCTCGATCATCGTCATGATGCTTTTAAGGTGTCCATCGGCTCGTTTGAGGCGTTTGAGTATATCTTCGTGTGAAAGATGTTGCGACATGATATATCCTATCCTATGGGGTAGGATATTATAGTTTAATGACACTTTGAGAAAATTGAAAGAGTTAACACGTTGTTCACACAAAAGGATTACAATAGGGTAACTTGATGCAAAGGAGTCAAAATGTATGGATATGAATGGATGGGGCATGGGTTTTTTATGCCGTGGATGATTATATTTCCGATGGTGATTTTAGTGCTCTTTATGATGATGCGAGGGGGCAAATCGTCTTGCCATCATCATGAGAAAGAAGACGAAGCGTTGGAGATAGCCCGAAAGCGTTTTGCCCGTGGTGAGATCGACGAAGAGACTTTTGAGAAGATCAAACAAAAGCTATCGGCTTAGCGTATTACCTTTGCGAGAGCGTTTTAGCAAGCGCTCTTCGAATGCGCTCGTATTGCCCATCAATAGGGTGTCCTTGGGATTCGAGGATGACAAGCGATTTTTCGGTTTCACCAAAGCGTCGTTCCCAGACGTAGATCTCTTTTTGCTTATTGGCAAGGGCTAGGTCGAGCTCTTTGAGTGCTTTTTGGTGACGTGTTCTTTGGTTTAAAATCGAGTCTTCTTTTCGGTAAAGTTGTGCCATTAAACTTCTGCGATCAAAATTTTTCTCCTCGCCATCTTCTAAAAACTTCACCTCTTTGGCATCGTTTGTTTCAAGTCTTTCAAGCGTTGTGCGCGTTTGATCGGCTTTTTCTTCGACATCTTTGAGCCCAAGATGCTCTTTTTTGATCTGTTGGCTGATCTCTTTGGATTCGCTATGGAGTTGGTCGAGTTTTTTCTTGATAATGGCAATATCGTTGCGTCTATCGTAAAGTGTCTGTTTGGACTTTTTAAATTGAATCATCGTGGAGCGAATCGTCGTCATATTCCAAGCCCGTTTGCTCTCATCTAAGATAGGATTTGGCTTGTAACGGTTTCCCTTCGCATCGATGGTTTCGTGAATACCAAAGTGACTTAGAAAATCGATCGCCTTTTTCTCTTGGTTGGAAAAGTGCAACAAAATATCTTCAGCGACGAGAAGCATCAAATCTTCAAATATTTCGCGCAAAATAAAAAAACTCAGCCCACGAATGCTTCGCAAATCTTCTATCTCCGTTGATTCGATGATCACGATGTCTGCTAGGTTGACGAAGGTTGGAATGAAGAGTGTTTTAAACTCCATCGGGTTGATTTTCTTGACGTTGAGGGTACTGTTGATGGCAAAAGGGAGCAGGGTCAATAAACGCTCTTTGTATTCATTGTTCGGAAAATACTGCTTTTTATAGCCAGCAAGCGTTTCATTTGGAATGCCGCACGCTCTACGATCTGCACTGTTTTCGGGTATCTCAACTTGAAAATAACGTTTGATGTAGATTTCATCATCTGTGCAGATAAAAAGATCCGAGGCATTCAGATCGACTTTGTTGGCAAATTTTTCGTGTAAAACATCGATATACGAAGCATAACGCTTGGGGAGCTTACAATGGGAAAGCGCAGAGATAATCGGCTCAAGATCCTCTTCTTCAAAACGGTAAAGCACATCCAAAAAGAGGTAACGATTTGGATCGAACTCTGTTAAAAATTGATCAATTATTTTTTCGGCGTGACTGAATGACTCTTCCATTTCTTCCCTACTAACACAAAATCGGTTTTATTGTACCTAAAAAGAATAAAATTCTGATAACTTATTTCATATTCTTGAGATGATCGATGCAGGCGTAGCCCATCGCTAAAATGCTCTCTTTAGAATTTCCCCCAAGATGCGGTGTGCAGACAAGGTTTGGAAGGTCGATCAGCTCCCAGTTTTGCGTAGGCTCTACCTCAAATGCTTCCAGTCCTGCTCCTGCGATTTCACCACTTTTGAGCGCCACTTTGAGTGCCTCTTCATCAATAATGCCACCGCGCGCCGTGTTGATGATAAACGCACTTTTTTTCATCGTTTTAAATGCTTCGGTTGAGAAGAGGTTTTGACTCGTAGGCGTGAGTGGCAGATGAATGGAGATGATGTCCGCTTCTTCTAAAATGCGCTCTTTCGTTGCAAACGTGATGCCATACTTTTGAGCTTCAGCTTCATCATGCGTACGGTTGCAGACAAGAATTTTGCAGTGAAAAGGGCTCAAAAGCTCAACCAGACGCTTAGCGATGTTGCCAAAGCCAAAAAGACCGATCGTTTTGCCACTGAGTTCACTTCCGCCATTGACTTTCCACGTGTGCTGTTTTAAAAGGGTCGTTGCAATGTGCAGATTGCGAATGAGCGAGAGCATCAACGAAAGCGTGATTTCGGCGACCGAATTGCTGTTTGTTCCGCCACTCCAACCCAGTTTTACATTTCTCTTTTTCATCGCGTCAAGGTCAAGATTGTCCAGTCCAACACCGTAACGTGAGAGGATTTTGAGTTTTGGACACGCACTTAGGATTTCATCGTCTATCTCTTCACGTCCAACGATTGCCCCATCAACATCGTGTAAAAAAGCGATCATATCTTCCTTGGTTTTAAGCGTGTTGTCGGCATTGTGTTTGACCTCTGGGAAATGAAATGCAAGCTCGTTCATCAGCTCAAGCGAGCGCGAAAAAAGAGGGGTAATCACAGCAATTTTCATGGAAATTCCTTTTACATGTTAAGCGTCTAATGTGAATAAAGTATAGCATGCTTTTTTCAAACTTTACTGAGAAGATTGATCAATTTTTGTTAATCTGCTATTTACTTTGAAAAGATACAATCAGAGAATAATTATCAATAAAGGAATTCTATGAAAAAACTTCTACTCCTCATTGCGTTCATTCTGCCTTTCGGACTCTTTGCTGACACCTTGAAAGAGGGCTCGCCTATTCAAGCGCCTGCGATTAAAGATCAGTTTGAAAAAACAATGAGCGTTACACCGCAAACCAAGCAGATTATCATCGCTTACACCAAATCCCAAGGCGATGTGATGAAAGCTTTTTTAGAGGCTAATCCCAATTACTTAAGCGAAAACAGTGCGCTTTATCTTATGGATGCAACGGCTGTTCCAAGCTTGGTGATGAGTATGTTCATGATGCCAAAGTTTAAGAAATATCCTTATGCCATAGGGCTTTTGGAAAATGAAAAAGATGTGGCATATTTTCCTAAAAAAGAGGATCGATTAACGGTTATTACGCTTGATAATCTCAATGTTACTACCATTGATTTCAAAGAGAAGCTCTAAAAAAGTGGAGAAGTGAATTTCACTTCTCCTGTTCTCTCAAGAGCTTGTTTTCTTCATCGCTAAAAATACGCGAACGTGTGATAAACTGATACCCTTCATCTATTTCCAATGAAAAAGAGTTGCCAAACGCGGCTTTTTCTTCTTTAACATCTAAGACGATTTGAGAGTAACGAAAGTATTCAAATTGATCTTTGTCGATGAAAAACTCACAGCCACCGACTTCACCCATTTTGACATTACGCGAAGGAACGTGAAAATCTTTTTTTTCATAACACATCGGTGCCGTGCCATCGCAACAGCCACCACTTTGATTGAAAACAAGTTCGCCGTACTCTTTTTTAAGCATTTCGATGACTTTAAGCGCTTCAGCTGTCGCACTCAGACGATGGATGCTCATTTGAGCTCCTTTCAAAAAAAGGTGCATGGGCTTTGATGCCCATGCGTTAGTGCAGTCTAGAAAAATCCAAGTTTATTTTTATTGTAAGACGTCAAGATATTTTTGGTGTGTCTATAAGCATTAAGCATCATCATGTGTGTTTCACGACCGATACCTGATTTTTTATAGCCACCAAAAGAGGCATGTGATGGGTAGAGATGGTAGCAGTTTACCCACACACGTCCGGCTTCAATGCCCCGTGACATGCTGTGGAGTTGATGCGCGTCTCTTGACCAAACACCAGAGCCTAAACCATAAATCGTGTCATTGGCAATGGCAAGCGCTTCGGCTTCATCTTTGAACGTTGTTACACAAAGAACGGGTCCAAAAATTTCTTCTTGGAAGATGCGCATTTTATTGTGACCTTTGAAGATAGTCGGTTGGATGTAATTGCCTTTTGGGAAGGTTTTGTTTTTGTACTCTTCGCCACCAATGAGGCACTCTGCCCCTTCTTCTTTACCGATGCGAATGTAGTCTAAGATTTTCTCTTTTTGATTGACCGAAGCTTGTGCTCCCATTTTGGTCGTTGGATCAAGAGGATTTTCTTGGGTAATCGCTTTAACGCGCTCTAAAACACGTTTCATAAACGGCTCATAGATGGACTCTTGAATAAGCGCACGTGAAGGGCATGTGCAGACTTCGCCACTGTTAAAGGCAAAGAGTACCAGTCCTTCGATCGCTTTGTCAAAAAATTCATCGTCTTTTGCCATAATGGATTCAAAGAAGACGTTAGGCGATTTACCACCGAGTTCGAGCGTAGAAGGGATAATGTTTTCGGTTGCATACTGCATGATGAGCTGACCGGTCGTCGTCTCACCTGTAAAGCCTACTTTTTTGATGTCAGGATGGGTCGAGAGGTGTTTACCGATTTTTCCACCTGCACCGTTAATGATATTGACCACGCCTTTTGGTAACACATCTTGGATAGTTTCCATTAATAGGAGGATTGACATTGGGGTTGCACTCGCTGGTTTTAAAACAACGCAGTTTCCAGCAGCAATTGCAGGAGCGATCTTCCATGCTGCCATCAAGAGAGGAAAGTTCCATGGAATGATTTGCGCTACAACACCCAAAGGTTCGTGAATCTCTTGAGAAATCGTATTTTCATCAAGATCTGCCACGGTTCCTGCTTCGCCACGAATAACCGAAGCAAAGTATCTAAAATGATCGATCACTAAAGGAACATCCGCCGCTAATGTTTCGCGAACGGCTTTACCGTTATCAAGCGTCTCAGCAATAGCGAGTGCTTCGAGGTTGGCTTCAATTTTGTCGGCAATTTTATTTAAAAGGGTACTTCGCTCGATGACCGAAGTGTGTCTGTATGTTTCAAATGCTTTAACACCCGCAGCAACGGCTGCATCAACATCCGCTTCTGAAGAGCGTGGGATTTTCGTTAAAAGTTCACCATCAACGGGTGAGAGGTTGTCAAAATATTCACCATTAAGAGGTGGAACCCATTCGCCACCAATAAAGTTTTCATAACGCGGTTTGTACGTAGGTCTAGAATATGCCATTTTTGCACCTTTCTTGATAGAGTTAAAAGATAATAATTATCTCTTTGGTTACTCTATTCCAGTAAGCTTTAACAACAAAGACAATGGCTAAATTAACTATATTTTTTAGATTGTATTAATCTTTATTTGAAGGTATTGCAGGCATGCTTCAAAGTTCTCAGCAACCACGGTATGCGAAAACATCAGATTGTGGGTGAGTCCAAAATCTTCAATCGCCATACCCAAAGCATCGCAATTAGAATCCCCTAAATCAAGAATGGATTGCGTTTTTTCTTTGAGCGTGCGCAGATCCGTCGAATAAGCCACAATGTTTTTACCAAGTCCCTCAGCAAAACCCACTTCCCAAACCGTCCCACTATCAGGCTCTGGCCCTCTAAACGGAGAAAGATTGGCGATGACGGTATCGCACGCACAGATCATCCTCTGATTCGCCTGCCGAATTGCTTCGGCTATCTCTTTGGGATTATTTCCTGTAATGGAATTATCAAGTGGGAAAAGACCCTCAAAGCCGTATTTCTTACAAAGGAGTTTATGTGCAGTACCGATTTCTAAAGCATTGGGTAAAAAAACTTCAGGCCCTGCAAGATAGATTTTTTGCATAGTGTTTCCAAATGATATTAATGTATAAGATTTTCAGGTACATCTGAAATTTCTTCGTATGGCTTATGCGAGATAGGCTGAAAAAAGATGCGAAAATAGTTTTTCCCATTTTCATGATGATAAAGAAGATCAAATGAGTGTTTTAAAATAATACTGTTGGCGATATAAAGTCCAAGCCCCAAACCAATACTGGTACTTTCTATATCACGGTTAAATGCTCGTGTAAAATCTAAGCGTTGTTCAGGAATTTTTTCACCATCACTGCAGATACTAATATGATCGGGACATATATCAACAATAACGTCATTTTTAGAATATTTGAGTGCATTATCAAGTAAGTTTTTAATAGCCGTGGCTAAAAGCTCAAAATCAGCCATAAGAATAGGTGTCGTATCTTCGGCATTAATACAGATGCGCTTTGTATCGTGTATCAAAAGAAGGTCAATTGCATGGTCTAAAATATCCACCAAGCGGTACTCTTTGGTTGATAATATCCATTCATTCGAAGCCAATTTTTCAACTTTGACCATTTCGCCTAAAAGCACCTCTTGTCGAATAAAGATCTGCCTAAGCTGTCCTTTAAACTCGTCATCTTTAATAATGCTTGCGAGGATTTTTCCTTTCATAACAGGTGTTCTAAGCTCATGTAAAATATTGCGCAAAAAGAGCGTTCGAGATTCTTTCAAGAGGTGAATTTTTTTCATAGCAAAATTAAATTCAGCCGCAATTTCTCCCAATTCATCTTTGCTATCTACGGGAATTTCTTGAAAGGTGGTTTGATCACCAAATGCGCGAATAGCACTTTTTAAATTACGGAGTCGTAATAGCTTGCGTAAGACAATAATAAAAAAGATCACGGTTACGACATTCATGGTTCCCCATAAAATCCATAAACGATTGAGTGAAAAGTTTTCTAGATTTTCAAGAGCGGGCCTATCATCCATTGAAATCACTTCTTCATCAGACTTTGGAGCAATGCCTGCTAATAGCATGATTTTAACCATAGACTTTTTAGGAGGAGGGGGATCTCGTGGGACAAAATAGAGTGTATTGTGATACAAAATCATATCGCAATACGAATCTTCAAGAAGTTTTTTGCCGTTTGTGCGGATCTCATTTTTTGGAGTATCGCTTAATTTAATCCCAAGCTCTGCAAGCAGATCATCTTTATTTTGAGGCTCTTCTCCAATGGTGCGCATTCCCATCATAAAACGTTGAAAGGTAAAGTAGTTTAAGTCTTTAATTTGCCTGTTGTATTCAATGGTAAAAGAGATATTAATAACGACAAGTGCCAAAATAAAAAAAAAGGAGATAAGTTTAATAATTGAAATATTACGCATTGATAAATTTATACCCTACCCCTCTGACAGAGAGGATCGAATGAGGATTTTTGGGATCATCGCCTATTTTTTGACGAATTCGTCCAATAATAACATCAATACTTTTAAGTCCACTTTGAAATTTAATCGAATTGATATTGAGCAAAAGCTCTTCACGTGAGATAACAAAACCTTCTTTGTCAAGCATAAAAGCCATAATATCATATTCAGCTTTTGTGAGGTTCAATTCACGATTATTGCGTTTGATAACATGTTGTTTTTCATCAATACTAAAAACTTCCGAAGATGTTTTTACTTGAATGCCTCTTCGTAAAATAGCGCGTAATCTAAAAGCTAATTCTATTGGCTCATAAGGCTTTGGAAGATAGTCATCTGCCCCTAATTCAAAACCAATGATTTTATCGACGGTATCTGACCTTGCAGATGAGATAATAATGGGAAGATCTGGAAACGATGCCCTCACGGTGCGACAGACATCTAAGCCATCAATTTGAGGTAGAGAAAGATCCAATACAAGGGCATCAAATGTCTCATGCTCAAGGATTTTTAACCCATCAACAGGATTAAAAGCCATCACTGTTTCGACTTCTTCTGTTAAAAGTATGCGTTGAAGGAGCCGTGCTAATTCGACATCATCTTCAATCAGTAAAATTTTTATCATGGGCTTATTATACCTCTAAAGTTATAAAACTAAAAAAATAAATTCAATTTTTTTTAAAATAAATCATTCATCTCAAAAATACAAGACGATTTTTCAAATGCCACATTAAAGTATTTTAGAGGAATTTTGAGCATTTTTATCCGATCGTAAAGAGGATAGCGCAAATTACCAGAACATAAATAAACGTAAAATATACAAATAGGTAACTATTTTGAATTGTTACCAACCATTTACTGCTTATTGGATGCTTTAGTGTTAAGATTGGGGTAATTGAATAATTTCCAAATGGATAAAGGAGGAATTTATGAATCAATCACCCATAACCTTTAGCACTGAACTAAAGACAAAAATTGTTCTTGAATTGTTACACGGAAAACCTAACCTCATAGAGATTGCCACCCAATATGGAACAACTGTTGAAAATCTTTCGATGTGGAAACAACAATTCTTAGCCAATGCTTCAGAGATATTTGAGACGCAAAGATCGAAAAAAGCATTAAAACGAAGGGTTGAAACGTATGTTAAAGAGAATAAAAAATTAACAGTTATGGTTGAAAAAGTTACGACGGAGCGAGATGTGGTGTGTCGTACATTGCAAAGTTTATCGATCGCGCATAACAGAAGGTTGATGAATGCGCGAAGCCATACGTTAGAGAAAAAACAGCGTGAGATCATTGCCTTAGATTATTTATTGATTAGCTAGGCGTTATGCGATCAGTACAGGTTTACATGTAAACTATAATTTAGTTGGTTTTGCAAGGGAAAGATCGTGTAAGAGATAGGGATGAATCTTGTTTTGATCATCCTGTTTCTGCTTGGCGTGTAGTTTCATCATCTTCATAAGCTTGTGTACTTTATTGACACCAATACGATACCCCTCTTTAATCAGTTGCTGATGCATCATACGGTAACCGTAAGCGGAGGAGATGGTTGTATGAATTTCCTGAATTCGATTGATGATTTTTGCGTCTTTGTCATCGGTTTGTTTGGGTGCATAATAAAGAGAAGTGCGATTCAGATTGATAATTTCACATTGCCTAGCAATCGAGAGCTTGCTGTAGTGTGTATCGATGAGCTTCTTTTTAACAGCGACATCGAGTCCTTGAAGTTTCGTGATCGCCGCATCCCTTTGGGAAGCTACATTCGTGAGTTTAGCGTTGAGTTTTTCATTCTCTTTTTTGAGCTTGGCAAGTTCGGCTTTGGACGATTTGGTTGAGTCAGTCGCTTCAAAAGCAAGCGTAGCATTGTCTAAAAAAAGTTGTTTCCAATTGAGAATATTTTTAGATGTAATAGCATATTTAGTGGCTAATTGCGGAATGGTTAGTTCCCCTTTAAGTGCTTCAAGCACAACCTGTGTTTTAAACTCAGTCGTAAAAGATGAACGCTTTCTACTCATAATAACTCCCCTATACAGTTCACTTTAACGTGCCAACAACATTAATGATAAAACATTACATGTAAAACACTTTAAAAACAAGATCTCTTGAACAATCTTACCAAACTTTTAATAATTTTAAATACTTCTCTAGCACGCAATCCAAAAACAGAATTATCATTATATAAAATTATATATTACGGTTATTCTAGCACTAAATTGTTGAAAATTACTAAAAATAAATGATTAATTTTAAATATTAAATACTTTAGAGAAGTATTTCACAAAATAAGTAATCTATTTTTATATAAAAATTGACATAGCAAACTATAAGAGATATTAAAAGAATAATAAATTAATAAAATATGTCTTGACAAAAGGTGGCAATGAAGCATATAATGACACAGATGAATCGATAAATCTAAACAGAAACATACCATTATTGTATCTGTTTGTAAAAGAATCTTATGACCAGAGGATTCTTGGGTAAACGTGTTAATAGGGTGAATTTAGATTTGATAGGTAAAGGATTGAAAATGGATATGACTCAAAAGGTCTCGTTACAAAGCTTAGAAGAAGCTATGGCAAAAATTCATCAAAGAATAGTTTCCGAACCTGCCTATAGGACCGTTCTTTATAAGATGCTTGCATTCTGCCAAGCAACACACTCGTCAGTTGATATAGCTGAAGAAGTATGCTCTTATCCTGAGATGAAGGGTTCTTTGCAGCCTGTTTCACTATTGCTCTCATGGTTGATTGCGTGTGATGGAATAGAGGAAGTGGTTTTAGCGGGTAGGGAAGGAAAAGAGCGTATGTTCCGTACGACGATAGCAGGAAAGGCGGTACTTGATAAAGAAAAGAGTGGCGATAAGATAGCCACATTATTCATGCAAGAACCTGCCTATGTTAGCATCTATTGGCAAATTTTAGGCACATGTGCTTCTCCTAAAACCAGAGCAGAAATTGAGGTAATGTTACGAGGCAATCCAATTCTTGAAAGTCCGAAAATTTATGCAAACTATTTCATTGAGACACTTGAAAATGCCGGCGGTTTGGAGTGGAGAGACAAATGGCAAACGACGCGTATGGGTATGAACGCGGTGAGCGAAAATGGATCATCGTATACGCATACAGCCAATCTTCATTCCTAATGATTGACCCTATAAGGAGAAATTTATGGAAAAAATAGAACAACCAGCGCTCGGGAGAAGAGATTTTCTCAAGACGACTGCTGTTATAGGTGCCTTTGGTGCGCTGAGCAGTTCGTGGTCAGGTGGGCTTGTCCCACGGGCGAATGCAGCCAGTGAAACTGCAATGACCAAAGAACGTACCGGAACAAAAATTATGAAGACGAACTGTCGTAGCTGTACTGCCGATTGTGGTGTTTTAGCACATGTGAGAGATGGTCGCGTTATTAAGCTTGAAGGCGATCCTGACTTTGAGAGAAGTGAAGGCGCTTTATGTGTTAAGGGTTTATCTGGGATTACAGCACTGTATCATCCTCAACGCAATAAATACCCAATGAAGCGTATGGGTGCTCGTGGTGAAAATAAATGGATGCGTGTCACTTGGGATGAAGCATTGGATGACATTGCTAAAAAATTGATGGAAATCCGTGAAAAATATGGTGCAGAAGCGGTCATGGGAAGCACTGGCGGTGGCGGAAATCCAAACTTCCTCAGCTGTTGTCGTTTTTGCGATGTTTTTGGCACACCCAATTGGTTTGAACCAGGAGCTTCACAATGTTATATGCCTCGTCAAATGGTTTATCAAATGATGTACGGTGGTGGACCTGCTGGAAATACAAGCTTAGGAGATTCTAACTGTATCGAAGCCTATTTTTACAACGACATCAAGATGAAAACATTCGTGTTGTGGGGAACAGACCCATCGTATAGTGGACCTTCTCAAGCAGGGCGTGCTTTAGTGGAACTTCGTGCGCGTGGTGTTCAAACCATTGTTATTGATCCACGTTTTACACCTGATGCGGCTAAGGCAGATATCTGGTTGCCGATTCGTCCAGGAACTGATGTCGCATTGATGATGGCATGGATCAAGTATATTATTGAAAAAAACTTGTATGACCTTGATTTTGTCATGAAATGGACAAATCTTCCTTACCTTGTCAATACCAAAACAAAAATGTTACTTCGCGAGAGTGATCTTATGGTCGGTGGACGTGCAGATACCTTTGTTATTTGGGATAAAAAAACCAATGCAGCTAAGCCAATTGCGTATCCATGGGA
This sequence comes from Sulfurospirillum halorespirans DSM 13726, assembly GCF_001723605.1. Lineage (NCBI taxonomy): Bacteria > Pseudomonadati > Campylobacterota > Epsilonproteobacteria > Campylobacterales > Sulfurospirillaceae > Sulfurospirillum > Sulfurospirillum halorespirans. The sequence continues at coordinate 2,802,214 of NZ_CP017111.1, read as the reverse complement.
TGATAATTTAGATCCTGCGTTAGAAGGTGCTTTTAGCGTTGATGGTATTACATGTAAAACAGGTTTTAGCCTTCTCAAAGAGCGTGTAGAGCCGTTTACCATTGCAAAAGCAGCGGAAGAGTGTGGCTTGGAAGCTTATAAAATTGAAAAAGCGATCAATCTTTATGCCAAAAACACTCCTTCAAGTATTGCGCTAGGGGTTGCAACCGATCACAATGTGAATTCGGCGCAAGCACCTATGTGTACAGCAGCACTTGATATGCTTATGGGAAATGTTGAAAAACCAGGTACGGCTTTACAACGTTACGCTGGGGGTGGAATCGGTGATCTTCGTACCACGATGTTGAAAAAATTCCTTCCAGAAGAGCAGTTACGCAAACGTTTGGGAGGTATCGAGCATAAGGGAATGCTAAGGTGGTGGGTTGCACAACCTGGTCCTTTGTTGGAAGCGATGACAACACGCAAACCTTATGGCATTCATGCGTGGATTGAGCGTTCTGGCAATAAACTTGCTGTGGTTGCGGACGCTGCTAAATGGATTGAAGGGTTAAAACAGTTGGATTTAGTCGTTCATGCTTTTGTCTATCCTACGTCATTCTCTGCTTATGCTGATTATCTTCTTCCTATGAATGAATGGTTAGAGTCTGATTTTATTGTCAGTTCTCACAACCGTATGTTTGCACGACAAGCCGTTACGCACCTTTGGGAGACTTGTAATGAGAGTTTCTTTTGGGCAAGACTGGCGAAAAAATGTGGTGAGCTTGGACATGAATCATGTAAGCGAGCCTTTGATCCTAAAGAGACAGCGCCTGAGCTTCCTTACTACAACACCTATGAAGAGCAATTGGATGGCTGGAGTAAATACTTTGGCATGACATGGTCAGAGTACAAAGCCAAAGTTCCTTTTGATTATGTTCCTTATAATGAGTGGAGACGCTATTACATTTATAAAGAGATTGATCCAAAAACAGGGAAACCAAAAGGTTTTGGAACACCTTCTAAAAAATGTGAAGTGTATGGTGAGAGCTTTATTACACTTGGTCGCACAGGTCGTCCTTGGACAACGTATGATCTTCCGCCATCTTCCAAAGATTACGATCCGCTTCCCTACTACATGGAGCCGCCTGAAAATCCAAAATCTGAAACTGGAAAAGAGTACCCACTGGTAATGACCAATGGACGTTTACCAATCTACCATCACGGAACATTGCGCAATAGCCCATTTCTTCGTGAGATTTTTCCTGTAGCTGAGATTTGGGTTAACCCAATTGCGGCTAAAAAATACGGTGTAGCACAAGGTGATTGGGTTTGGGTTGAATCACTTCGTGGAAAGATACAAGCCAAAGCACGTGTCACGGAGGGAATCCCACCTAATACGGTTTACATGGAGCGTTTTTGGAATCCTGAAACCCTTGATAGCCCTACAAAAGGGTGGAAAGAGATGAATGTGAATGTTCTCTCCAAATACACAGGTCCTTACAATGACATGTTTGGAACGTATACGTTGCGTGGCTATCAAGTCAAGATTTCTAAAGCGGATAGCGCACCAAAAGGTATTTGGCAAAAACCAGAAGATTTCAAACCGTGGCTTCCTGAGCCAACGGATGCAACCAAAACTGTGGTTCTGTAACTTTAACAAAGGAATTTACATATGAAAAATACAATGGTTATTGACCTAGACCGCTGCATCGGCTGTTACTCGTGCGAAATTGCATGTAAGATGGAGAATGACGTTGCGCTAGGTGTTTATTACAATAAAGTGTTGACGATTGGACCAACAGGAACGTTCCCTGATATTGAACAGTATTTTCTGCCAACCATCTGCCAACAATGCTATGACGCCCCGTGTGTGGGGGTCTGTCCAACAGGTGCCGCATATAAAGCGGCTGATGGTACGGTGCTTGTGAATAAAGAGCTGTGCATTGGCTGTAAATACTGCATGATGGCATGTCCTTATGGTGCACGTTCTTTCAATGAAGCTCAAAAAGTTGTTGAAAAATGCACATTGTGCGGACACCTTCAAGCCATTGGCGAAGAACCTGCTTGTGTGAAAGTCTGTTGTTCTAAAGCGCGAACATTTGGAGACATTGAGGATCCAAACAGTCATATTTCACAAGTATTAAGAGAAGCGGGAAGTGATAATATTCATACCTTACCCGATAGTGGTAACCACCCTTCTGTGAAATATATCTTGCACCGCAAGACAGCTACATGGCAAGCAACTCCACCCAAAGAGACGTGGAGAAATAGTAATCAATCTGGACGAAAGGGAGATAAACAACATGGGTAGCGAATGGTCATTAGTCTTTTTTACATCGTTTGTTGACTTAGGGTGTGGATTGTTTGTTGCATTAGCCATTAATGAATGGTTTAGTATCAATCCACAAGTACGATGGCGTGGCGCTATCGCAGTGCTTGTCGCATTAGCACTTGGTGGCTTATCCAGTGTATTACACTTAGGTCATCCAGAGAGAATTTTTGGAGCCTTTAGTCATCCAACCTCTGGTATTTTCATTGAGTCTTCTATGATTGCGATTACAGGCATTTGTGTGTTGGCATATATTTTTGCGCTCAAACGCAATGCATCGCATCAAAATCTTAAACTGATCACATTGATCGGCGCCATTCCTGCGGTGATCCTTGCGTTTGCGGTAGGGGATTCGTATGTTATGGCTTCTCGTCCAGCGTGGGATACGCTGGTTTTACCTTTTGCTTATTTGGGTTCAGCGGCTGTTTTAGGCTGCTTTGCGTATAGGATATTGGTTGTAAGCCCTAGTGAGCATTTGGTGACTCAGTTAAAATTGCTTACGCAAGGATTATTGGTTATTCAAGCTGTTTTAATGGTCGCTTATTTAGTCGCCTTATCCAATGCCCCTTACAGTGATGTCAGTAGATCAGCCACGCAGGTTTTGATGGGAGGATTTTCTGCTCTATTTTGGGGTGGAATCGTCATTATTGGGCTTTTGATCCCTTTTGGCTTAACCACGCTTAAGAAAGAGAGTGTCGCTCCCGTAATGTCAGCAACGCTTGGATTGGTGTGTGTTTTTATAGGAGCCGCCGCCTTTAGAGTGCTGATGTTTAATTTGGGCTCTACGGTTTGGCAGTTTTTCTAAATGAGGGATGATGAGAGAGGTTTTAGCCTCTCTCATTCGTTTAACATCGCTTTATAACTTTATTAAAATTGGATAACAGATGAATCAATTAACTGAAACTATAACCTTAATGGAAAATCGCGAAAATATGTACCAATTTTTGGGTCGGATATACAAGCTCGAAGTAGACAAAACATTGTTAGATCACATGTCACACATGCAATTTTCAAAAGAATGTAGCGGCAGTGAAAGTGAACTGGCAGAGGGATACCAATTGTTTGAGGACTATTTTAAACAAACAAAAATAGACATATTAACAGAACTTGCTGTTGACTATGCGGCTGTTTTTTTAGGTGCTGGCATTGCGGATGGTACGGTTGCGTATCCGTATGAGTCTGTGTACACCAGTCCTGAGCGACTCATTATGCAAGATGCCAGAGATAAGGTACTTGCCATTTACCGTGAGAAAGGTTTGGATAAAGATGAAGCTTTGGATATTCCTGAGGATCATATCGGTCTTGAGCTGGAATTTATGGCGTATTTATGCCATGAAGCCAAAGAGGCTATAGTTTTAAATGATTGGTCTGCGGCTGCTGTGTCACTTCAGATACAAAAAGATTTTTTAGAACACCATCTGCTCAATTGGATGCCCGAATTTTGTGCCGACATTCAAAAATGCTCACACGTTGATTTCTACAAAGCGATTGGCAAAATAACCCATGGATATTTAGACTTGGATACGCAAATGATCCATTATTTGAGCGAAACGATGGTGTTAAGCAATAATGAAATGGGTATCGAAAATAGCGCAGAAGATGCATCGTAATCGATCTTTTAGAATGAAGCGTGATGTATTCTAAGAAAAGAGTAAAACCATAATGAAACAGAATGAATTGTATACGGAAAAAAATACCACAAAAGCTTCAAAAAGCTCTCAGCGTCGTCAATTTCTCTCTTCAAGTGCTGGTATTGTCGTCATGCTTGGTCTTGGGTTTGTTGGAGCACAGAGTAAAACACAAAAGCTGCTTCGTCCTCCAGGAGGGCAAAATGAAGATGCGTTTAGGGCGAAATGTATCAAATGCGATCGCTGTAGAAGTGTGTGCCACACGTCTGTCATTGGTGTTACTCCCATTGAAGAGGGGTTTATCAATGCGCGAACGCCTGTGATGAAGTTTCATCTCGGGTTTTGTGATTTTTGTAACCAATGTGTTGAGGTCTGTCCCACACAAGCCCTAGAACCTTTTGATAAACAAACGGTCAAAATAGGGATAGCAACCCTCACCGACACCTGCATTGCCCTCAATTATGGCGGCTGTACGCTCTGCTTTGAAGCATGCGAGTATAAAGCGATTTCGCTAGATGATCAAAAAAGACCTATCATTGATGCCGACAAATGCAATGGATGTGGCGTCTGTGAAAAAATATGCCCATCCCTTGTTTTAAGATCGTACATCGGCGGAACACTGCGTGGTATCGAAGTGAGACCCATAGTAAAAGAGGCAATCGTATGAAAAAAATTAAGGCATCAACCCTTCGTACCCTGACGATTTTAGCATTTGTCCTGTTGGTGATCATAGGTTTGGCTTTTCACACAGGCACGGGAACTATTTCTGCTTTTGGATATAAAACGATCTCCGCCATTTGTCCTTTAGGCTCACTTGAAGCGCAATTAGCCAGCAAAACATTCTTACCTCAAGTACTGATTTCCTTGGCAGTATTTGTGCTGATTACCATCCTTTTTGGTCGTATTTTTTGTGCTTGGGCGTGCCCTGTTCCTTTGTTTCGCAAATGGTTTCCTAAAAATAATTCAAAAATAAACCATGCGGAAAAAGAAGTTCACGCTTCCTCTCAACAAACTTCAAAGACGGCAGATTCCAGTTATTTTGTATTAGGCGGAGCTTTGGCTTCAAGTTTTGTTTTTGGGTTTCCTGTCTTTTGTTTGATTTGTCCTGTGGGGTTGACCTTTGCTGTATTGATTGGCGCTTGGCGATTGATACAGTTTAATGAACCAACATGGTCGCTTCTAATTTTCCCTGTCATTTTGGTGTTAGAGCTGGTATTTTACCGTTACTCCTGCAGCAAATTTTGTCCTTTAGGCGCATTGATCTCTTTGGTAAGCCGTTTAAATATTTTCATGCGACCTAAAATTGATCAAAAGGTGTGTATGCAAACCAGTAAAGGGATTGAGTGTAAGCTGTGCAAAAGTGTCTGCAATGAAGCGATTGATCTGCATGAACCAGCCAAGGCTTCAACCCTTTCGAGGTGTACAAAGTGTCGTGACTGTGCGGATGTGTGTCCGATGAGTGCCATCAAATTTCCTTTTTTTAGTCAAAAAAACGATAAGCACCTCTAAGGCAAAATGCAATGATAAGAGACAATACACTAGAAAATACAGGGGTAAGCATTGCGCAAGAGCAGTGTACATGCTATTTGCATAAAGCCTCAACGTGCCAATGTTGCAGTGAAGCGTGTCCAACAGGTGCCATAACGCTCACGCTGAATCATCCCATTTACGATGCTGCGCTTTGCCTGCAATGTGGAGCGTGTGAGAGTGCTTGTCCTATGGGAGCTATCGAAGCTCTAACGCCAAGCGATGCACAACTCGAAGAAGAAATTATCTCTAGGGCTGTTTTGAATGCGAAAATTATCTTTACATGTAAAGAATCTGAAAAGAAGCGTGAAGGCGCAATTTCTCTCAAATGCCTTGCACGGCTTGAGCCTTCTTTGCTTCTTCTTTCCCTTGCAAAAGGGGCATCGGAAATTAAATTGATCTCAGGAGAGTGCCAAAAATGTGCTCTTAACCATACTTTGCCTTCCATTCACAAAACGATTGAAATGACACAAAAATATGCTGATCTATGCACTGTTCATATCCCAATTGCATTGGAATGCGCACAGAATATTTCAGATAATAATCTTACATGTAAAGATCATTCTCGTAGAATATTTTTTTTAAAACTGTTTCGTAAAAAACGTGTGGAACCATCGGTAGAAACGGCAAAGATCAGACAGAATAATACAAAAATACCCATACCCAAAAAACATCAACGGTTCGTTCAGTCCTTACAATTATTGGCGGGGAAAACACCTTTGCCTTGCAGCGATGATGCTTTATTCCTAGCACCAAACATCGATACGACGCAGTGCATCGGATGCACTATCTGCGCCAATGTCTGCCCAACGGGAGCTCTTGAAACAGATACCAGCGAGGAGAATTTGGGGATTACATCTAAACGTTCACGCTGCGTTGCATGCCATTTATGCGTGGATGTTTGCTTTAAAAATGCTATTTCGCTTGATGCTCACAATGATCTTGATACGATTCTCTCAACGCAACAAATCCTTTTGTATGAACGACAAAAAAATGAAGATGCTTTTTCCTGTGTTACTGAAAAAATGGGTACGCTCTTGGGTGCAAAAATTTACAATACGTAGTTTGTCTTTTGAGGGAATCTTATAGCGCAAAGAAGGCGTGTTATAAATCTAAATCTTTGAGTTTTTCAATCGCATAATCCCTTTCAGACGCTAAAGAGGATAATTTGGAAGCAAGTTTTTCATTCTCTTTTTTGAGCTTGGCAAGTTCGGCTTTGGAAGATTTGGTTGAGTCAGTCGCTTCAAAAGCAAGCGCAGCATTGTCTAAAAAAAGTTGTTTCCAATTGAGAATATTTTTAGATGTAATAGCATATTTAGCGGCTAATTGTGAAATGGTTAGTTCCCCTTTAAGCGCTTCAAGAACAACCAGTGTTTTAAACTCAGTTGTAAAAGATGAACGTTTTTTGCGCATAATCACTTCCCTTATAAAACGTGAACCTAAAACCTTACATGTAAAATAAGATTGATAGAATAATCATACCAAACTTTCAATCATGTTACATACTTCGCATAGCCCATAATAGAGGCATCAAAGAGCAACAAAAATCACGTTATTGAATAAGATTAACTATTTCACTCATTCTAACACTAAAAAATATAAAAATATTAAAAATAATTAATTAATTTTATACATTTATATTTTTTGAGAATAATTTTAATAAATAAGTTATTTATTATTAAATAAGTAGCGATATACTGATATATATTAAAATAAAGAAGAATATAAAAATATATATAATAGTCTTGACAAAAGGTGGCAATGAATCTTATAATGATGTTGATGAATCGATAAATCTAAACAGAAATAAATCATTATTATATCTGTTTGTAAAAGAATCTTATGGTCATGGGATTCTTGGGTAACGATAGGAAGAGCGTGAATTTGGATTTCACAGAGGAAGGATTCAAAAATGGATATGACTGAAAAAATCTCGTTACAAACGGTTGAGATGTAAGTAGCGTATAGTTTTAGTTTGGCAGTATTTAGTGTGTTGCTATTCCATTTTGTATCTTAAGCGGGTAATTTTAACAACGGTGATGAATAAGGATCTTAATATGTTTACCTTGTTCTTCTAAAAGGTTTTTTAAGGAGATAATATGAAATTAGCTAAACTTAGTTTGGTAACGATCGTTGTTGCTGGTTTAACCACTAGCTCATTTGCAGCAGATACACTGGCGGATGCTTTTAAAAATGGAAAGATTAATGGAGAGATTAAGGCATACTATTTTGACAGAGAAGGTTCGCCAAATTTAAGTACTGCCGCAACCGAAAAAGTTAACTCTGACATTTTCACAACAGGCATTATGCTTCATTATAATACGGATTCATTCTACGGCTTCAAATTGGGTGCGACGATGCAGTCAAGCAGTTCGCCTTTTGCTGATGGTGCTATTGGCACTGCGGGTACGGCGAAAGATGATTTTAAAAACGAGATGTATGGTTCTGGCACAGTATTATCAGAAGCCTATATAGAGTATACACTTGATAAGACATCTGTTAAAGTGGGTCGCCAATTTATTAACACTCCTTTAGTTGCAGGTAGCCCTTCACGTATTATCTTGCAATCCTTTGAAGGGGCTATGCTTACCAATACCGATCTTCCTCAAACAACTATCGTAGCAGGTGTTATTACAAAGTATCAAGATAGAACAGATTTCGCAGGAAATATTGCGGATTTTCAAAATCTTGATTCTGCTCTTGGTTCTTATGCGTATACACTCCTTGCTATCAATAAATCGCTTTCCAATACAACGTTGACAGCGCAGTGGTTAGGTATTAATGGTAATAATACAGCTACAGGCGTAGGTGACTTTTATTATCTAGAAGCTGCTTATGCCAATACATTGGGTGAATATCGATACGGTCTTGCTTTGAACCATGAGTATAAAGCAACGGAAAAACTGAATGAAGAAGACGGCAAAATGTACGGTGCAAAAGCCAGTTTAGGGTACGGTGATTTTAATACCTACGTTGCATATACTACTATTACCAAAGATGGTGATATCAAAGGTAATTCTATGGGTGGCGGTCTTGGTGGTGGTACCCAAACGGTGTTTGCCAAGGGATTGCAAAATAAACCAGGCACCTTTACCAAAGATACGGATGCCTATTCTGTTGATGCAAATTATTTATTTAAAAACATTAATTTCAAATTGGGGGCAAGATACACCGGAGTTGAGGATAATGCAAATGATAAAGAGTATGCCTATACCGATATTTATACGACATATACCTTTGTAGGTGCCCTTAAAGGATTATCGACAGATATCATGTATCAAGATTGGGGAAAAGATGCTGATGGACACGATTTTTGGTTCAAAGCGAATTATAAATTCTAAATCGTAACGATTTCTCTCTTAATGCAGTGATCATAGTATGACTGCATTAAGAATTTTTTATCGAAATAAATTCTTAAGCTGTACCCTAGATTTTTTAACAGTAGTAAAATGAAGTTGAGAAGTTTGTTTGAAAGTCCCTAAAATAGGGATGGTGCGGATAAGAAGACTCGAACTTCCATACCTTGCGGTACCAGATCCTAAGTCTGGCGTGTCTACCAATTTCACCATATCCGCACACAACAGTAGTAAATTTTGCGAAGCTGCGACTTCGTCTTAAAAGGGTGGTACGCCCTACACGATTCGAACGTGTGACCTACGCCTTAGAAGGGCGTTGCTCTATCCAGCTGAGCTAAGAGCGCATCTTCTCGGTTTAGGTGGTGCGCTCGAAAGGAGTCGAACCTACAACCTACGGATCCGAAGTCCGTTGCTCTATCCAATTGAGCTACGAGCGCATAAATAAACCGCTCTAAACAATGGGGTGAGTGATGGGGATCGAACCCACGACCCTCAGAACCACAACCTGATGCTCTAACCGACTGAGCTACACCCACCATCATTTTAAAATTATGACATGGTCGGGGCGAAAGGATTCGAACCTTCGACCCCCTGGTCCCAAACCAGGTGCGCTGACCAGACTGCGCTACGCCCCGACATTTAAAAAAACCTAAGATGGTCTTTTTAAGGCTGAAATTCTAGCCAAAATCCAGCCTTTTGTCAAGGAAAAGTTTTTAGGCTTTGTGGGAAAACTCGATCAATCCCTCTGTCGGTGAGCTGGCCGTTGCAAAAGGCTTCTTCGCGATGCGTCCTGCAAGGAAGCTTGCCCGTCCTGCAAGTACAGCGTATTTCATCGCTTCAGCCATTAAAATAGGGTTTCTTGCTTGTGCAATAGCCGTGTTGGTTAGTACACCATCGGCGCCAATTTCCATCGCAATAGCCGCGTCACTGGCACAGCCAATACCTGCATCAACGATAACAGGAATATTCACCGCTTCTTTGATGAACAGAACGTTATAGCGATTTTGAATGCCTAGCCCACTGCCGATAGGCGAAGCTAAAGGCATAACAGCGGCACTTCCAGCATTTTCCAGGCGTTTTGCCATAATCGGGTCATCATTGGTGTAGGTCATGATGGTAAAGCCATCCTTGGCTAAAACTTCACACGCTTTAAGTGTTTCCATAACATCGGGGTAGAGTGTTTTAGCCGTATCGCCAATCACTTCGAGTTTAATGAGATCAAGTCCTGTCGCTTCTCGAACCATTCTGAAAAGTGTAATAGCATCTTCGGCGGTTGTACAGCCTGCTGAGTTTGGAAGCAGTTTGATGTCGGTTCCTTTGAAGTAATCCATGAGATTTTCTTCGTTAGGGTTGGTGATGTTGACGCGACGTACCGCTACGGTGATGAGTTTTGCGCCACTCGCAAGTGTTGCATCTTTGGTTGTTTGAAAGTCAGGGTATTTACCACTTCCAACGATCAAACGGCTTGCAAATTCTATATTTCCAACTTTAAGAATGTCGTTCATTTTAGTTCCTATTGAGTAAATTTTTAACGGTTTCGGGAAGGAGTTCATGCTCGAGTGTGTGGATTTTGGCTTCAAAATCTTCTAAATTCATGCCTTCACTTTTCTCAAAACAGCGTTGAGCGATGATTTCACCGCCATCGAGCTCTTCGCTGACGTAGTGAACGCTGATGCCAGCGATTTTCATGGGGGAATCAAAGCTCTCTTTTATAGCATTGCCTCCCTTAAAAAGCGGAAGGAGTGAGGGATGTAAATTGATCGCTTTAACCTGTTGTGTGAAATACGGAGTGAGAAAACGCATAAAGCCAGCGAGCACAGTAAGCTCGGCACCACTGCGGTGGATAGCCTCGACAAGGGCTTCATCAAAGGCTTCACGGCTACCATAAAGCGTGTGATCGATGATGAGAGGTTCTATGCCGTAACTGCGTGACTTTTCGATTCCTGCCGCATTGGGGCGATTGCAAATGGTGGTTGCAACTTCGATTTGACAGTGTTCAAATACTTGGTTGTGAAGAGCCGCAAGCAATTTTTCCAAATTACTCCCTTCTCCACTGAATAAAATAGCAATTTTCTTTATAACCATTTAAGACCTTTACAAATATCCATCGGGGTGAGCGCAAAATTGTTACATGTAAACGTGCGTGATACGAGGGCATGCGCCAAAGAGGCACTGATTGCCGCATCTTTTGGGGTGTAGCCTTGGGCGAGGAGTGCGCCTATCATGCCAGACATGACATCGCCACTGCCCCCTTTGGCAAGGGAAGGCGTGCCATAGGTGTTGATGAAAAGCTCACCATTGTGTGCGATGATGGTGTTCGCACCTTTGAGAACGAGTACGACATGAGGAAAGGCGAGGCTAAAGTGTTTGGCGTGTTTAAAGCGGTTTTGCTGAATCATTTCCACGCTGATTTTTTCTTTACATGTAAGCTCTAAAATCGCGCTAAATTCTTTGGGATGGGGGGTTAAAACGACAGGTTTTTGGGATGCGATGATCTCCGTGATAAGCGGATGATGCGACAAGGATGCGTCGATAACCAGTGGTAAATTATTGGCGAGCAAAAGTGTTTTAAGCGCTGGTTCATCAAAAGGCATTTCAAGTCCCATACCTGCGACGATGACATTGGCATTTTTTGGCAGTGTTTCGCTGTGCATCAGATAAATAGGCAATTTTTTAGGTTTCTCACCAATGAGTGTCACCAGGCCAGCGCCAAAATGAAATGCGCCCATGCCTGCTAATCGTGCCGCGCCCTCTTTGGAACCTTGCACAATCGCGACGTGTCCAAAAGTGCCTTTATTGGTGTTTTTCTTGATACGAATCGGCAGTTTTAGGTCGCTTTTTCGAAGCAAAAAATTGGAGCTTGGTGTTTCGTACTGACTTCGAGCGATGCCAAGATTGGCGACTTTGATATCGCCTATGGCGTCTTTAACCGTGTCATTTAACAGACCCAGTTTCAAAGCGCCCATCGTCACCGTTTCATTGGCTTGAAAAATGACAGAACTGAGTGTTAAATCGTTCAGAATTCCACTGGGAATGTCGCAGGCTATTTTGTAGCCTTGCTTTGCATTGAGTGTTTTGAGCAGTTTACATGTAAGCTCATCCAAAGGACGATTGAGCCCTACGCCAAAGAGTGCATCGACGTAGATATCGGCATCGATGAGCTCATTGAGCACGGAAACACCTACTTTTTTAGCGCGTTTGAGTTGCAGTTTTGCAAGCTCAGATTTGAGCTCAAAAGGGAGATAAATGCTCACAGTGTACGCGCCATAAAGCAACCGTGCCGCGACAATGCCGTCCGCACCGTTGTTTCCCATGCCACAGACAAAGAGCGCACTTTTTTTACATGTAAGCTTTTTTTTGACAGCACGTGCGAGCGCAAGACCCGCATGTTCCATCAAAATTTCAGGGGTTAAATCAAAATTTTTATAACAACGCTCATCTAAACTGTTTGTTTCTTCATGGACGTACTGCATTGGTTTCTCCTAACGCTTACGGAAGCTTAAAGCTTCTAAAAGATGCTCTTGTAAGATGGGTTCACTCTGTGCCAAATCGGCGATGGAGCGCGCAATGCGAAGCACTTTGTGGATACTTCGCTGACTCAGCCCCAAGCGATTTTGCGCCATCTCTAAACTCTCAGCCGCTTTTGCTTCGAGGGTGCAAAAACGCATCGTATTGTGCTCATCCAGCTTGCCATTAAGCTCATTTTGCCCACGACTTTTTTGCATAACAAAGGCTTTTAGCACCTGTTCAAACATCTCCTTTGAGCTGAGCCCTTGCTCTTTAGAACTCTCTTCGCTCATCTGAATGTACAGATCGATTCTGTCCATAATGGGCTCAGAAATGCGGTTTTTATAGCGATTGATCTCGACTTCTGAACAACGACACTCATGCGTTTGGCTGAAAAGATTCCCACATGGGCAAGGGTTTTGAGCGGCGGCAAACAGAAATTTGGTTGCGTAACTGACTTTGGTATTGACCCGAGAAATGAGGACGCGATGATCTTCTAAAGGTTCTCTTAGGCTCTCTAAAACGGTTTTGGAAAAGTTGGGAAATTCGTCAAAAAACAAAATCCCATTGTGGGCGAGCGCAATTTCCCCTGCACGACTTTGAGAACTACCTCCACCAAAGATGGACGGACGCGAAGAGGTGTGATGTGGAGAGCGGAAAGGGCGCAAAGGGCTTAGCTCCACATCCTCTTCTTGAAGTGATTGATAGGCGTTTGATTCTAAAATTTCTTCAATGCTTTGAGGCGGTAAAATGTAGCGAAGGCGCTTGATGCTCATGCTTTTGCCACATCCTGGGCTTCCTTCCATCAGAAGGTTGTGCATACCCGCTGCGGCGATCATCATCGCCCGTTTGGAGCGGTGTTGCCCTAAAACATCGCTAAAATCAAGCGGAAATTGCGTATTGTAAAAGTAACGTTTATTCTCAATCTCCAATACATTTTCGCAAAAACTTTGCTCACGAGGAGGCGCTTCCGTGTTGAAGCGTTTTTCTTTAAAAAAGAGCACGGCATCACTCAGCGTTTCAACACCAAATGCCTCGATATTGGGGATTTGCTGCACTTTGGAGAGAATCTCACTTGGGATTAAAACACGAAGGTTAGGGGTATGCGAAGCAAGGGAGAGGATAATAGGAAACATGGAGTTGGTCTTCTTAATTTTGCCATCCAGCCCCAGTTCACCAAAGATGAAAAAATCTTTACATGTAAAGCGTTCTTTTTGAATGGCGATAAGCAGAGCCGTGACCAAATCAAAGTGGCTTCCCTCTTTTTTAAGATCAGAAGGGGAGAGGTTAATCGTGATTTTTTGGGAAGGAAACTGAAAATCAATGCTCGAAAGAGCTGATTTTACGCGTTCGCGTGACTCTTGGATGGAAATATCGGTAAGACCGACAATATTAAATCCAGGAAGGGCTCGCACAAGGGTTGACTCGACATCGACCTCATAAGCTTTATTCCCAAATAGCGTGGCGCACTTCGCATGTTTGACCTTGGAGAGTGCAACAGCTTCTTCCACGATTATTTACCTGCTTTTTGCTTTTTTTTCCACTCTTTGTCAAATTTTTTACGTTTTAAATAAGAGAGTTTTTCGATAAAAAGGCGACCTTTGAGGTGGTCCATCTCGTGTTGTACGGCAATGGCCATCAGATCGGTAAACTCTTCTTCGCATCTATTACCATCGCGATCACAATAGACAACTTTAATATGTGCGGCACGCTCGATCTCATCGTAATACCCAGGAACACTTAAACATCCCTCTTGGTAAATCGTAAGACCATCTTTTTCAAGAATGACGGGATTGATCATTTCATAGAGATTTTCGACGGTTTGGTACCCTTCTTCATCGACAAGATTGATGATGAGTACATTCAGAGGCACACCCACTTGAATTGCCGCAAGCCCAATACCCTCTTTGGCAACCATTGTTTCGTACATATCGTGTAAAAGCGTGTGCAAATGCACATCAAAATGCGTTACCTCTTTGGAGGTCTCTCGTAGCAGCTTATTGGGATAAACAAGAATCTCTCTAATCATAGCTCCTCGCTTGGAAGGGAAGGCGTACACACAATGTAAGGAACATATTTTTTACCAGTGTGTGGGAGTTCTTCAAGGGTTGCAGAAATAAACTCCTCGGAATTATGCTCGGTATCGAGGGCAACGATGGAAAGCTCGATGTCGGTTTCAACTTCGCCTGTTCCCACAAAAAAGCTGGTTTGATACACCAGTTCACTGATACGATCGCACGCTTTTTTAGCACTCGTAATATCAGTATGTTTGAGAATCATCGCAAAAACACCATCGCCAAAATGCGCCACAATATCGCTTCTGCGAGAAGTTTTCAGAAGCAATTTAGCAATGTTGCGCACAACGGTGTCTTTGTCTTTTTTATTGACAATTTTCTCTAATGTATCTTCTTTTACACGCGCTAGTACCAAAGAGCTTGAATGCGCATAGTTTTTGATCAGTTTGATCTCATCTTGGAGCGATTTAAGCAAGTATCTGCGGTTGTAAACGCCATACTTAACATCGAAAATAGATTGATTGTCGACCTCTTGCAAGATCGTTGTTGTTTTTTGATAATAATCTTTCAAAAGATCAATTTGCTTGGTGGTCAGTACAAACATTTTATTGAGATCTTCGCTCAGCGTTGAGATGATATTTTGAATCGAAAGTGGGTTGGAGTTTGTCTCTAACTGCGTTGAGCGTTTTTTAATAATCTCTTGCATCACATTAAGATTGCGATAGACCGTAGAAACCACTTGCATGATGTTTTTAATCTGTGAAAAACCCTCTTTGACTTCGCGCTCAATGCGTGCATGATTTTCATCATTGTTCGTATTTTCAAGATCTAAAAAGTCATTAATGCGTTTTCTAAACGCAACGGGTTTACTCTCTAAAAGTTTGTCAAAATAGATCTGAAAATTGGTAGGGGTGGGAGGGATATTTTCATCCCCCAACACCTTGAGTACCAACGCGGCAAATTTTTCAAGCTCCACATTGGAAGCTTGTGGAACAATAGGCTCTTTAGGAATGGGCGGGGGTGGAGCTTGCTCAATCGTATCATCCTTGACATCGATATTATAAACACCCGTTTTCCCTTTTTCTTTGTTAAAACGAACCATTGTTTGCCCTCTTTATGTTATTTAAAACTTTTATCTAATACTTTATCAATTAAACCGTATTCACTTGACTCTTCCGCACTCATGAAAAAGTCTCTCTCTGTATCTTTAATGATTTTAGGGAGTTTTTGTGAACAGTTTTTTGCCAAAATTTCATTGAGCACTTGCTTCATTCTCAAAATTTCTTTTGCTTGAATCTCAATGTCCGTTGCTTGACCTTGTGCCCCACCTAAAGGTTGGTGAATCATAATGCGTGCATTTGGAAGCGCGTAACGTTTCCCTTTAGCCCCAGCACTGAGTAAAAATGCTCCCATGGATGCTGCTTGACCGATACAAATGGTACTGATGTCGGGTCTGACATAATTCATCGTGTCATAGATGCTAAAACCACTGGTAATAACGCCACCCGGAGAGTTGATGTAAAGATAGATGTCTTTTTCAGGATCTTCCGCTTCAAGGAAGAGTAGCTGAGCTACAATCGAAGAAGCAACAACATCATTAATCTCACCGCTGAGCATGATGATACGATCTTTTAAAAGGCGAGAGTAGATGTCATAACTTCTTTCTCCTCGGCCCGTTTTTTCGATAACGACTGGAACATAATAGCTCATTATTTACCTTTAGTAAAAAGCTTTGTGAAGAGTCTCTCTTCAATGATAGACATTTTAATCGCTGGAAGAACACCTTGTTTCTCATAATACTCTAGGTACTCTTTTGGATTAGCACCTTGTTGCATCGCTTCAAAGTAGATCATTTGAAGGACTTCTTGGTCACTGACATTAATCCCTTCTTGTTTGGCTAATTCATCAACAATGAAGGTAAGTTTAACACTTTTTTCAGACTCTGCTCTAAACTCTTCTCGTTTTTCTTTGATTTTATCAGGATTTCCTGCATATTCTTTGATTTCGTCTTCGCTGAGTTTGCCAAAAACACCACGCATTTGAAGATCAATCTCTTGGTCAACGATGTTTTCTGGTAAATCAAGAGCGAGTTTTTCTAAGATATTTTCAACAAATTTAGGTTTGACTTCATCGTTGAAAAGTTTTGCGAGTTTTTCATTGCGGATTTCGGTCTCAATTTGCTCTTCAAGTACGGCTAAAGTCGGAGCTTCAACACCTGGAAGTAATTTTTTGATCATCTCTTCACTAGGAGTCTCTGGAATATCTTTTACTTTGATCTCTTTAATGGTGACTTTAAATACCGTTGGTTTGCCTGCAAGGTCTTTGTTTCCGTAAGTCTCTGGGAACGTTACTGCAATATCTTTGCTTTTACTACTGACTTTGAGTCCGATAATGCCATCTTCAAAACCTGGGATAAATGAACCACTTCCGATTTCAAGGGTATAGCTCTCCGCTTTTCCACCTTCAAACGCGACACCATCGACAAAGCCTTCAAAATCGATCACAACAAAGTCGCCTGATTTAACGGCACGTTTTTCTTCAACGGTTTTAAGCTCAGCAACCAGTGCTAACGTTTTCTCAAGTCGCTCGCTGATCTCTTTTTTCGTTACTTTTGGCGCTTTATATTCAGGTACGCACTCTTTGTAGCCTTCAATGACTACGGTTGGTTTAAATGAAAGTTTCATCACAAGCTCTAAACCACCCTCTTTCTCTTCAAATTTTGAGAAACTTGGCTCTCCAACAACAAGATCTGCTTTAACATCAAGTTCAGCTAAGGCTTTGGTGTAAAGTTCTCTGAGAACTTCGGTTTGTGCGTCTTCTTTAAGTTGTTTGCCGTAACGTGCTTTAACGATGTGTGCAGGAACCTTTCCTTTTCTAAAACCATCCACTTTCATATTTGAAGCTGCTGATGCAATGAGCTTCTCTTCTTTTTTTTGTAAAAGTGCAGGTGAAATAGTCGCTTCAACTGCAGCATTAGCACTATTAGTACGGTTAACTTTAATTTGCATAAAATCCCTTTTCGATATAAAATTTTGCTCAAATATAGCAAAAATTTGCTTTTAAGTCGCTTTTTATCCATTAAAAAGCAAAAAGCAGATAAAATATCTCGTCTTAATTTTAACAGAAGTGAATCACAATGCAACGAAGAGAAGAGTTCGAACAAGCCGTTAAAACGATGTTAGAAATCATCGGTGAAAATACCGAGCGTGAAGGGCTTTTAAAGACGCCAACACGTGTATTTAAAGCGTATGAGCATATGACACAAGGCTATCATCAAAGTCCTAATGAAGTTTTAGGTGAGGCACTTTTTGAGAGCGATAATAACCAAATGGTACTGATTAAAGATATAGAATTTTATTCGATGTGTGAACATCACCTTTTACCGATTATTGGACGTGCGCATGTTGCTTATATTCCGAATGGAAAAGTCGTTGGACTTTCTAAAATTCCTCGCATGGTGGATATTTTTGCACGTCGTCTTCAAATTCAAGAACAACTGACCGAACAGATTGCTAAAGCGATTGATGATGTCATCGCTCCTAAAGGGGTGGGTGTTGTTATTCAAGCGCGCCATATGTGCATGGAGATGCGAGGTGTAGAAAAAACACACTCCAACACGACTACATCAGCCCTTCGAGGACTCTTTTTGAAAGCCGATACGAGGAAAGAGTTTTTTGACATCATTAACGCACCGCAGGCTAATCGCTACTAATGCCACTTGAACGCCTCAAAAAACAACTTAACGGTAAAAGCCTCTCTCCCATGTTTGGCACTATCACCAAAATCAGCTCCACAACCATCGAGGCGTGTGGGCTAAGACCCAGCATTGGCGATATTGTCAAAATCGTCTCTTTAGATGGTCATAAAAGCGAGCTTGGCATGATCACGGAAGTGGATCGCAACTCCTTTTTTATCTCTCCTTTTGGTTTTATTGAAGGCTTCAAAACAGGCGATAAAGTGTTTATCAGCGAGCAGGGTATGATGATTCCTGTAGGCGAAGAGTTACTTGGGCGGGTGGTTGATCCGTTTATTCGTCCCAAAGACGGCAAAGGAACAATAGGTGCAAGTTCACAAGCACCGATCATGAAAGCGCCACTTGATCCGATGAAACGAGGGCTCATTAACGAGCCATTTCGTGTCGGAGTCAAGACCATTGATGGACTTTTGACGTGTGGCAAAGGTCAGAAAATGGGCATTTTCGCAGGAAGTGGTGTGGGTAAATCAACCCTAATGGGTATGATCGTTAAAGGGGCAGAAGCTTCCATCAAAGTCGTCGCACTCATAGGGGAACGTGGACGTGAGGTGCCTGAGTTTATTGAAAAAAACTTAGGCGGTAATCTTGAAAATACTGTGATCGTGGTTGCGACCAGCGATGATTCGCCTTTGATGCGCAAATACGGTGCATTTTCAGCGATGAGTATTGCCGAGTATTTTAAAGACCAAGGACGCGATGTTCTCTTTATGATGGACTCCGTCACGCGTTTTGCGATGGCACAGCGTGAAATTGGTTTGGCTTTGGGTGAGCCACCCACCTCTAAAGGCTACCCGCCTTCTGTTTTGGCGCTTTTGCCTCAACTCATGGAGCGAGCCGGAAAAGAAGAGGGCAAAGGCTCGATTACAGCGTTCTTTACGGTACTTGTTGAAGGGGATGATCTGAGCGATCCGATTGCCGATCAGTCTCGGAGTATTTTGGATGGTCACATCGTGCTCAGTCGTGAGCTTACCGATTATGGTATTTATCCACCGATTAGCATTCAAAACAGTGCTTCAAGGGTTATGGGCGATGTCATTGATAGCGAGCATAAAAAAGCGGCGATGCGTTTTAAACGGCTCAATTCCATTTTGAAAGAGAACGAAGTTCTCGTCCGCATCGGTGCATACGAAAAGGGCAACGATAAAGAACTCGATATGGCGATCAATAAAAAAGAGAAGATGAATGGCTTTTTACAACAATCTCCTGAAGAGGTTTTTGAGTTTGAAGCAACCGTTGCTGAGTTAAAACAGATTATTGCCTAAATTTCTTTAGTATTTTTTAATATAGAAAATACTAGTATTCAAAAATTAATTAGGATAAACTTTATCCTATATAGAAATGGAGAGTGAAGCCAATGAGAGTCTATTTAGATAATAACGCGACAACCATCGTTGACCCTAAAGTGTTTGCAGAGATGGTTCCTTATTTTTGCCAGATGTATGGCAATCCAAATTCTTTGCATGAGTTTGGCAGTGAGAGTCATCCTGCACTTCGCAAGGCGATGGATCAACTCTATGCTGGCATTAACGCTAGTGATGAGGATGACATTGTCATTACGTCCTGTGCGACCGAGAGCAATAACTGGGTGATTAAAAGTATCTATAATGACTACATTTTAAATGGCGATAAAGATCACATCATTACCAGTGAAGTTGAGCATCCTGCCGTTGGGGCTTCGTGTAAATTTTTAGAAAGCTTGGGTGTTAAAGTGACGTATCTTCCTGTCAATACTGACGGTGTCATCAATGTGGAAGATCTTAAAAATGCCATTACTGACACAACCGCACTGGTTTCCATCATGTGGGCGAATAACGAAACGGGTATGATTTTCCCGATTGAAGAGATTGGTGCGATTTGTAAAGAAAGAGGGGTCCTTTTTCATACGGACGCTGTTCAAGCGGTCGGTAAAATCCCTGTCGATGTCAAAAAAGCCAATGTCGATTTTCTCAGTTTCTCGGCACATAAATTCCACGGACCTAAAGGGATTGGTGGGCTTTATATCCGCAATGGACAACCATTGTCACCCTTCTTCCATGGTGGAGAGCACATGGGTGGACGTCGTAGTGGAACGCTTAATGTTGCTGGAATCGTAGGCATGGGCAGAGCAATGGAACTGGCTGTGGAAGCGCTTGATTTTGAAAAAAACAATGTGAGACGTTTACGTGACAAGCTCGAAGATGCTCTTTTGCAAATCCCTGAAATGATGGTTGTTGGCACCAAAGAACAGAGAGTTCCCAATACCATTTTGGTCAGTGTCAAAGGCATTGAAGGCGAAGCGATGCTGTGGGATCTCAACCAAAGTGGCATCGGTGCGAGTACTGGAAGTGCCTGCGCAAGCGAAGCGTTAGAGTCAAACCCTGTTATGGAAGCCATTGGCGCCGAAGCTGATTTAGCTCACACGGCACTTCGTCTTTCACTTTCACGGTTCACCACAGAAGAAGAGATTGATTTTGCGATTGATGTGATTCAAAAAGCGGTAATCAGACTTCGTGCCATTTCAAGCACGTATGCATACGCGCCATCATGGCACGTGAGTAAATTATAATTCAATAATAAATAGAGGATAAAAAAATGGCAAAAAATAGTTTAATTGGCGGTTCCATCTGGGAAGAATACAGCCAAAAAGTACAAGATTTGATGAACCATCCCCAAAATATGGGTGAGTTGACGGAAGATGATGCAAAAAATGAGGGAGGAAAGCTCATTATTGCGGACTTTGGTGCAGAGAGCTGTGGCGATGCCGTCAGACTTTACTGGATCGTTGATGAAGCAACAGAAGTGATTAAACAAGCTAAATTTAAAAGTTTTGGCTGCGGTACTGCGATTGCAAGTTCCGATACCATGGCAGAGCTTTGCATTGGCAAAACGGTTTCTGAAGCAGTCAAAATTACGAATATTGATGTCGAACATGCGATGCGTGACAACCCTGATATTCCAGCGGTTCCACCTCAAAAAATGCACTGTTCGGTTATGGCGTACGATGTTATTAAAGCTGCTGCTGCTTCGTATAAAGGCGTGGATGCTGCTTCTTTTGAAGATGATATCATCGTGTGTGAATGTGCGCGTGTGAGCCTTGGAACGATCAAAGAGGTCATCAAGATCAACAACCTCAAAACCGTTGAAGAGATCACCAACTACACCAAAGCAGGTGCATTTTGTAAATCCTGTATTAAGCCAGGTGGTCATGAAGCACGCGAGCATTACCTTGTTGACATTTTAAGAGACACGAGAGCTGAGATGGATCATGACCATCTGCTTGCCATCTCTGATTCAAAAATCGAAGGTAGCAATACTGTGAACTTTGATGATCTGACTGTGGTTAAAAAATTCCAACAAATTGAAGCGGTGATCGACGAAAATATTCGTCCGATGCTTGTCATGGATGGCGGAAACATAGAAATTTTAGACATCAAAGATGGCAGCGAGGGTGCAATCGATGTTTACATCCGCTATCTTGGTGCATGCAGTGGGTGTGCAAGTAGCTCTACGGGCACACTTTTTGCGATTGAAGCTGTCTTACAAGAGAAATTAAGTAAAAATATACGAATATTACCTGTCTGAAAAGACTTCAGAGAAGTGCGCCCCCGCGCTTCTTTGAAATTTCTTACATGTAATAAGGAAAAGATGTGGCAAAAGTCGAATTTTTGGGACCAATAGGTCGTCCTAGCATTGAAGTGAATATTGCAAATCTCAGTGAACTCAAAACCTTTTTTAAAGAAGACAAAGAACTTCAAGACTGGCTTGCCA
Organism: Sulfurospirillum halorespirans DSM 13726; assembly: GCF_001723605.1. Classification (NCBI taxonomy): domain Bacteria; kingdom Pseudomonadati; phylum Campylobacterota; class Epsilonproteobacteria; order Campylobacterales; family Sulfurospirillaceae; genus Sulfurospirillum; species Sulfurospirillum halorespirans. Next base: position 2,780,372 of record NZ_CP017111.1, on the reverse strand, counting down.
TTTGTGCCGTTGCCGTGAACGATACACTCGTTTGTGACCTTAATATGCCACTTTCTAAAGAAGATAAAATCTCACTTTTACCCCCCGTTTGCGGAGGTTGATCTATGGTAGAACTTCACAATGGATCTTTACATGTAAACACTATTTTGGCAGATTGGTACGCCAAAATTAGCGATAAAAACTATGGGGCATTTATCCCTTTTGTGGGCATCGTCAGAGATGAAGATGGCATAGAAGGACTTAGTTTTGACATTTATGAGCCTATCTTAAATAACTGGTTTAATGCGTGGCAAGAGAGAGCCAAAGCACAAGATGCCTATCTTTTGATGGCACACTCGCGTGGTGACGTGCCCAACCATACTTCAAGTTACATTGCCGCTGTTGTCTCTCCTAAACGAAAGGTCGCCCTTAAAATGATTAACGATTTTGTCGAAGATTTTAAAGCCAATGCGCCAATTTGGAAGTACGACCTCGTGGATGGAAAACGTGTCTATGCCAAAGAGCGTTCGCACGTTCTCAGTGGTTCTGGTCTCTTAAAGGCAGATGTATGAGTAAGAATTTCCTCCCATTTGATGAAACCCTTAAAGCGCTTGAAAATTCCATTAAAACAGAAATCGGCATTGAAAATATTTTTATCGGTGATGCCCTTGGTCGCTTTCTTGCCATTGACATTGTTGCGCAGGAAAATAACCCAACGCACGAAACCTCTTCGATGGACGGCTATGCCATTCGTTTTAGCGACCAACAATTAGGCTCGCTCACCATCAGCGATTTTATCCCTGCTGGGACTGAAACGCATGGCGTCGTAAACAAAGGTGAGTGTGTGAAAACCTTTACGGGCACACTGATGAGCGAAGGTAGCGACACGCTCATTCCCATCGAAAATGTCGAAGTAAAAGAGGGCAAGATTCATATCACTTCTGCCGTCTCCAAGGGCTTTGCGGTTCGACCGATTGGTGAGAACTATAAAGCGGGTGAAGTGCTTATTAAAAAAGGTACAAAGATCGGTTTTGCCGAGATTGGTGTGATGGCAGAAGTGAGTATGGTGCAAGTTGAAGTCTTTATGAAACCTCGCGTTGCCATTCTCTCCACTGGCAATGAAATCTTAGACTTTGGTGAGCCAAAAACTTCCTTTGCGCAAATTCGCAGTTCCAATCACGTTACTGTTGAAGCCATTTTGCGCCAACTCGGTTGCGAAACGATGCGGTTTAAACTTATCCGTGATGACCGTGATCTCATCGAGCAGCAACTCAGACAAGCACTCATGTGGAGCGACATCGTTATCACGACCGGTGGCGGAAGTGTCGGGGATTTTGACTATTTGCAGAGCATTTTGACCGATATGAAGATCGAAAATATCATCGACGGTTCGTACATGAAACCAGGACGCCACATTCGTGTCGTCAAAACCGGACACAAATACATCTACGCGCTCCCAGGCTTTCCCTACAGCGCATCGGTCTGTACCTTTTTATTCATCGCTCCACTGCTTCGCAAACTGCGCGCGCAAACCTTTGCCTTACCAACGATTAAAGCGTTTATGGGCGAACTCTATAAAAAACGCTCCAAATTTGTGGAATTTACCGCCTGCAATCTTCGCTTTGACGAAGGTCAGCTTGTTGTTGATCTGCAAGGCAAAAAAGAGGGCAGTAGCGCCATACTCAATAATCTCTTAGACAATCCCGTTCTTTTACGTGTCGAAAAAGATGTCCAAAAAATTGAAAAAGGCGAGATGGTTGACGTGGTATTGCTGGACTTGTAAAGGTCTGGCAATACCCAAAAAACCTCATTTTTTACTTTACATGTAAACACATAGCCCGCTATTTTTAGAAAGGTTTTTATGAATAACGAACTGTTTGAAAAAACTATAACATGCCCTTACTGTTGGGAAAACTTTACTATTTTTATTGAACCCAGTAGCGAAGTGGGCGAGAGTTATGTTGAAGACTGTTATGTCTGCTGTCGACCTATCGAAATTGTCATTGCAGCAAAGAGTGACGATACGGTGGAGATTCGCATCAATCCTATTGAAGGGAATGAGGTTTAATAGAAAGTTTAGTTCTGCCTCTTAAATCCTAAGATTTAACATCCAAAATATGGAGTATTATGAAATTTCTATTTATAATGTTGATGCTTATTTAAGTTCTTTGTCTTTATTCTCTATGGAAAAAGCTGATATTGTTATTGTTTCTAAAAAAGAAAAAACAATGATACTTTACAAAGACAAACAAGACATAGGAACATATCCAGTAGTGTTTGGAGCTAATAATTTAAGCGGACATAAGCAACAAGAAGGTGATAAACGAACTCCTGAAGGCTTCTATACCCTTGATTACAAGAAACAAGATAGTGCATTTCATAAGGCAATTCATATTTCTTATCCTAACGCAAAAGATATTGAAACTGCTCATAAATTAGGTGTATCACCTGGTAGCGCAATTATGATTCATGGACAAAAAAATGGTTTTGGATGGGCGTCATTTATAATGCAATTTTTCAATTGGACAAATGGATGTATTAGCGATATGGATTTAATTTGGAATGCAATAGACGCAGGAACACCGATAGAAATTCGACCATAATATATTAAGACAAAATCTTTACATGTAAAGCTTCATCCCTCTTTATGCCTCTTCCCATTAAATAAAAAAATGCTCTGAAGATTGATCTTCTTTCCACCTTCTAAAACCAAAAACTCTTCATACTCTATCATCATCAATTCCGTAACAACGCCTTTAACGGTGGTTTTTTGCTCGTTTTCCAGATAGACAATCGTGGAAGGAATTTTGCGTTGGATAGCGACCATGAGCTGGTCGTAAAATTCGCAGGAGATGTGTGTGTTCATTGTGTTACCGCCAAAAATCCAAGATAGACAAAACTATACCGTGCCAATTTGGCAAAACTTACGATGAGGAGAAATTTCCACCACGCATAACGCACGATGCCAGCGACAAAGGTGAGTGGGTCGCCGATGATGGGGAGCCATGAAAAGAGTAGGCTTATTGCGCCGTATTTTTCAAAAAGGGTGGAGGCTTTTTGGAGATGCTTTTCGCTCATGTATCCTTTGGAGAGGGCGAAGGTGGAGGCGTGTTTTCCAAGCACATAGTTCACAAACGAGCCTAATGTGTTGCCCAGTGTGGCGATGAGTAGGAGTACAAAAGGGTTTAATTGTTCGCTTAAAAGATAGACAAAAAGTGCTTCGCTTCCACCGGGCAATAGCGTGGCGGAGGCGAAGCTTGCGAGAAAAAGGCTGAGGTAGTTCACCTATTCTAAAACCGCTAAGATGGTCTCTTTGTCGGTGGCTTGTGAGTCGTACTTGATAACAAGAAGCGCTTCACTTTCGTTTTTGTACCATTCGACGACGCCTTTGACGTGGCTGAGATGCAAGGTACGTGTCATGTCGATGGTGGAAAAGGGCAAATAGAGATTTTTATTGAGGCTTGGATTTTTGAGGGCGGCTATTAAAAATAGCCAGCCAATACAGGCGATAAAAATAACCCAAGCAATCTCCATAATGCCAAAATGTTGCAAGAAATACCCACCAAAAACACCACCAATAAACGTTCCTGCGTAACCAAAAGTGTTAAAGACACCCAGCGCTGCGCCTTTTTGGTGAACTTTGGCATATTTGCTTGCCATGGATTGCATGAGTGGTTCATGCATGTTAAAACCGATAAAAAAGATCACCACGCCTACGATAAACCACGGCGCACTTTTTGCGTAGCCCATCATAACGTAGCTGATCGCAAAGAGCGCGACACCGATCATGAGCATCTCTTTGGAGCGGTGTTTTTTCTCCCCTAAAATCGCAGACGGTCCCATCGCAAGGACACCAAAGAGCATGGCAGGTAAGTAAACCATCCAGAGCTCTTTTTTAGCAAAGCCAAACTCTTGCACCATGATGATGGGAATGACCATAAATGCTAATGTCATCATCCCTTTTTGCAGCATGTTGGTGATATTCATGTTCATAAGGTTTCGGTCTTTTAAAATGTGCTTGAGTTCCGTCTCATCGGCACCGTAATGGTGAACGATTTTAGGAGGATTTGGCACTTTGGTGTAGAGTACAATCATTGAAAAAATCGAAAGGGCAGCAGTGATAAAAAAGAGTTTATCGACCCCATAATAGCCACCAATCAAGGAGCCGAGCATCATCGAAATGGCAAAACTCGCGGCAATACAGCCACCCATAATCGCCATCGCGTGACCACGAACCTCTTCTTTGACCATATCGCTGATCATTGCCGTTCCTACAGCGCCAATCGCAGCAGCACCTTGCAAAAAGCGTCCGATCATCAAGCCATAAATGGTGTCACTATACGCACACACTAATGAGCCTGCAAGAAAGATAACCAGTCCAATAAAAATGGTGATTTTGCGTCCAATCTTGTCAGACATAATGCCAAAAGGAATTTGAAGGAGCATCTGCGTCAGCGCGTATCCGCCGATGGTAATGCCCACTAAAAATTCGTTAGATCCTTCCAGATGGAGCGCGTAAACGGAGAGGACAGGTAGGACGATAAAGAGACCTAAGAAACGGAGGGAAATGATAAGGCTAAGGGGGAAAATAGTTTTAAACATCAGTCTGATAATCCTAAAAGATATATTGATGTGACAATTTTACCTTGGTTAAACTTTGAAAATTCTATGGGATTTGTAAGCATCATATCGAGCAAGGTATATTTATGTTATACTTTTTTCATCAAATGAAAAGGATAGGCCATGGAAATTACACATATTTTGGGTTTTTTAGGGTGTGTGGTTGCGTATTTTGTTTCGCTGTATTATGTGGGATTGAACCACTGGATTGTCATGGAACACAATAAAATCTATGCTGAGTTTGACGCGATTAAAGCGGAGTTAGCGACGCTTAAAAAGTAAATGTGAGACACGTGAGTGTCTCTTCTTAATGGATGGTAATGCGAAAGAGTCTCTATTTTTGTAGTTGTTTAATGGTTTTGGTGAGCGGTTGTAGCTTGAAAACAACCGCTCCAACGCTTCAAGATGAAGCTTTAGTCCTCTCGCTTCAAGAGCAAAATGAACGCTTTGAAATGCTGAGTCACACTGAGAATTTTGATGAACTCCTTGTTTTGTTTCGCCAGAATTGTGCAGCACCTTTAACCCAAAAAGTGTATGCCAATGTGTGTGAACAAGCTTTACATGTAAACGATGCGAAAGCCTTTTTTAAAAACTCTTTTGAGCTTAAAAAAATCCAACCCAACGAACAACGCTCGATGCTGACAGGCTATTATGAACCTTTGTTGCACGGCAGTTTGAAAAAAACAGAACGGTTCAAATACCCCGTTTACGGCAAACCCAAAGACCTTGTGATGATCGTGGGTGAGAATGACAAAAAGATGCGAGGACGTTCCGTAAAGGGCAAAATGATGCCTTATTTTACGCGCGAAGAGATCGGAAAGCGTAAACTCAACGCCGAAGTGCTCTGTTATGTGGACGATAAGATCGATCTTTTCTTTATGGAAGTGCAAGGCTCTGGAAGGGTTGAGCTGGAAAATGGCAACGTCATTTTTATAGGCTATGCCGATTCAAACGGGCATGCGTACAAATCCTTGGGGCGTGAGATGATCAACCGTGGGATTTTTAATTCCGTGGAAGAGGTCTCTTTGCAGAGCATCCGAGCGTGGCTTATTGCTCACCCAAGCCAGATCGACACATTGCTCAACACGAATCCCAGTTATGTTTTCTTTCGTAGAATGGAACAGCGTGCTACGGGGAGTTTGGGACTGGTACTAACCCCTGAGCGTTCCGTTGCAGTGGATAGGGCGCATATTCCTTTAGGGTCACTTTTGGTCGTGAAGAGCGAATCGCCTAACTATAAAGTCGAGAAGTTTGTCTTTGCCCAAGACACGGGAGGTGCAATCAAAGGACCAAATCGAGCGGATATGTTTATGGGTTACGGCGAGCGGGCACAATGGATAGCAGGCGAGCTCAAAGCGCCACTGGAGCTGTGGATTATGCAGCCCAAGTTTTAAACAAATAATGGATAAAATCAAGGTATAGAATTAACCCTTTCTCCACACAGTTGAGACACGATGAGAACCCCGAAACGCGTACGCTTTTTCGTCCCATCGGCTCAAAGTGTTGCGTGCAGGTTATTTCTAAACCTTTTACATGTAAGGTAATGGAGCAGCGTTTGAGAATTATTTTAGCCACGTCCAATCACGGTAAAGTCAAAGAGTTTCAATCATGGATCAGCGAATATGAAGTCGTCGCTTACAGCGATATTATGCCTCCTTTTGAGATTGATGAGACAGGCACAACATTTAAAGAAAATGCACTGATTAAAGCGCGCGCCGTTTATGAAAAACTGGACACCAAAAACGACATCGTTTTAAGCGATGACAGTGGCATCAGTGTTCCTCTTTTAGGCGGAGAGCCGGGCATTTACAGTGCGCGTTATGCAGGTGTGCATGCAAACGCTAAAGATAATTTAAATAAACTCATTCAGACGCTTAAAGACAAAGGTATTGCAAAAACACCTGCATTTTACACCGCGGCGATTGCGCTTGTCTGTGCCAAAGGCGAATTTTGTGTGCATGGCTGGATGCATGGAGATGCCATTGCTGAGGCTCGTGGAAACAACGGCTTTGGATACGACCCAATGTTCATTCCCTGCGGTTACACTCAAACACTGGGTGAACTGGATGAGAGCGTGAAAAAAGCCTTTTCCCACCGAGCACGTGCGCTTGAACTCGCGTACATCGTACTTAAAAGCTTGAAATAAAAACGTAACCAAAAAACCGTAAAATAAACTAGGCTTTTTTGATAATGGCTATGAGCCATAGCGCTTATTAAAGAAGCCTCATAATGAAACCTCAAAGGATAGAAATGGCAACAGTATTAATTATTGGTGCGGGTGGAGTGAGCCGTGTGGTCACTAAAAAATGTGCGATGAACAGTGCGGTGTTTTCGCACATCGTTTTGGCAAGTAGAACCAAATCAAAGTGCGACCAAATCGCAAATGAGATCAAAGAATCTTTACATGTAAACATTGAAACCGCTGCAATTGATGCGGATGATGTCGAATCACTCGTCGCTTTAATCAAAAAAGTAAACCCAGCTTTGGTGATGAACATCGCGCTTCCATATCAAGACCTTACCATCATGGACGCATGTATAAAAACCAACGTTCCTTACCTTGATACCGCAAACTATGAGCATCCAGACTTGGCAAAATTTGAGTACAAAGAGCAATGGGCAAGAGACAAAGCGTTTAAAGATGCTGGCATTATGGCGCTTTTGGGTAGTGGATTTGACCCAGGTGTGACCAATGTTTTTTGTGCCTATGCACAGCAATACCTCTTTGATGAGATTAACTCTATCGACATCTTAGACTGTAACGCAGGCGATCATGGTTATGCGTTTGCAACGAATTTTAATCCAGAGATCAACCTTAGAGAAGTTAGCTCTAAAGGGCGTTACTGGGAAGAGGGCAAATGGATCGAAACAGAGCCTGTTTCAGTGAAAATGGTCTGGGATTACCCAGAAGTGGGTCCAAAAGACAGTTATTTGCTTTACCATGAAGAGTTAGAGTCACTCGTTCAAAACATTAAAGGATTGAAACGTATTCGCTTCTTTATGACCTTTGGTCAAAGCTACCTTACACACATGAAATGCTTGGAAAACGTGGGTATGCTTCGCATTGATGAAGTTGAGGTTGACGGTGTGAAAATCGTGCCAATTCAACTCTTAAAAGCATTGCTTCCAGATCCTGCAAGTTTAGGACCTCGAACCGTTGGGTTTACGAACATCGGGTGTGTTTTTGAAGGGCTTAAAGATGGTCAAAAACGCAAAGTGTACATCTACAACGTGTGCGATCACCAAGCGTGTTACCGTGAGACGGGCGCTCAAGCGGTCAGTTACACCACAGGCGTGCCTGCGATGATCGGGGCTAAAATGATGTTAGAGGGTAAATGGACTGGCTTGGGAGTTTTTAACATGGAACAATTCGATGCAAAACCTTTTATGGACGAGCTCAATGTGCAAGGGCTTCCTTGGAAAATTATCGAAATGAAACCTGAGCAAACGTTCGAAGTCAAATAATTTCTTATGCTCAAAGCTTTACATGTAAAGCTTTGAGTTTCTCCTTTGACACTTTACATGTAAAGGATCACCATGTCAAAAAAAGCAAAAATCTTATGGACAACCGATAACAAAGAGACCGCCTTACTGATGGTCTGCCTCTACGCACACAACGCCATTTTAAAAGGGTGGATGGATGAAGTCGAAGTGCTTGTTTGGGGTGCTTCACAGCGTTTGATCAGCGAAGATGCGGAAGTGCGAGCCAAAGTCGAAGCAATGGTAAAAGATGGTGTCAAAGTGGTAGCCTGCCTTAAATGCGCCGACACAATGGAGATCACCGCGCCGTTACAAAGCTGCGGAATTGATGTTTTTTACACGGGCGAACTTCTAAGCTCGTGGATCAACTCTGGCGAAACCATTGTGAGTGTCTGATGGCTCAAACGATTCTTATCACAGGCTGCTCTTCGGGCATTGGCTATACCTGCGCGCACGGACTTTCAAAACTGGGTTACACCGTTTTTGCAACGTGTCGTAAAGATGAGGACGTCAAGCGTCTTAAAGAAGAAGGGCTCAATGCGTTTAAACTTGATCTGTGCGACTCTAGCAGTTTACATGTAGCGCTTGCGTGGATGATCTCTCAAACGGGTGGTCGCATTGATGTGCTCTTTAACAACGCCGCGTACGGACAACCAGGAGCCGTGGAAGATCTGAAGCGTGACGTGCTTCGTGAACAGTTTGAAACCAATGTTTTTGGCACCTTAGAGCTGACAAACCTTGTGCTTCCCTACATGCGAAAACAAGGGCATGGGCGCATCATCTACAACAGTTCCATTTTGGGTTTAGTCGCGATGGGTTACCGAGGGGCGTACAATGCGTCCAAATTTGCCATCGAAGGACTTGCCGATACACTCAGACTTGAGCTTCATGGCAGTGGCATTGAGGTTGTTTTGATAGAGCCAGGCCCCATCCGAAGTAAATTTCGCAAAAATGCACTTGCAAAGTTTCGCGCCAACATCGACCAAGAGCGCTCCGCACACAAAGATGTTTACACCAAAACATTAGAACGCCTTCAAAAGAGTGGCGACAGCGCTTTTACCTTGGGTGCTGAGGCGGTTTTAGAGGTTTTGATTCACGCGATTGAAGCCAAAAAGCCAAAGTTTCGCTACCCCGTGACCTTCCCAACCAAGCTTTTTGTCTGGCTAAAACGGTTTTTCCCCACCTGCTGGATGGATACGATTGCCAGAAAAGCGGGAGATTAGAAAGCCCTAAAATAGGGCTTCTCTTAGGTTTTAAATTTATTTAAAATCGCGTTGAGTTTTTCAGTGAGCGCATTGAGATGCTCGCTTGCACCTGCTATCTCTTCGACACTTCTCGTATTTTGCGTTGAAAGCGTGTTGATCTCTTCTATTTTTGCGACAATGGCTTCGATCTTTGAGCCCGTATTAATATAATCCGTAACCGTTTTGTCATTTAACGTGGTTGCAATATCCATAATATCAACGGTGGTATTGATTTTTTTGCCCACATCTTCCGCGATGAGGGAGAGTTCTTGAACCTCTTTGGAGTTATGATTCATCTGTTCACTGCTGTCCACAATTGCTTGAACGATCACGTTGATGGTGGCATTGATCTCCACCAAACTTTTTTGGGTGCGTTCCGCCAAGGTGCGAACTTCATCGGCAACCACGGCAAATCCCCTTCCATGTTCACCTGCACGCGCCGCTTCTATGGCGGCATTGAGCGCTAGAAGATTGGTCTGATCGGCGATATCGCTGATGACCGTGAGGACATTTTTCACTTGATCGGCATCACTGCTTAGCTGTTGGATTTTATGCGCTAGCTCAAGCTCGGTGTGTGCACTGTTTTGAACGCGCTCTCCAAGTTGTTGGACAAATTTACGGGCGGATTTGAGTTCTTGATTGGCTTTGATCACCTCTTCTTTACTCTCTTTGGCTTTAACCACTGACGCGTTAATCTCTTGTTGGATCGCGTTGGACATGGTTGTCGTTTGATGGATGATCGTGGTCGAATCCTCCACGCGTTTGCCGACTTGTAAGGTTGTTGTTGAGAGCTCATGCGCAATGGACGCATTTTCACTGCTCGTCTCTTTCGCAAGGGCAATCGTTGCACGCACTTTTTCGATGAAATTATTGATCTCTTTGGAAGCTCCACCGATTTCATCTTGGTTTTTGATTTCGAGCTGTTTGGTCAGATCGCCATCACCAACGGCTAGATTGTGCGCGGTTGCTTGCAAGTTTAGAAGGGGCGTTGCAATCAGATTGGTGATGAGAAAATAGATCGCGATAATCGCAATAAGCGCGACAATCGATCCTGTGGTAACAGTTTCGATCAGCATGGCGTTAATATTAGTAGAAATTTTTTCACCTTGTTTGGCAATGTGTTCTTCAATGTTGTCGATGTAAACGCCCGAGACGATTGTCCAATCCCACTCTTTGAAGTATTTGGCGTAGGCGAGTTTTGGAGCATCTTTTTTCGTGATCGGGTGCTCCGAATTATAAATGACAAAGACACCCTCTTTAGGGTTTTTCGCTGCCCCCTCAATCAGCTCTTTGCGAAATGGTTTGCCTTGTGAATCGGTACTGTCAAGTTTGATCTCGCTTCCTTGGCGATCTTGCTTTGTGGCATGAAACGCGTAAACATAGTTGTTCGCAGTTCCTTTTTTGAAACCAAAGAAGTACCCCTCGTTGTCATCCGTGTAGCGCAGGGTATTGAGAATTTTAATCGCCTCATTTTGAAAATGTTCTTTGATGCTCGAAGCATAATCGCCCGTGCCGATAACGATGTTTAAAGGTTCATAGTAGAAATTATACGAGAGTTTGGGTTCATCTTGTTTGGTAATGGGGTGGGGCCAAATGAACTTGGTAACCCCTGTTCCCTCTTTGGCTGCTTTGAGGAGATCTTTAATAACGAAGTTTCCCTCTTTGTCTTTCATCTCGATCAAATTTTTGCCGACAAGCGCTTTGTTGATGGGATGAACGACGTTGATACCTTCCATAGTATACGCATAAAAATACCCCACATCGTTGTTGTAGCGGTAGCCATTAATCAGCGCTAAAAGCATCGTTTGCAGTTCATCTTTGGAGAGCTTGTCTTTGTTGTTCGTGTAGATGTCATCCAATGTTTTTTTGAGAATCATCGCATCGGCTTTGATCTTTTGCGCGATATTTGTTTCTGAAGAAGAGGCTTCATAAAAGGAACCAATCGCCTTTTCTGCCATCGTTGTAAAGGCTTTGAGCTCATTTTTATTGATCTCTAAAATGAGTTCGCCCTCATCCTTGGTTTGGATTTGCCCGAGTTGCTGTGATTTGTAAACCACCACCCCCAAAGAGATGGATGCCACGAAGACAATGGACACCATAAAGACAATCAAAGCCTTAATTTTAATACTCAAAGCCCGCATAGATTCTCCTTGTTTTTTGCGCTAATTCCTAATATTATCGTAACTTTTGGCTAATTGGTTCATGGCAGGGGTGTATTGAGATTATTAAGAGGAAAAATGCTACATTTCATCTGTCATTTTGGGAGAAAAACATGGTCAAAGTCAGTAAAATAGAGACAATCATCGAACAGATTCAAACCCCTGCGTATGTCTGCGAAGAGGCATTATTGGAGGAAAATTTAAAGCTTCTCAAAGAGGTAAGTGAGCGTTCAGGTGCAACGGTTTTGTTGGCACTCAAAGGCTTTGCCTTTAAAGCACTCGCACCTTTAGTAGACACTTATTTGAGCGGTTGTACCTGCAGCGGACTTCATGAAGCGAAGTTTGCGAAAGAGTATTTTAAAGGCACGATTCACACCTATTCACCTGCGTACAAAGAAGAGGAGATCGATGAGGTGATAGCCCTCAGTGATCATCTTATTTTTAACTCTTTCACTCAATGGGAAAAATACAGAGCTAAAGCGATCGGAAAAACGAGTTGCGGACTGCGTCTCAACCCTGAAGTCTCGTCCAGTCCTGTGGATCTTTACAACCCGTGTGGTCTGTACAGTCGCTTGGGCATCACGAAAGAAAACATGCAAAATGATAAACTGGAAGGCATTGAAGGGCTTCATTTTCACGCGTTGTGTGAGCAAGATGCGAGCGCACTTGAAGCGGTTTTACAAGGATTTGAAGCGCGCTTTGGAGAGTTGATACCTCAAATGAAATGGGTTAATTTTGGAGGTGGACATCACATCACGCGCGAGGGGTATGATGTGGAAAAACTTATCTCTCTTATCACGGATTTTAGAGCCAAATACAATGGCATCAAAGTCTATTTAGAACCGGGTGAAGCGGTGGGTTGGCAAACAGGCCCTTTGGTGGCAAGTGTGCTTGACATCGTCCATAACGGTATGGACATCGCCATTCTTGATATCTCCGCTGAAGCGCATATGCCTGACACCCTTGCGATGCCGTATCGCGCCGCGATTCGTGGAGCTGGAGAAGTGGGCGAAAAACCTTACATGTACCGACTCGGAGGCCCAACCTGTTTAGCAGGCGACATCATGGGCGATTACAGTTTTGACGTGCCACTAAAGATCGGCGATAAGCTGATTTTTGAAGATATGATCCACTATACGATTGTTAAAAACACAACGTTTAACGGTGTAAAATTGCCTGATCTTGCGGTACTTCACAAAGATGGAAGTTACGAAGTGACGAGTCAGTTTGGGTATGACGAGTATCAAAGGCGTAATTAGAAGAGTTTTACATGTAAAGAAAGGAATAGAATAATGGCACAACAGAATCGATTTGAAAATAAAACTATCCTCATTACAGGGGGAACGAGCGGTATGGGGCTTGCTGCGGCAAAGCAAATTATTTTAGAAGGCGGAAGCGTTATTCTTACGGGCAGAGATTTAGAGCATATTCAATACGCCCAAAAAGCTTTAGGTGAGAAAGCCAATGTTTTTTTCAACGATCAATCCACTGTAAATAGCGTAGAAGCCCTTGTAGAATATTTACCTAATGAAATCTCTTTGGATGGTTTGTGGCTTAATGCTGCAACGGCTGTTCTTGGTCGTATCGAGGATACGACCGCTGAAATGTTTGACCATATTTTTGCCATCAATGTAAAAGCACCTTTCTTGCAAATGGCTTCATTAAAGCCTTTTTTAAAAAATGGGGCATCTGTTGTCCTGAGTGCATCGTCTTCTGTATATGAGGGCTCTGATGTCACGGGGTTATATGCAGCTTCTAAAGCGGCGATTATTGCCGCGGGAAGATCTTGGGCAAGAGAATTAAGTTCGTTAAATATTCGCGTCAATACCCTTGTCCCAGGGCCAATAGAAACAAATTTTAGACGTTTTCTTTCGAATGAAGATCAAGCAGCTTTTGAAAAAGTCGTCGTTGATCTTGTCCCTTTAGGACGAGCAGGAAGTGCACAAGAAGCAGCCAATGTTGCACTTTTTTTACTATCGGAAGATTCTAGTTTTGTCACAGGAAGCCAAATCGCTGTGGATGGTGGACTGATTATGAATTAAATCATTGGGCATAATCCTTCTTTGCCATAAACTTCTATAATCACTTCGGGTGAATACTCTACTGTTGAAATGGAAAAATAATTGCTCACATCCACTCATCTTTACATGTAAAAGAGGAAGTCGTTCACTTTCTCTTTTACATCCTAACAAAATCCTTATCTTTTAACCCCAAATCAAGATATTTTCCCACTTTTATCTGCTCTATAATTTCCTAAATTACCAAAAAGGAAAACAATGGTTGCAGATATAACCCTTTTTATCAGCTTTTTGATCTTGCTTATAGGAGCGGCAAAAGCGTACAGTGGGTTTTTTACCAAAGTGTTGGTGGGTGAGAAAAATGTTTTTACACCACTCTTTTTACATGTAGAAAATAGTCTTTATCGCTTGTGTGGCATCAATCCTCAGCTTGAGATGAACTGGAAGAAGTATGCTTTAGCACTGATGCTTTTTAACGGTGCGGGCATCGTGCTGGTTTTAGCAGTGCTTCTGAGCCAACATCTTTTACCTCTTAATCCTCAAGGCTTACCCGCTCTACCGTTTGAGCTAGCGCTCAATACAGCGGTGAGTTTTGTGACCAACACCAACTGGCAAAATTACAGTGGTGAGAGCACGATGAGCTATTTCTCACAGATGTTTGTCTTAAGTGTGCAAAACTTTCTCTCTGCTTCAACAGGTATTGCCGTAGCAGTAGCTTTTATGCGAGGTATCGTTTATAAAGAGAGCGAGTCCATCGGCAATTTCTGGGCAGATATGGTTCGTATAACGCTGTATGTTTTGCTTCCGCTCTCTTTGGTGTATGCGCTCTTTTTGGTTTCACAAGGCGTCATTCAAAACTTTACTCCTTATATCAGTGCTATTAGTCTTGAAGGAGTGGAGCAAACACTTCCGATGGGTCCTGTAGCTTCGCAAGAGGCGATTAAGATGTTAGGAACCAATGGTGGAGGTTTTTTCAATGCGAACTCCGCGCACCCTTTTGAAAATCCGACCCCACTCTCGAACTTTGTGCAGGTCTTTTCCATCCTCTTCTTGCCCATTTCATTGCTTTTTGTCTATGGAAAAATGAGCCAAAAAAGCGGTGAGGGTCGTTCTATCTTAATTGCGATGGTGGTACTTTTTGTGCTGATGTTAGGCTCGCATTATATTTCTGAAAAATTTGGCAATCCTGAAATTTCGGGCATTGTTGGAGAGAGTGCGATGGAAGGCAAAGAGGTGCGTTTTGGCATTGCCTCAACCTCTTTATTTTCAGTAGCCACAACGGCAGCATCGTGTGGTGCGGTCAATGGTATGCACGATAGCCTCACTCCACTTGCAGGTATGGTGACTATGGTGCAGATGATGCTCGGTGAGATTGTCATCGGTGGTGTGGGAGCAGGGTTTTACGGCATGATGGCGTATGTCATTTTAAGTGTTTTTATCGCAGGGCTGATGATAGGTCGAACCCCTGAGTACATGGGCAAGAAGATTGAAGCCAAGGAGATGACCTATACCGTGATAGCCGTGTTGCTTCCGGGTCTGTGCATCCTTCTTTTTACAGGATTATCGCTTTTAATTCCCGATGCCACCAGTTCTATCTCCAATCCAGGACCTCATGGTCTGTCTCAAGTTCTTTATGCCTTCAGTTCAGCCAGTGGAAACAATGGCAGTGCTTTTGCAGGGTTTAGCGGCAATACGCTTTACTATAACTATGCACTTGCCTTGTGTATGTTCGTGGGGCGTTTTGGTGTGATTATCCCCATGCTAGCGATTGCAGGAAGCTTGGCGAGAAAGAAAGTGGTTCCTTTTGGCAAAGGCACACTCAATACCCAAAGTGCGCTTTTCATCACCCTTTTGGTAGCGACCATTTTATTAACGGGAGCACTTACGTTTTTCCCTTCGCTTGCACTTGGCCCTGTGATTGAGCATTTGATGATGCTTGAACACATCTCTTTTTAAGGAATGAGTATGAAAAAACGAAATAATTCTAGCTATAACCAAGCGATTATCCAAGATGCACTCAAAGGGTGTATTGGCAAATTAACCCCGAGAGAGCAGCTTAAAAATCCGATCATTTTTGTGGTCTATTTGGGTACCTTTATTACTGGCTTTATATGGCTTTATGAGAGCAGTCGTGGCACTATTCCTCTTTTTGGATTTGAATTTTGGGTCTTTGTCTGGCTCTTTTTTACAGTCCTTTTTGCCAATTTTGCAGAAGCATTAGCCGAAGGCAGGGGGAAAGCGCAAGCGAGTGCATTGCGTTCAGCTAAAAAAAGCAGCAGTGCCAATAAGTTAAGTGAAGATGGCAGCCTAAGAAAGGTCAGCTCAGAGAGCCTTAGAGTAGGCGATGTCGTCGTAGTGGTTGCAGGAGAAGTGATTCCTAGCGATGGTGAGGTCATCAAAGGCATTGCAAGCATTGATGAGAGTGCCATTACAGGCGAATCGGCTCCTGTCATTCGTGAATCCGGCGGAGACCGCAACTCGGTGACGGGCGGTACGCTTGTCTTAAGTGATGAGATTACAATCAAGATCACGAAAAATCCGGGCGAGACCTTTTTGGATCGTATGATTAGCCTGATTGAAGGGGCTAAAAGGCAAAAAAGTCCGAATGAAATTGCGCTTTCCATTTTGCTGATGGGCTTGACTGCCATCTTTCTTGTCGTGACGTTGACACTTAAGCCAATGGCTTTACATGTAAATGCAGATATCTCTGTTGTTTCATTGATTGCGCTTCTGGTCTGTTTGATCCCTACGACGATTGGCGGGCTTTTAAGTGCCATCGGTATTGCGGGGATGGACAGACTGCTTAAAAAGAATGTGCTGGCGATGAGCGGTAAAGCCATAGAGGCTGCGGGTGATGTTAATGTGTTATTGCTCGATAAAACAGGAACGATCACCTTTGGTAACCGTATGGCAAGTGTTTTTATTCCTCTTGATATAAAAGAACTGGATCAACTTGCCTATGCTGCACTGTTAACATCACTCTCAGATGACACTCCTGAGGGGAAAAGTACCGTCACATTTGCGCAAAATCATTATGGAGTTAAAGAGCCAGCCAATCTACAAAGTGCTAAATTCATCCCTTTTAGTGCCTATACGAGAATGAGTGGGCTTGATCTTGATGGTAAGGCGTACCGCAAAGGGGCGGTGGATGCCATTGAAAAATTTGTCACAGCATCGGGTGGAAAGTTTTCTAAAGAGGCTCACGATATTTGCGCTCAAATTGGTAAAAAAGGTGGTACACCTTTGGTTGTATGCGAGGGGAGCAAAGTGTTAGGGGTGATTCATCTCAAAGACATCATCAAACCCTCCATTAAAGAGAAATTTGCTGAGTTTAGAGGTATGGGCATTAAAACCGTGATGATTACGGGTGACAATCCGATCACGGCTGCTGCCATCGCCGCCGAAGCGGGTGTGGACGATTTTGTCGCCGAAGCAACACCCGATACCAAAATAGCGCTTATTCGCAACTACCAAAAAGAGGGCTTTACGGTTGCGATGACGGGGGACGGCACCAACGATGCACCTGCTCTTGCGCAAGCGGATGTGGGACTGGCAATGAACAGCGGAACCCAAGCCGCGAAAGAGGCGGCTAATATGGTGGATATGGACAGTTCGCCGACGAAACTCATCGAAGTGGTGGAAGTGGGTAAAGAGCTATTAATGACGAGAGGTGCGCTGACAACCTTTAGTTTGGCCAATGATATTGCAAAGTACTTTGCTATCATTCCCGCCCTTTTTGTAGTCGCGTTCCCTCAGATGGAAGTGCTCAATATCATGCACCTCTCATCGCCGCAGAGTGCCATTTTATCGGCGGTTATTTTTAATGCGTTGATCATTATCGCACTGATTCCTCTGGCGATTTCAGGGGTTGGGTATAAAGCTTTGAGTGCAGATGTGGTGCTGGGAAAAAACTTAGTCATCTATGGACTTGGCGGTATTATCGTTCCGTTTGCGGGTATAAAACTGCTTGATATGTTGCTTGCAACATTGCATCTTTTGTAAAAGGAAGCGTATGAAAACACTATTTCAATCGATTAAATTACTTTTAGTCATGACATTTTTACTTGGAGGTGTTTATCCTCTGGTGGTTACCAATTTAGGGGCATGGGTTTTTCCAAGCCAAAGTTCGGGGCTTTTACTGGAAGATAATGGAACCGTTATAGGCTCAGAGCTTATCGGGCAAAATTTTTCAAAAGAGGGCTATTTTATTGCTAGACCCTCGGCTGCAGGGGAGGATGGCTACGATGCACTCTCTTCTGCTGGTAGCAATTTAGCACCGACAAACAAGCTTTTGTTGGATAGAATAGACGCCAGTGAAGAAGCTTTACATGTAAGATTTGGCGAGGGTGATATTCCTAGTGATTTGGTTATGACCTCAGGCAGTGGACTTGACCCGCATATCTCAAAATTAGCGGCACTGTATCAGGTGAATACCCTTGCAAAAGAGCGCCATGTCGATG
Source organism: Sulfurospirillum halorespirans DSM 13726 (assembly GCF_001723605.1). NCBI lineage: Bacteria > Pseudomonadati > Campylobacterota > Epsilonproteobacteria > Campylobacterales > Sulfurospirillaceae > Sulfurospirillum > Sulfurospirillum halorespirans. Next base: position 2,762,412 of record NZ_CP017111.1, on the reverse strand, counting down.
AAGTTCAAATGCTTGAACTTGTCAATCAGCATATAGAGCGAAAATTTTTGGGTTTTATAGGCGAGGAGAGGGTGAATGTCCTTCTTTTAAATCGTGCGTTAGATAAAAACTTTGGAGTTTTAAATCCTTAAAATGAATGAAGATGTCTTAGAAACGAGTGATCTGGTTCTTCAAGAGATCAAAAACAAACGTGAAACGGGGGAGTTAACGCTCTTCTTTGGAGCCCTTGCAGGTGTGGGAAAAACCTACACCATGCTTCGTAACGCCAAAGAGCTGCTACAAAGCGGAGAAAATGTGCTCATCGGTTATGTTGAGATGCACGGCAGGGCTGAAACAGAGCGTTTGACCCAAGGCATCCCTTCCATCGCACCTAAAAAGATCGTGTACCGCGGAAGTACACTGTATGAACTCGATATCGATGCCATTTTGGAAGCCAAGCCCGATGTTGTGCTGATTGATGAGTTAGCCCACAGTAATGCGCCCACCTCAAGGCATCAAAAACGTTACCAAGATGTTTTAGAGATCTTGGACAATGGCATCGATGTGTACAGCACGATGAATGTCCAACACCTTGAGAGCCTTAACGATTTGGTATTACAAATTACGGGTGTGAAGGTCACTGAAACCGTTCCCGATAGCATTTTAGAACGTGTCGATAAAATCCAAATCATCGACATCCCTCCTGAAAAATTGGTCGAGCGACTCAAAGAGGGGAAAATCTATAAACTTCAAAGCGTTGAAAAAGCGCTGATGAACTTTTTCAAGCTTGGCAACATCAATGCTTTGCGAGAAATTGCGCTAAAACAAGCTGCAGGGCGCGTGAGCAAAGATGTTTACGATCTGTATAAAGAGAACAGACTGGAACGTTGGGAAGCGGTTGAAAAGGTCATGGTGTGCATCGATGGCAGTGATTTTTCCGCCAATTTGATTCGCTATGCCAAACGGCTCTCTTCGCAGATGAATGCGGAGTGGATCGCGCTTTATGTCGATGATTTTTCAACCAATAATCGTGAAAAATTGGCTAAAAATATCCGCTTAGCCGAAGAGTTAGGCGCTGAGGTCAACACCGTCTCAGGGCAAGATATAGGCGAAGAGATTTTAAAGCATGCGAGGGCACGGTTTGTAACACACATTGTTGTAGCGAAGCGTAAAAAGAATTTTATAGGAAAATTCTGGCGTATGGATATTGCCGATGAGCTCCTCAATGCAGGCAATGAATTTTGCATTATTTCGTACATTAACAAAACTCAAGAGCAAAAATTAGAAGCGTACACCCTTGATGAAGAGACCAAAGAGGAAGCTCCTTTATGGCACTCTCTCTTTGGACTAGGCTTGCTGGGTGTGATTACCTTTGGGTGTATCGTTTTTAGAAATCATTTAGAACTTTTGAATGTCGCACTGCTTATTCTCATTCCTGTGCTGATCGTTGCTTCCAGAGGCGATATGAAAACCTCGATGGTGATTACCTTTGTCGGTGTCGGACTTTTTAACTACTTTTTTGTTCCTCCTGTTTATACCTTTGTAGTAAGTGACATCTCGCATCTGTGGAGCTTTTTCATCTTTTTTATTGTTGCGTATCTCATCTCATCGCAAGCGAAAAAGCTGAAACTCATTGGCGAAGTGATACGCGAGCGAGAGAAGAGGGTGAGACGACTGTATAAACTGAGCCGTAGAGTAACCGCTGTTTCTGAGATAAAACAGGTGATTAAAATAGCCATGCCACTCATTGCGGAATCGCTTGGCAAAGAGACTTTCTTTTTCCTACGCAAGCATGTGGATGAGATGCCAAAACTCTATGCGCATTATGATCCTAAAAGCCCACTTTCGAGTAAAAAATACGATGCGATGTTTGAAAAACTAGAGGCTATTTTTATCTCTTCGAGTGAAAAAGCAGTCCTTGATTGGTGTTTGGACAATGGTAAAATAGCAGGGGCAGGTACGGACACCTTTTTGGCTTCGGATATGCTCTACATTCCGATTAAAAGTCGCGAGGTCGTTTATGGAGCACTGGGACTTAAACTCAAACAAGATGAGATGACGACAGAGCTTAAGATGTTTTTAGACTCGGTCACCAGTGTCATGGCGGTCTCTTTTGAGCGTATCTCTCTTTCAGAAAAAAATAGTAAAAATGCGATTACTCTAGCACGTGAAGAGCTTAAAAATGCGCTGTATGGTTCTATTTCTCATGATTTAAGAACACCGCTTGCTTCCATTTTAGGCATGGTTTCGATGCTTAAGACGGATGAGACGTGGCTGGATGAGAAAAAACGCGTTATCATCTCTCAAGTTATTTTTAGCGCGAAAAAGATGGAACGGCTGATGAATAATCTGCTCGATTCTGCGCGGTTTGAAAGCCATAAAGTAGTTCTTAAAAAAGATTGGTGCGATATTGCAGACATCTTCTCGCAAGCGGCGAGGGAGTTTGAAGATATTTTAAAAGAGCGCAATTTCAGCATCAAAATTGAAGAAGAATCGGGCATTTTTAAAGCGGATTGTGTTTTGATAGAACGCGTGGTCGTCAATCTTTTGGAAAACGCGATTAAATACTCGCAACACGGAAGTGCCATTACCTTAGGGTTTCAAAAAGAGGGTGCAAAGTGTAAAATCTTTGTTTTAAATGAAGACAGCCACATCAGCGAAGAAGATCTCAAAATGGTGTTTGAAAAGTTTTTCAGAATCAAAGGCATTAGTGATGACATCAATGGCAGTGGTTTAGGTCTTTTTATCTGCAAAAAAATCGTTGAAGCGCACGAGGGAACGATTTGGGCGAGAAATTTGGAAAACAGCGTCATTGTTGAGTTTAATATCCCCATTGAGGAGGAATAGTGTCCCAACCCAAATATAAAATTTTGATCATCGAAGACGATAAACAGATCCAAAAGCTTCTTGAAGTGAGCCTTGAAGAGCACGCTTTTTTACTCAAAGTGTGTGGCAGTCAAAAAGAGGGTATGTCGCACATGATTGCGTTTAATCCCGATCTCATTTTGTTAGATTTAGGGCTTCCCGATGGTGATGGAAAGCTTTTTGTCGAAAAAATACGCGGGTTTAGCAACATTCCCATCATTATTGTCTCGGCACGAAATAGCGAACAAGAGATCGTGGATTCACTCAATCTTGGAGCGGATGATTATGTGGTGAAACCCTTTTTTACAGGAGAACTCGTTGCTCGCATCAACTCTGCACTCAGACATGCGCTCAAAAAAGAGAGCACGCCACTGCTCAAAGTTGGCACGTTGGAACTTGATCTTGAAAAACGAGAATTTAAACTCAATGATGTAGCGTTGCATCTCACTCCACTCGAATTTAGCCTTTTAAAATTTTTCATGCAAAACAGTGGCAAAGCCCTAACCCATGCGCAAATCCTAAAAAATGTCTGGGGTGTAGGCTACCAAAACGATACCAAAATACTGCGTGTGTTTGTCAATCAACTTCGCAAAAAAATCGAAATCGACCCCAATCGACCTCAATTACTCATCACCATTTCAGGTGTGGGGTATCGGTTTGGATAAAAGTTGGGGTGAAAAATGCTTTACATGTAAACGTGTAGTCGCTTTTCTCAGTGAACTCTAAATTTTGTTTTGATAATATCTATCAAAACAAATGAAAACGAGCGATGCTAAAATACTACAAAGAATTGGTCTATTTTGTGCAAAAAATGGTGGGTGATCGAGAACTTGCCATGGACATTACACAAGAAACCTATGCCAAAACCATTGAAAAATCAAAAGATGTGATCATCGAAAATGAGAGAGCCTTTTTATACAAAGTGGCTCGAAATATCGTGATTGATGCAACGCGTAGGGAAAAGAATCGAACGTTTATTGCCTACGAAGAGGAGCATCACTGCTGCAATGCGCACGAACAGCCCGATGCGATTGTTTTTGAAAGCCTCAAAGATGCGATGCTTGTTGAAGCGCTGGGGGCACTTCCCAGACACCTCAAACACGTTTTTGTTTTACATGTAATAGAAGGTTACAGTAAAAAAGAGATCGCCTCTATGCTGAACCTCAATCTCAACAGTGTCCAAAAATACATTATCAGCGCGACTGCCAAACTGACCGAATATATCCAGCACAAAGAGTGGAACGACGCATGAAAACAACCCTTCAAAACCAAGCGAGTTATTTTTTCACCTGTAAGAAAGAGGGGTTTACGCCAGCGCAACAAGAGGCATTTGAAGTGTGGTGTGAGGAGAACCCTGAGCATCAAGAAGCCTTTGAAAACGTACAGAAAATGGCGTCGTTGTATGCAACACTTTCAAAAAATGTGAAAGACGAAATCGTTCAAAGCGTGCATCAAGAGATCAAACGAGAGGCTATTTTCAGACGAAATAAATACTTTGCTATCGCCGCTTCAATCCTTCTTGTGCTCTGTCTAGGCGTGTACGAACGCTACCTCGCTTTTTTTGTACCGCACAGCTACGCGACTGAAAAACAAACGCAACAGGTGCTTTTGCCCGATGACTCGACGGTGCTTTTGGATGTCAAAACCAAAGCAGTGATGCGTTACGCCAATACAAAACGTGAAATAACGCTAGAAGAGGGAAAAGCGCTTTTTGATGTGGCGAAAAATCCTGATAGGCCTTTTATCGTCCACGCAGGAAAGCTAAACATTAAAGTTTTAGGCACCCATTTTGAGGTCAAAAACTACAACAACCGTGTAGAGGTCAGTGTGATAGAAGGGATCGTGAGCGTTGAAACCGCCGAAAAAGAACCTCTTGCAACATTGACGCAAGGGAAAAAACTCTCATTCGATACGCAAAACAATCAGATGAGCCTCAAAAATGTCCCCATCGCAAATATTGCTTCATGGAAAGAGGGCATTCTTGTGTTTCATGATGAGACGCTGCAAAGCGCGTTGGATGAATTTAAACACTACCAAGATTTAAACATCTCCGTCCAAAAAGAGGTGCAAAACTTCTCTATTTCGGGTTCATTTGCGACAGATGAAGTCGATAAATTTTTACGAGCCCTTACTAAAATCTACGCGCTGAAAGTCGACAAAAAGGCAGATGCGCTCTATATTCGTCAAAAGTTGTAACTTTTTTTGAGATGGTATATCCATTTTTGAAACGTTCTGCGTCTTATAATTTAGAGAACAGTTCTCAAAATTATAAATAAAACGAGGAGAAGAGATGACGGGCATCACGTATTCAAAAATTGCTCTAGGTTTAGCCTTATATTCAGGCTTATACGCGCAGAGTTTTAGCGTCGAGAAACAGAGCTTGGAAGAGGCGATCAAGAAAATCGCCATAGAGTCGCATATGCCCTACATTGCCGATGGTAAACTGCTTCAAGGCAAAATGGCTCCCAAAATAGACGCAATTGAAGGGGTGAAAAATGCCCTCGATAAACTACTTCAAGGCACGGAGCTTGAAGCGGTCATCGAAAATGATACGATCATTATTCGAGAAAAAAATTCCAATGTTGCACTCGATGCCATTACGATTCATGCGGCAGAACAGTCGTCCATAACCGAAGGAACGGGTTCTTACACGACACCGCAAACCAGTACCGCAACAAAATTGACCCTCTCGTTGCGCGAAACACCTCAAACCGTGCAGGTTGTGACACGCCAAACGATGGATGATTTTGGACTCAACGATATGAAAAGTGTTCTAGCCTTAACGCCCAGTGTGACGACAACCACAGCAGACAGTGATCGCAACAACTATATTTCTCGTGGTTATACGATGAAAGTACAATACGACGGCATGCCTTCGGGTTCAGGCATTGACGGTGGTGTGGTAACGGCACCTGATGGTGCCATTATTGATCATACCGAAGTGTTAATCGGCGCTTCGGGGCTGCTCAATGGGGCTGGAGAGCCTGGTGGTGTGGTGAACATCGTTCGCAAACGTCCAACAGCAGAGCCGTACGCTTCTGTGGAAGCCAGTGTGGGTTCATGGGATACCCATCGCGTCGTGGCAGATGCGTCAGGTGCGCTTAATGAGTCTAAAAGTATTCGTGCGCGCGTGGTGGCTGTAGGCGAAGAGTATGACTCTTTTCGTGATTATTTGGGCGGGAAAAAGCAGGCATTTTACGGTATTATCGAAGCGGATGTGAGCGAGAGTACGATGCTCAGTGCTATGGTCTATTACCAAAATATTTACGATACCACGGCAGATCGCAACGGACTTCCAACCGCCAATGATGGCAGTGATTTGCATTGGAGTAGCTCTACACTGCTTGCGCCTTCGTGGAATAAATGGGATAAAGAGAGTTTAACAACGGTCGTAAAGTTAGATCAAGAACTGCCCAAAGACTGGAAACTCAAAGTCTCCGCTTCGCGTATGAAAGCGGATGCGGATTGGCTCTTTGGCAATTACTATGGTTTTGACTCCGATACAGGCGATGCAACGTTTTACCGTTGGGGACAAGAGAGCGAAGAGGTCAGTCGCGATGTAGATCTGTTTCTCTCAGGGCCTGTTGCCTTTCTTGGAAGAGAGCATGAATTCATCTTTGGAGGGAATTGGTCCAAACGAACATTGGACGATATAAATTATGGTGATAATACCTATATTACGACCAATCTCTATACCTTTGATCCAACCACCAGCGTTCCGTACCCCAATCTTGTTTTAAGCGGTAACGGCTCCGTCGTCACAAAACAAGAAGGGATTTATAGTGCAGCGCGTTTGAGTTTGAGTGACTCTTTGAAGCTCATCATTGGAAGTCGTGCCAGTTGGTATGACTATTCGTATACAGACTCGGATGGTTATGATGAACGAATGAAGGAAGATGGTGAATTAACACCCTACGCTGGGTTAGTTTATACGCTTAATGATTGGGCAAGTGCGTATATCAGCTACGCCGATATTTTCAATCCACAATCGGTTAAAAACGCGAGTGGAAGCTTATTAGATCCCGAAGTGGGGAAAAGTTATGAAGCGGGGGTTAAAGGTGAATTCTTAGGCGGCAAACTCAATACTTCACTGGCTCTTTTTAAAATCATCAAAGAGAATGAAGCCATTTTGGATGAAAGTGTGCCGTATGATGCCACTAATATCTGCAAAGGTTACTGCTACAACGCAAGCGGTACAACCGAAACCAAGGGCTTTGATATCAGTTTTGCAGGCGAACTAGCAGAAAATTGGAATGTTTTAGGCGGTTATACGCAGTATCAAAAAGAGAGTTTTGATGCAACGATTAAGGTCTTTAAGATCGCGAGTACGTACTTTATGCCAACCCTTCAGACGACATTGGGAGCAAGCATAGACGCGGCAACGAAAAGCGTTGGGACATGGGGACAAACGGTTGATGATCGTACCTTAGTGGGTCTTTTTGCGAAGTACCAAGTGAACAAAAATCTCTATATCAAACTCAATGTGGAAAATCTCTTCGATGAGACCTATTACGCCAATGCGATGAATTCGGGTTATGGCAATCTCTACTATGGCGATCCGCGCAGTTTCACCCTAAGTATGAAATACACCTTCTAAAAAAGGTGACCCAAGAGGTATTTTCTTCTTTACATGTAAGGTTTTTGATCCCCAAAAGCCTTTACATGTAAAACTTTTTTCATTGTTACCCACTGTTTACCGCATCGGTGATAGGATTGCTACTGGGAAATTCCCAAGCCAAACAAAGGAGGAGATGATGACGGTCAGTTCAAATTCTCTCTACGAAACGTCTTTGTACGGTTCGTATGGCAGCAGTACTAGCAGTAGTACCAGTTCGAGTACTTCAGATTTCGTAGATGCGTTGCTTACATCTATGGATTCTGATTCGAGTGGTGCTATTGACAGTGCTGAGTTTAGCAGTGCAGCTCTAGAATTGTCAAACAGTGACGAAAGTACTATTAGTAGTGCTTTTTCATCGTTAGACAGTGATGGAGATGGAACGATCAGTGAGGATGAACTAAGTTCATTGTTTACAACTGAAGAATCTGAGACGATAGCGTCAGGTATGCCCCCACCTCCGCCATCTACATCATCATCAAGTGAAGAAGATACGGGTTATACCGCTGAAGAACTTACCGCTATGGCGGAAGAGACTGCTTCAACCGATACGAACCTTTCGTCTTTACTTTCAGCTATTTCGGAGAATTTCGATGTAGCAGATACCGATGGTGATGGTAAGGTAACTTCAGCTGAAGCAATGGCTTATCAGCAATCATCATTAGAGACAACCGATGCAACAGAGATGAGTACAGTATCGGCCGCTGGAGGCACGCCCCCGCCATCAGCTACATCATCTTCTTCTGAGGATGAGGACGATACGGGTTACACTGTGGATGAGCTTACCGCTATGGCGAGTGAGACTTCATCAACGGATAGTGCCCTTTCTGCGCTCTATGAAGCATTGGCTGAGAATTTTGATGCCGCTGATACCAACAAAGATGGTACAGTAAGCGCCACTGAAGCTCGAACCTACCAAGACTCTGCGCAAGCAGAAAGTTCTGGTACAACGGATACAACAGAAGAGAGTACAACCAGTAGTGAAGACTTGATGCAAACGCTTTTAGCGCAAATCATCGCAAACTACGCTTCTCAAAATACTCTTACTGGAACCTCTGTCAGCTTTAGTGCCTAAGTCTAAAACCACGCTCTAAGCAAGGCGTGGTTTTATGTTACTTTTCATTTACTTGATCTTCGTTATAATCAAAATATGATTAAAATTTTAATGATCGAAGATGACGTTGAGCTCGCACAACTGCTTCAAGAATCTCTTTTAAAAGAGGACATCGAAACCGTACTGGCATTTACGCCTTTGGATGGTTTAACAGCACTCCAACATGACATCTTTGATGCGCTTGTTTTAGATCTCTCTTTGCCTCAAATTGATGGTTTGGAGATTTGCCGCATTGTGCATGAATCGATTCCAACCCTTCCGATTATTATCTCCTCAGCACGTTCTGACATGGGCGATAAAGTGATGGGATTTGAGCGTGGTGCGGATGATTTTTTGCCAAAACCGTACGATCCAAGAGAGCTCGCTTACAGGCTTCGAGCGATTTTAAGACGTGGCAATACAATCAATGAACCTACCGCTTTTACCTTTAGCATTGATGAAGAGCGACACGTCATCAAGCGTGGTAAAAATGAACTGAGACTGACGATGGCAGAGTATGACATCGTCTCGTACATGCTGAAAAAAGAGGGTTTTGTGATCTCGCGCGAAGAGCTTCTGATGAACATTGGCTCTATCAAGTACGAAAGTAGTCTTAAAAGTATCGATGTGATTATGGGACGCATTCGCCAAAAAATCAGTGATGATCCTAAAAAGCCTCGGTTTATTCTCTCGGTGCGAGGGGTTGGGTATAAATTTGTTAATGCGTAAAATATCAATCGTAACGCTCGTTTCCATCTTTTTTGCCCTCACGTTGGTGGTCATTAATATTGCGTTTGCCTTTGAATACAAAAGACAGATCAGCGATCTACACTTTTTTACCTTTCAGCGGTTTCTCATGGCGACAAAAACAATACTGCATAACGATTCTGATCAAGAAGCAACCTTTTTAAAATTGGGTGTACGTGTGAGTAATCAAGACAAAGATACGTTGCTCAACAAGGGTGAAAAACTTCGCGAAGATCCTTTTTCCAATATGATTCAGTACCAAGATAAACTCTATTTCGTCCACAGGCGCCCACCTCCTCCACCCATGATCATGCCAATGATGCGAGAAGATAGGTTTCCGCTGCCCTTTTTTGATATTCGTAACGATGAAATGGGAGAGATGCCGACCGTTTTGGAAAATATTGAGGTGATTTCACTGTATCGCCTTTGGATTTTAGGCGGTGTCATTAACGTGCTTTTACTGCTTTTCTTTGGCATAGTCCTTCGTAAGCTGTTGCGACTTCGCAGCCTCAAAAGTGCGATTCGCACCTTCGGCGATACCAAAAAATTTCAAGTGATAGAGGTAGACAGCGAAGATGAACTGGGAGAAATCGCTTCAGAATTTAACGTGGCGATGCAGAAAATTCACCTGCTTAAGGAGGCGCGAACGCTCTTTTTGCGCAACATTTTGCATGAGCTTAAAACGCCCATTATGAAAGGGAAAATTCTCTCCAATTCTCTTGAAAATGCCAAACAACAACCTCAATTAGAGCGCATTTTTGAGCGCCTTGAAACCTTACTCGGCGAGATGGTTAAAGTCGAAAAACTGAGCTCCAACGAGTGGATACTCGAAGCCAAAGAGTACCGCCTCGTCGATGTACTAGATCATGCGATGGATCTACTCCTCTTAGGCGATACCAAACGCATTCATATCGCTCCCCAAGAGATGGCACCACTGGTCATTGTCGACTTTGAACTGTTTGCCACTGCCCTTAAAAATATCCTAGACAATGCGCTGAAACACTCCGCCGATGGGGTTGAAGTCGATATGTGCAGTGACAGCATCAGCATTAGCAGTTTTGGCGATAAAATTCCCCAAGAACGACTCGACTTTTCACGTGCATTTAACCGAACGGTAGAGGGTTCAAGCAGTGGTCTAGGGCTCGGGCTTTACATCGCTAATGCCATTGTTGAGAAACACGGCTTTCGTTTGAGTTATTTACATGTAGAACATCAAAATTATTTTACGATTCATTTCTCACTCCATGCTTTACATGTAAACTAAAATAGGCTCAGCTCACTGCTTATTTTTTAATCATTTTCACTCTTCTTTTTTATGCGCGTCTTCGTTATACTTACCTTAGAAAACATGTCATGGGGCGAAAGCCTCGACGCAAACAAACACAAAGATAGCTAGGGTTCCGGCAGATTCTGCGACTGGTCCGAGAGCTATCGCCTCTTGAGTAGAGGTTCACGGAGGGATAAAAGCCCGGGAGGTTTTCACCTCCTGGCATGTTTATCCCATCTACTCAGGAGTCTTCCATGAAGTCTTTCTTACACTCAACCCTCAAGCTTTTTGTTGCCACTACGCTGGCTTCTACTGTTATGGCGACCTCTTTATTGGCGGATACCAAAGAGAAGTTTCAAGTGGCATGGACGATTTATGTCGGCTGGATGCCTTGGGACTATGCGCAGCAAACTGGCATTATCGACAAATGGGCCAAAAAATACGGCATTCAAATCGAGATGGTTCAAGTCAACGACTATGTTGAATCAATCAACCAATACACTGCAGGTAAATTTGATGGCTGTGTGATGACCAATATGGATGCCCTTACTATCCCCGCAGCGGGTGGTGTGGACTCAACCGCACTGATCGTGGGTGATTTTTCCAACGGTAACGATGGTATCATCCTCAAAAATAAGAAAAAACTCTCCGATATCAAAGGACAAAGTGTCAACTTGGTTGAACTCTCCGTCTCTCACTACCTTTTAGCGCGCGGACTTGAAAGTGTAGGACTCAAAGAAAAAGACATTAAAGTCATTAACACGTCTGATGCAGATATTGTCGCGGCTTTTAGCTCTAAAGATGTCACTTCTCTTGTTACGTGGAATCCACAACTCAGCGAAATCGCAGGGATGAAAAATGCCTCTTTGGTCTTTGACTCTAGCAAAATCCCTGGTGAAATCATTGATATGTTGGTCATGAACACTAAAACGATTGAAGAGAATCCCAAACTAGCAAAAGCGCTTACAGGAGCGTGGTATGAAGTGATGGCACTCGTGAAAAAAGGCGATGAGAGTGCTCTTAAAGCGATGGCAACAGCTTCTGGAACAGACCTCGCTGGCTTTAATGCACAACTGAAAACAACGATGCTTTTCCATGATGCGAGTGAAGCGGTAAAATTTACCACCAGCGATGCGCTACCTAAAACGATGCAAAAAGTGAGTCAATTCTCATTTGATCATGGCATCTTAGGCGATGGCGCCAAAAATGCGGCATTTGTGGGTATGCAGTTTCCAAATGGCAAAACATACGGCAACCAAAGCAATGTCAAATTACGCTTTATCGACACCTATATGAAAATGGCAAGTGAAGGCACATTGTAAAACAAAAAGGTTATTACCATGAAGCGATTGATAAACCACCGACCCTCACGAGCGAATGCGCTTTGGATGGGAGTGCTTCCTTTTATACTGATCGGGATTTTGTACCTGTTTGCCTCTCATGCAAGGCTAGCGGAAAATCCTGATGATAAACTTTTACCATCGTTTACGCAGATCGTTCAAACGATGGAGAAGTCAGCACTGACTCCTAGCAAACGCTCAGGAGAGATACTCTTTATCCAAGATACGCTCTCCTCACTGAGTCGTTTGGGGCTTGGTGTGCTTATCAGTGCGCTTTTAGGTCTTGCACTTGGCATACCATTGGGATTGATTCCTCTGGTGCGTTCAGGGCTTTCGCCGTTTGTTGCGGCTTTTTCAATGGTACCGCCCATTGCCATTTTGCCCATACTCTTTATCGTCTTTGGCATGGGCGAAGTGGCAAAAGTGGCGCTCATTGTCATCGGTGTTACGCCACTGATTGTGCGTGATTTGCAACAAAGGGTTGAGGAGTTTTCACGCGAACAGCTCATTAAAGCCCAAACATTGGGAGCGAGTACATGGACGTTGGTGATTCGCATTATTTTGCCGCAGATGTTACCAAGGCTTCTTGACTCCGTGCGATTGACACTAGGCACCGCGTGGATTTTTCTCATCTCCGCCGAAGCGATTGCTGCAACGGAAGGGTTAGGGTACCGCATCTTTTTGGTACGCCGTTATTTGGCGATGGATCTTATTTTACCTTATGTGGTCTGGATAACCTTGCTTGCTTTTTTGGCAGATTTCTTGCTCAAAAAGTTTACATGTAAACTCTTTCCGTGGTATGAAACAAAGGAGAGAGCATGAGCCTCATCGAGATCAAACACCTATGGAAAACCTACGGTGCCAATGTGGTTCTTGAAAACCTTACGCTCAGCATCGAAGCGGGGGAGTTTTGCACGCTTGTAGGGCCTTCGGGTTGTGGAAAAAGCACTTTTTTGCGCATGTTACTCGGCGAAGAGAGCCCAAGCAAAGGGGTCTTTTTATTTGAAGGCAAACCCTTTCCCAAAGAGCCGAGTGTGGAGCGAGGCATCGTGTTTCAGCGTTATTCGCTTTTTTCACACCTCACGGTTTTGGAAAATGTGATGCTCGGCATAGAATTAGGCGAATCGCGCTTTTTAGGCAAACTCTTTGGCGCGGCTATAAAACGAGCCAAAGAAGAAGCCGTCACGATGCTAGAAGCTGTGGGCTTGGGCGATGTGTTGCACCATTACCCCTCCGAATTATCGGGCGGTATGCAACAGCGTCTCTCCATCGCGCAATCGTTGGTGAAAAAACCAAAATTGCTGCTTTTGGATGAGCCTTTTGGAGCGCTCGATCCTGGCATTCGTGCCGATATGCACGCGCTTATTTTAGACTTATGGAAGAAAAACAACCTCACTGTGGTGATGGTGACACATGATTTGCACGAGGGATTTTACCTCGGCACCAGACTTTTGGTATTTGATAAAGTTCGCAATGACCCACAAGCGCCCAATGCGTTTGGGGCAAAGATCACGTATGATATTCCGCTATCACGTGAGAAAGTAAAGGATGAAGAATGATACAAGAATCTATTGTACTGAATGAAGTGATAACAGGTGGCGGTAAATGGTCGAAGCTTATCAAACGAGGGCAAACCATTCGCTTCAGCGCACTGGATGATAAAGCAAGCCTTAGCGCTCTGTTTTACAATGCTGATAATACAGCGGAGCGCTACAACTCCGCCGATACGGTGAAAATTCAATGGAACGCCTTTTTAGGTAAAGGTAAAGTGCTCTTCTCAGAGCTTGGGCATGTGCTTTTTTCCATTACGGAAGATACGACACATGGACTCATCGACACGCTTGCAGGCATGAGCAATCCTCGCATTGTCGAGCAAAACTTTGGCAGTGGCAGTTACGAGCAGATTCGCAACCGTTACTTTAAAAGTGATCGTGAGAACTTTTTGGTCGAACTTGGTAAATACGGCATGGGAAAACGTGACATCGTACAGTGCCTCAATCTTTTTCGTAAAGTCGATGTGGCAGAGGGAAGTCAACTGCTTTTGAGTGAGAAGCGTCCTAAGAAAGGCGATTACATCGAGCTTCGAGCGGAGATGAACATCCTTCTCGTGCTTTCCAACACACCGCATGTGATGGAAAAAGGGGCGTATAACCCAAGCGATGTAGAGGTGAGCATTTTTGAGCGTTCAGCCAAAGAGGATGTTCTATTTAGTGAAGAAGCCAAACGCGGTTTTGAAAACAATGCGCGTTATTTTGCCTAAGGAGAGAAAGATGGAAGAGACAACAGCAATTTACAATGAACGCGTCAGTGCGGGTGTGCCGTGGTACCATGTGGTGAAAAAAGGGCAAAGTATTCGCATTATCGATTTAAAAGGATGCCAAGCGGTCGATACCCTTTTTTACAACGCGAACAACCACGATGAGCGTTACAGTGCGAGCGATACGATTCGTGAACAAGGCAGTATATTTATTACAACGGGAACGAAGCTACTTTCAAGCGATGATAACGTAATGCTTGAAGTGACACATGATACGTGTGGCAATCACGACACCCTTGGCGGTCATTGCAGTGCCGAGAGCAATACGGTTCGTTTTGGGCATGACAAAAAGTACATGCACAGTTGCCGTGACAACTACCTCTACGCGGTCGGTGAGTTGGAGATGAGCCCGCGCGATTTGACGAACAACATCAACTTTTTTATGAACGTTCCTGTGGAAGAAGATGGGCATTTGGCGATTGTGGATGGCATCTCTCATGAGGGCGATTTTGTGCAGATGAAAGCGCATATGGACACACTGGTACTCATCTCAAACTGCCCACAACTCAACAACCCGTGCAATGGCTTTAACCCCACACCGATTCAGATTCTTATCTGGGATAATTAGCGTTTTTCTCCTCTTTAGAGACGACTTTAAAGAGTATCGCATGTGGGACGGCCCACAGATTATTCGGATGAAGGAACTTTTATGTTTACAAAAATTTTGATCGCCAATCGTGGCGAAATCGCGTGTCGCATCATCAAAACCCTCACAAAAATGGGCATCCGCTCTGTGGCACTTTATACAACCGCCGATAGAGACTCTTTACATGTAAGCCTTGCCGATGAGGCGTATTGGATAGGGGAGGGTGTGGCAAGTGAGAGCTATTTGGACACCCAAAAGATTTTGGAAATCGCGTTTACATGTAAAGCCGAAGCGATTCATCCGGGGTATGGATTTTTAAGTGAAAATGCCGCGTTCGCGAGGGCGTGTGAGACCAAAGGCATTGTGTTTATAGGTCCTAGGGCTGAGCATATCGAGGCTTTTGGTCTCAAACACACGGCGCGCGCTTTGGCGCAAAAGAATCACGTGCCTCTACTTCCCGGCTCTGGACTGCTCGCAAGTTTGGAAGAGGCGTTGGAAAAAGCGCAAAGCATCGGGTATCCCGTCATGCTTAAAAGCACGGCGGGTGGTGGCGGAATTGGAATGCAACTCTGCTATGATGCGCATTCGCTTGAAGGAGCTTACGCTTCGGTGAAACGTTTGAGCGAAAACAACTTCTCTAACAGCGGACTCTTTTTGGAAAAATACGTTGAACATGCACGCCACATTGAAGTACAGATTTTTGGTGATGGCAAAGGGTATGTTGCGACACTTGGGGAACGTGACTGCTCCATTCAGCGCCGTAACCAAAAAGTGATCGAAGAGACGCCTGCGGCGTGCCTTAGTCAAAGCACACGTAAAGCACTGTTTGAGGCTTCCAAAAAACTCGCTTCATGTGTGAACTATCTCTCCGCAGGAACGGTGGAGTTCGTTTACGATACCACGAGCGATGCGTTTTATTTCCTAGAGGTGAACACCCGTTTGCAAGTGGAACATGGTGTTACTGAAGAGGTCAGTGGTGTGGATTTGGTGGAGTGGATGATTCGCCAAGCCTATGGAAGCCATGAAGCACTTTACGACTACAAACATCAACCCAAAGGGCATGCAATACAAGTACGCGTCTATGCCGAAGACCCACTTAAGAACTTTCAACCCAGCTCTGGCGTGTTGCATCATGTACGTTTTGCACCCAACATTCGTGTGGATAGCTTTATCGAAACAGGGCTTCATGTCTCGTCATTTTACGATCCGATGATTGCTAAATTGATCGTTAAAGCGGAGACGAGAGAAGATGCGCTTTCTAAAATGGATGAGGCGATTGAGAAGACACGCATTGATGGGATCGAGACCAATTTGCGCTATTTGGGTGCGATTGTCAAAAGTGACTTTTTTAGAAATGCAACGCATACGACCAAATCACTCTCCCGTTTTTCCTTTGTGCCTCAAAGCATTGATGTCCTGCGCCCTGGAACGCAGACGAGCATTCAAGATTACCCCGGACGTGTGGGGTATTGGGATGTGGGTGTGCCACCCAGTGGCCCGTTTGATAGCCTGAGTTTCCGCTATGCCAATGCGTTGGTGGGAAATCTTAGTTCTGCTTCTGGGCTTGAGATGGCCATTACAGGGCCAACACTGAAATTTAACCAAGAGAGTGTGATTGCGCTGTGTGGCGCGAGCATCGAAGCGTTCGTCGATGGTAAAGCGGTTTCGATGAATGAAGCCGTTACGATTCCAGCAGGCAGTATCTTAAAACTCAAAAAAGTGCATCACGAGGGTTTTCGTACTTACTTAGCGGTACGTGGAGGGCTTGATGTACCAGAGTATTTGGGCAGTCGCTCGACCTTTACGCTGGGAAAATTTGGAGGCCATGCGGGCAGAATGCTCATCAGCGGAGATGTTTTACATGTAAGCCAGATGTGCAGTACAACCGTGCCTTCCAAAGCCTTTTCCCCCAAAGTATTTTCAAGCCATGAGTGGCACATTGGCGTACTCTATGGCCCTCATGGTGCGCCTGAATTTTTTACGCCAGAAGACATCGACACATTTATGGAAGCTTCGTGGGAAGTGCACTACAACTCCAACCGAACGGGCGTGCGACTCATTGGCCCCAAACCTGAGTGGGCGCGCACGGATGGCGGTGAAGCAGGTCTTCACCCCTCCAATATTCACGACAACGCGTACGCCATCGGTGCGATTGACTTTACGGGCGATATGCCCGTCATCCTAGGCCCTGATGGTCCAAGTCTTGGAGGGTTTGTCTGCCCTGTCACGATTGTGAGCAGTGAGCTGTGGAAAGTAGGGCAGCTTAAAGCGGGTGATCGGGTTCGTTTTGTGCCGCTGAGTCATGAACGTGCTATGCAGATGCTTGAAGCCCAAGAGAAGGCTATCGCTTCGTTAGAGCCTTTTGATGAGCGTGCTTATCTTGAAACAGACGAGGTTTTGGGTGAAGCAATTTTATACCATGATGAGGGCAAAGACGATCTTCCAAGCATCACCTTTCGTCAATCAGGCGATAGCTATCTTCTTATCGAATACGGCATTATGCAGCTTGACATCGCGCTTCGTTTTCGGGTGCATGTGCTGATGGAAGCGATTAAAAAAGCGACTATTGCAGGGATGATTGATGTAACACCGGGGATTCGCTCGTTGCAGTTGCACTTTGATCCGCGCGTTTGCAAACGTGAGGTGTTGATGGAGCAGATCAAAACCATTGAGCTGACATTGCCTTTGATTGATGACATTGAGGTACCCGCACGCATTGTGCATTTACCGCTTTCTTGGGATGATGAACAGACCCGTGTGGCAATCGAAAAGTACATGAAAATCGTCCGACCCGACGCGCCATGGTGTCCGAGCAACATCGAGTTTATCCGTCGTATCAATGGGCTTGAGTCCATCGATGCGGTTAAAAAAATCGTCTTTGATGCGAGCTATTTGGTCATGGGTCTGGGTGACGTTTACTTAGGAGCACCCGTAGCAACGCCACTCGATCCAAGGCATCGACTGGTCACGACCAAATACAACCCAGCACGAACATGGACACCTGAAAATGCCGTTGGTATCGGTGGGGCGTATATGTGTGTGTACGGCATGGAAGGCCCCGGAGGTTATCAGTTTGTGGGGCGAACGGTACAGATGTGGAATAAATACCGCCAAAGCGAAGATTTTTGTGAGGGAAAACCGTGGTTGTTGCGCTTTTTTGACCAGATTCGCTTTTACGAAGTGAGCCATGAAGAACTCACGCAGATGCGTGAAGATTTCCCCAAAGGCAAACTCAAACTCAAGGTTGAAGAGACGACGTTTAGCCTCAAAGCCTACAAGGAATTTTTAGGCGAAAACAAAGAAAGTATCGATCGTTTCACCACCACGCAACGAAGCGCTTTTGAAGAGGAGCGTTTGATGTGGGAGCGCACGGGGTTGGCAAATTTTAACTCAACCTCTAACAGTGACGAGAGCGAAGAGGATGAACGTGTAGATATTGAAGGTGCCGAAGCCGTCGATGCACCTGTGCAAGGCAATCTCTGGAAAGTCTTGGCAAAAGTAGGCGACAGCGTCAAAGAGGGCGATGTGCTTGCGATTGCGGAGTCGATGAAGATGGAAGTGAGCATTGAAGCGCCAGAGAGCGGTGTCATTTCAAAGGTTTTGTGCCATGAAGGCGAGAACATTCATGCGGGCAAACTGCTTTTTGCCATTACCGTAAAGGAGTAACAATGACCATTCAAACCTTGCGCCAAGCGTACCAAAGTGGAGCACTCACACCGCGCGCTCTTGTGGCAGAACTCAAAGCTAAAATGGCTTTACATGTAAACAATCCGATTTGGATTTATACCCTGAATGATGCGGAGCTAGAGCCTCATTTGAAGCGACTTGAGGGTGCTAAAATCGAAGAGTTACCGCTTTATGGCATTCCCTTTGCGATTAAAGACAACATTGATTTAGCAGGCATTCCCACCACCGCAGCATGTCCTGATTTTGCTTACGTGCCAGAGCGCTCAGCGTATGTGGTGGAGCGTTTGATCGAAGCGGGAGCCATTCCCATGGGCAAGACCAATCTCGATCAGTTTGCCACAGGGCTTGTGGGAACGCGTTCCCCTTATGGCATCTGTCAAAACAGCATTAATCCTGAGTACATCTCAGGAGGTTCGAGTGCAGGCAGTGCGGTGAGTGTTGCTTTGGAGCTTGTCACCTTTTCCCTCGGAACGGATACAGCAGGTTCCGGCAGAGTTCCTGCGGCGTTTAACAATCTCATTGGCGTGAAGCCGACCAAAGGGGTTTTTAGCACTTCTGGTGTTGTTCCCGCGTGCCGTAGTTTGGATTGTGTCTCGCTCTTCACCAAGACATGCGCGGATGCTCAAACACTTTTTGCCATTATGGCATCATTTGATAGCGAAGATGTCTATGCAAGGATGATTCCCACACAGACCAAAACGCTAGAAAAACCTCTTAGAATTGGGATTCCACGAAAAAGTGATCTTCAATTTTTTGGCGATGCTGAGGCTCAAACGCTTTTTGAAGCGGCCGTAGCGCGTTTTATTAAAGTGGGAGCAGTGGTCGAAGAGATAGATTTCACACCTTTTTTAAAGGCTGCCAATTTGCTTTACAGCGGCCCATGGGTGGCGGAGCGTTACGTGGCAACGAAGGCACTTTTACAAAAATCACCCGAGAGTTTTTTAGAGGTGACACGCACCATCATCGCCCAAGGGGAGCATAAAAGTGCCAGTGACTATTTTGAAGCGGAGTATGCCTTAAAAGCGTACAGGCGCGAAGCAGAGCAGTGCTTAAAATGGGTGGATTTTATGCTGACACCCACAACAGGAACGATCTATACCATCGATGAGGTCGAAAATAATCCGATTGAACTCAATACCAATCTAGGCTACTACACCAATTTTATGAACCTGCTTGATCTTTCCGCCCTTGCACTGCCAGCAGGTGAGCGAGGCAATGGACTTCCCTTTGGCATAACGATCTTTGCCGATGCGTTTGAAGACACTAAGCTCCTTTCAATGGGAGAAATTTACATGAAGGAGTTACCATGTCAAAAATGATTGAAATTGGCGTTTGCGGTGCGCACATGGAGGGGTTACCCCTGAATCATCAGCTTCTAAACTTAGAGGCGACGTTTGTAAAAGCGTGTAAAACCGCTGTAGGGTATCGTCTGTTTAATGTTCCAGAAAAAAATCCTCCGCGCCCAGGGATACTCAAAGATGCTTCGAGTCCTTATGCTTTGGAGCTTGAAGTGTGGCAGATGCCTCTGGAGAATTTTGGAGCGTTTATGGTACAGATTGCTTCGCCTTTGTGCATTGGTACGGTTGTGTTAGAGGATGGCAGCAGTGTGTATGGCTTTTTGTGTGAAGGCGATGCGCTAAAAGGTGCGGAGGAGATCAGTGAGCTTGGTGGATGGCGAAAGTATCTTACATGTAAGGCTCAATAATCAGAGTTCTCTTTTGCTTTTAAAAGCAAAAGAGAACGAATGTTAGCTAACGATCTCTTTGAGTTTTTCTCTTAAAAGAAACGCGGTAAACGGTTTGACGATGTAGTTAGTGACACCCTCTTTAATCGCCATAATCACCTCTTGTTTTCCACCCTCGGTTGTCACCATAATAATGGGTGTTGTTTTATACGCTTCCATAGCGCGAAGGGCTCTTACCAAATGCAGGCCGTCCATTCGTGGCATATTCCAGTCTGTCATAATCACGTCAAACTTTTGTTCTTTGATTTTTTCAAGTGCATCTAACCCGTCTTCGGCTGCCGTGGTTGTGTAGCCTATACTGTTGATGGTATTGCACAGAATTCTGCGCATTGTTGAGCTATCGTCAACAACTAAAAAATGCATGTCTCGTCCTTTTAAAAATGCGTATCTAATGCTTAAGCAAAAAGCGTTCTAGTTTTGATATTATATTGAAAATTTTGGGGAATGCAGGTGAACTACATCGGCTCGAAAGTAAAACTTCTCTCTTTTATCGATGCACACATATCGTCTCTTTTGAAAGAAAACGTTCCGCCTAAAATTTTTTGCGATCTTTTTGCTGGGAGTGGTTCGGTCGGGAGCTATTTTGCTCAAAAAGGCTGTAGCATCCTCAGCAATGACCTTGAATTTTACAGCTATGTCCTCAACCATGCGATGCTAAAACCGCCCGAATTATCCACCATTGCTCCCATCATTGACTCCTTAAATGCACTGCCTTTACGCAAAGGGCTGATGTATGAGCACTACTGTTTGGAAAGTGGCAGCGAGCGGAACTATTTTAGCGATGAAAATGCACAAAAAATCGATGCGGTGCGCCAAGGCATTGAAGCGTATAAGCGTGATGAGCCGCTTTATATTTACCTCTTAGCCTCGCTGCTACACAGCGCTGACAAGGTTGCCAATACCGCTTCCATTTACAGTGCGTATCTCAAACATCTCAAACCTTTGGCGTGCGAAAAACTGCATCTGCACGCGTTTCTCTCGCTGTTAACGTCTACGCACCATCAGGTTTTTTGTGAAGATGCCAATGTGCTTATCTCCACGCTCAAAGGCGATATTCTCTACCTCGATCCTCCGTACAATCGTCGTCAATACGGAGCGAATTACCACATCTTAAATACGATTGCGCGGTACGATGCGTTTACGCCAAAGGGCAAAACGGGGGTGAGGGCGTATGAAAGTTCGGCGTATTGCAAAAGTGGCACAGCGCTTTTGGCACTGGAAGATATTATCCAAAAGGCCAATTTTCCATGGATCGTTCTTAGCTATAACGATGAGGGGATTATTGATCTTTCTTCGCTATCCACCATGTTGGAACGCTATGGCACGTGCGCATCGTTTCAGATGCCCCATCAACGCTTTAAAGGGTATCGCAATCAGGAAAATAAAAAAGCGTTAAGCGAATATCTTTATATTCTTGAAAAGTTTTAGAAACTTCATTTATCAAATCAAGCTACAATACGTTTTATTTTTCAAGGAGAAGAGATGTTCAAACGTTTCTTAATGGTTTCAGCAGGTCTTATACTGCTGAGTTCAAGTGTGTTTGCAAGCAGTAGTGTCACGAGTGATACGGTTCAAACAAAGAAAAAACATACGGATCAAGCGTTTAAAGCCAAAGCCAATACAACGGCACAAAAAAACGTCAAAAATGCAACGGCTACGTCTACAAAAATAGCTTCTAAGACAGCAGCAGCTACCCAAAGAGTAGCGGCAAAACCTTCGAAAGCAGTGGCAGAAACGGCAAAGAAAAAAGGTAAGAAAAGCGCTAAAAGTACGACCATCGCCTAGCGATATTAAAAGCTCTAAAAGCCCCTATATTATAAGGGTTTTTAGAGACTTTTTTAAGTAAACTCACTGTACAATCTCCCCAATGCACGACGTCTAAGGCTTAGACAAACATAATCGTAATACTCTTTTTTTGACTGCTTTTATGTTTTCTCTCCTCTTCGTGCCACTTTACATGTAAGGATTTTTTATGCAAAGAAGAGCGTTTATGAAAGGGTGTTTAGCCCTTGGTGCAAGTTCTGTTATTCTTCCTCAGGTTTCGATTTTAGAAGCCAGTGAGCCAAAGTCAAAAACACGTATTTTTTTCGTCACAAATAGTTATAATCTCAAACACGAAAACAAAAATGGCTTGACTAAACTTTGGGTTCCACTTCCACAAGAGACAAGTTATCAAAAAGTGAGCGATTTTAAATTTAGCTCAAATGCCACCAATGCGTATGTGACCGACAAAAACAGCTACAAAGCCAGAACGCTTTACGCTGAGTGGAAAAATGGTGGCGAAAAACTCTTAGAGGTGACCTATACGATTACGACGAATGAGCGCAATTCAGACCTCTCAAAAGCAACCGCTTCAACCAAATACCCCAAAGATGTTGCACACTATCTCAAACCAACTGCGCATATTCCAACCAGCGGAAAAGTGAAAGAGTTGGCGCTTAAAATCACAGAAAACAGCAAAACGCCACTCGAAAAAGCCAAAGCGATTTACGCGTGGGTCACTGAAAATATGTACCGCGACAATGCCGTTGTGGGTTGTGGTTTAGGCGATGCGGGTAAAGCGATTGAGCAAAACATCATGGGTGGAAAATGCACCGACATTAGCTCTGTTTTTGTAGCATTGAGCCGTAGTGTTGGCGTGCCTGCACGCGAAGTATTTGGTATTCGCTTAGGTAGTTCTCGTTACTCAAAAGCGTGCGGAAGCAGTGATGAAAAAGGTTTGGCAAAAATCACAGGAGGCGAGCATTGTAGAGTAGAGTTTTACCTTGATGGCGCAGGCTGGGTTCCATGCGATCCTGCCGATGTGGCTAAAGTCATTTTGACAGAAAAAATGACGCTGAATGATCCTCTTGTGAAAGAGGTGCGTGAGTATTTCTTCGGCAACTGGGAGATGAACTGGATGGGCTACAACACAGCGCGTGATTTTGTGTTAGCACCAACCCCAGCGCAAAAACCACTCAATATGTTTGGTTACCCGTACGCCGAAGTCGAAGATGAAGTGCTAGACTATTACGCTCCTGCCGCGTTTGCGTATAGCTTTATCTCTCAAGAGAAACTCTAACGCATGAAAAAAGAGATTCTGGGCGTTTTAACAGCACTGCTCTCAGCCTTTGCCGCAACGGCATGCTGTCTGCCTCCACTGCTGTTTTTACTCTTTGGAATCTCTTTTGGATTTTTAAGTTTTTTAGAAACACTGACCCCGTTTCGCATACCGCTCTCCCTGTTATCGCTCTTTGTTTTGTGGCTTTCATGGCGCTCTTACGCGCATCATACGTTTACATGTAATCCTCAAAAGAAAAAGCGTTATGTGTGGTTTTATTCGATTGTTTTAGGGTTGATTATAGCGATATTGCTCTATCCCGAGTGGGCAAATCTTTTTATAGACTTCTTTTATAGCCCTTGAAAAGATAAAGAGTTTGTTTAGAGTGCGTTAATTTTTGAAACTCAAAATTGAGTCATAGCCAAAGCTATGGCGATGTCTTTAGTTTCAAAAAGTGATGTGCTATGAGCGATACTCTTTTTTCAATGGGTTATAAAAAAGTCTAAAAGGAACAGATGAATGAAAACATGGTTGATACTCCTTTTACCTTTGATTTTGTTCGCCAAAGAAGAAGTGGTTATAAAAGTGGCTGAAATGCATTGTCCTTTATGCACAACCGCGGTCAAAAAAGCACTGAAAAGCGTTGAAGGTGTTGAGTCATCTAAAGTGACATTAGAGACAAAATTAGCGGTTGTCATTGCTAAAGATGGTGTTGAAGATAAGACGTTTTTAGAAGCGGTGAAAACGACGGGGTATGAGGGTGTGGTTGTGTCTCGTAAGCATCTGAAAGAGTAGGCTAATTTTTTCTTTACATGTAAAAGATTTATTGCTTTACTTCTCTTAAAGTAGCCTCGTTCCCTTTACTTTATTCTGTTAAGATTTAAAATGATACAAACCAGTTTCTTTGATTAATGGTGACAATTCTTCAACACTATAATCATCATAATACCAAATTAGATATGTATAGTCCCAACTTTCTTCAATTACACAATTTAAAGATGGAATTAATAATCTATCAAATTTACCACCAGGTTTGTTCATTGCTTTTTCATATGTTAATATAATTAAATCTACAGATTTTAATAATTTTATAGAAAAGTTATTTTGTATTTTATAAACCTCATATTTATTAAATATTAATCTAAGCAATTGATTAAATTTATCCCATTCATCAATGGTGACTTCATCAAGTTTGTATGCGTTTTCAATTCCTAACCAAGAAGACCATAGAGTAATTGCTTCTTTTTTGCAATTAGGATTTGGTTCAAAATATTCATTATAAAATTTTCCAATATCTATGTTCAACTATATACCCTTCGTATAAGAAAATTTGCAAATTTGGGGACGAGGCTATTTTTATTTTCATCTTTAGATAAAAAAATTGAGTCAAAGTAGCCTGCCTCCATTATTGCCTTTCTGCCAATGCAAGTTTTAAACCTAATCCAATTAAAATAAGCCCACTTGTTCTATGAATATAGTGTAAAATCATCGGTCTTGTTTTTATCCAAAAAGACAATAATCCAGATATAAATCCAATGGGTGCTTTAATGAGAAATGTTAATGTAGCAAAGGTAAAACCTAATATAAATAATTGCATTGTTTCATTTCCATTGTTTTGTATTACAAATTGTGGTAAATAAGAAAAATAAAATATTGCAACTTTTGGGTTCATTATATTTGACAATGCCCCTTGTATGAACATCTTCTTGTAAGACACTTTTGGTAAATCTTTCATAGCGATCGTATGGTCTTTACTTCTTAAAAGTTGATATCCAATATAGATTAAATAGCCTGCACCAATAAATTTTACAATACTAAATAAGAATTCAGATGCTAATAAAAGAGCACCTAAGCCTAATGTAGCGAGCAATGTATGTCCTAATAATCCAACACTTACTCCAAGGGCAGTTGTTATTCCAGCTTTTTGTCCTTGCGCAATTGATCGAGACATGACTAAAATCATATCTTGTCCTGGTGTCAATATCACAACGGCGGATGTTAGTAAAAAAACTAATGTGACTACTTCCATCTTCAAACTCCTTTTTCTTCTATTTCTATCTTTACATGTAAAGCTTTTCAAGAGAGCTTAGCAAAAAATTATTTAAAAGTGCCTAGTCTTTTAGCGTTAAAAATGAACAAAAATGTTTTACATGTAAAGGTTTTAGAAGAGAGAAAAAATCGTTTAAACTAACCTCTCATACTTTTCTTATGTCCTTGTGCACGTTTGCATGCTAAAATTGCATTATCCAAAAATACTCAAGTGAATGAAGTGGATGCAGCGTTAAATCTTCTTTACATGTAAAGGCAAATCATGGGTGAATACTCTTTTCTTTTAGGCATAGCGACGGTGTTTATATTGGGGACGATGAGTCCGGGACCTAGTTTTATTTTAACCGCCAAAACGGCTGTTTCAAAGTCTCGCAAAGAGGGTTTTGGGGTCGCTATTGGTTTAGGATTGGGCGCTGTTGTCTTTTCTCTTTTAGCCATTTTTGGGCTCTATGCTATTTTGAAAACGGTGCCTTTTTTATATGGCTTTTTAAAAATAGTAGGAGGCATGTATCTTGTCTATTTAGCCTATAAAATGTGGAAATATGCCGATACACCTTTAGATACCAAGCTTTGCTTGGAGCAAAAACCAAAGAATTTTACCAAGGCGATTTTACTCGGTTTAGCAACACAGATGAGCAATCCAAAAACTGCCATCATCATCGGAAGTATTTTTGCAGCACTTCTTCCCCAAGAGATACCGCCTTTTGGAACGCTTTTAGTCTGCCTCATCGCGTTTATCATTGATGCTTCATGGTACTCGTGTGTTGTAGGGCTTTTATCAATGCAAAAAACACAAAAAGTTTATTTGCGTTCTAAGAAGTACATCGACAGAATTGCAGGAAGTGTACTGGGCGCTTTAGGTCTTAAGTTAGCGTTGGATAGGGCATAGGTTACGGTACAATACTCCGTAAATTTACCATACAAGGCTTGATATGAAGAAGATATTACTGGGATTATTGGTTATTCTTGTCGCTGCTGCTGGAGTGCTGTTTTTTTTGAAAGGTAAAGATACGTATGAGAGCAATATTTCCTCTGCGTCGCTTACGGATGGGCTTAATGTTGGTTCAATGATCACCTATACGCTTCCGGATCAATTTGGAAAATTGCATACGCTGGATGATTCGATCCATACGCTCATTTTGGTTTTTGCAAAAGATACAGGTCATGTCGTTAAAGCGTATCTTGGAGCGCAAAGTACGGATTATCTGAGTGTTCATCATGTGGCATTTGTAGCGGACATTAGTCCGATGCCAGTGGTGATACGCAATACCTTTGCACTTCCCGATCTTAAAACACAGCCCTATAGCGTCAATCTCATTTTGGATGGAACAATCGCAGCGTCTTTGAAAAATGGGGCAAAAGTGGATGGTATTACGGTGGTGACACTGGCTAACAAACGTGTGGAAAAAGTGGAGTATGCGGAAGGTGTTGAGGCACTTAAAGCGATAATAGAGCGAGAAAAATAAAAGGGATGAGATGGCGTGATGTGTTCATCACGCCATTATATTAAAAACCAGAGTCTAGCCTCTTGCGAAGCCAAACTTTAGCAGTTGATTAGTCTTTTTTGTAAGCGTTACGTGGAGCGGTTTTTGGAGCGCGACCTGCATCACTACGTGGTGCGGCTGGTCTATCGGCTCTTGGAGCGCGTGGTGGTCTGCTATCGCTGCTATCACGTGTTCCTTTGTATCCGCCGCCTTCGCGTGGAGCGGAAGATGTGCTTCCCTCTTTTGCAAATGGATTACGACTCTCGCCTCTGCTATCACTTCTTGGAACGCCATCGCCTCTTGGAGGACGTGCAGCATCTCTGCTTCCGCCATCACGTGGGTTTGAACCTTTGTATCCGCCACCATCACGTGAACCTGTTGATGATGTGCCTCTGTAACCGCCGCCTTCGCGTGAACCGCCAGAGTTTCCTCTATAGCCGCCACCATCACGTGATCCACCTGAATTGCCTCTGTAGCCACCGCCAGAGTTTCCTCTGTAACCGCCACTTCTGCCGCCACGACCACCATCACGCTCTTCGATGTTTTTAACCACAGACTCTAAGGTCTTTTTATCTAAACCGATTTTATCGGGGCCGATAGGTGTATTTTCTTTGAGAAGGTTTGAGAGCAGTTTAAGCGCGATTTGCGACATATCCATCTCTTCTTCCAAAATAGCAAGAAGTTTGACAGCATTTTCATTAAGCTCTGCATTTTTAATATCTTCGGCAATTTTGATCAGTTTGTTCTCTTTGACGTCTCGTAAACTTGGAACAATTCTGTGCTCGATTTTAGAGCCTACTTTTTTACCAATTCTCTGCATTGAGTGAAACTCGATAGGCGTTACCAATGTAATCGCTGTACCTTTTTTACCCGCACGTCCGGTTCTACCGATACGGTGAACATAACTCTCTGGATCAAATGGCATATGGTAGTTAAATACGTGGCTGATGTCAGCAACGTTAAGACCACGTGCTGCAACATCGGTTGCAACCAAGATTTCGATTTGTGAACCACGGAACGCTTTAATAACGCTCTCACGTTGATTTTGCTCCATATCGCCATGCAACCCTTTGGCTGCATGACCGACTGCCATCAGTTGCGTTGAAAGTCTGTCAACCTCTTTTTTGGTACGGCAGAATACGATGGATTTCTCAGGCTCAAGAGCATCTAAAAGACGAATCATCGCATCATCTCTCTCGTACTCGTTGATGACGTAGTAAAGTTGTTCGATGTCTTCGTTTGTTGTGTGATCTTTTGGTGTAACACTGACAAATTTTGGGTCATTTAAAATTTTGCTCGCAAGACGTTTGATAGGATCTGGCATTGTTGCTGAGAAAAGCAGGGTTTGACGCTCTTTTGGAAGGTAGGTAAAGATCTCTTCGATGTCTTCTAAGAAGCCCATATCAAGCATCTCATCTGCTTCATCCAAAACAACCATTTTAGGTGAAAAGCCTGGGAGTCTACCGTTTTTAAGAAGGTCTAACATACGACCCGGTGTTGCTACGATAACGCTTGCACCTTTTTCGATCAAGCCAATTTGACGTGAATATGAGCTACCACCGTAAATCGTTACGGTTTTAACGCCACGAAAACGCCCTAATGAGTAAAGCTCATCACTCACTTGCGTTGCAAGCTCACGTGTTGGCGTAATGACTAAAAGTTGTACTTTGTTAAGGTGTGGGTCGAGCATACTCATCGTAGAAAGACCAAATGCAGCCGTTTTACCGGTACCTGTTTGTGCTTGTGCAACGATGTCGTTACCGGCTAGGACTAACGGGATTGATTCTGCTTGGACGGGGCTTGGTTCTGTAAAGCCAGCATCTACGACGGCTTTAAGGATGTCTGCGTGTAAGCCAAATGACTCAAATGTGACTGGTGTGGGTGTGTTGTTTTCCATGTATTTTCCATGTGTTTGATTTTTCAAAACAATACTAACGTGCGGCAAGGGCACAAGACTCATGTACATAAAAATTTTAATGGGGAATAAACCCGTCAATATCGTATGCAAAAACCTACATACTCACTGAGGATTTCTCAAATCTGGTAGGTTTTAGGTGAAGTTCTTTTTTAATGAAGCTCTGAAATTGTGGTCATTATAGTGGAATTAGTTTAAAACAATATTAAGGTTTGAAAGTGGTTTGGTGTTTACATGTAAAGCATTCACCTAAAAATCTACCTAAAAACGGGCTATTTCACCCTTTTTTATAAAAATCCAAGATAGGTTAAAGTACACTTGAAATTAAAATTAACCTGTACAATTAAAGGCTAGAGCGTTATGGTGCACATGCAAACATTAAAAGAGATCTTGATTAAAAATTTGAAGCTAGAAGATATGACCCCTGAGGATATAGACAACACTATGCCGCTTTTTGGCGAGAATGGTTTAGGGCTTGATTCGGTCGATTCGATCGAGCTTGTATTGACAGTCGATAAAGAGTTTGGCGTGAAGATAACAGATTCTAAAGAGTACGAAAAAATATTTGCTACGGTTCAAAGTTTATTAGACTTTATCAATGCCCAAAAATAGTGTTTTTATCAACGCTTTTGAGTCGGTGTGTTGTGCGGGCGACACGAGCGAAGTGCTATTTGAAGCAATTTGTGCGCATCAAAGCGGTATCAAAACGTTCAGTGAATTTACTCCTAACAAGCAGATCGCTCTAGGAAAAATCGCACAATCTTTTTGCATTGATGAGATTTTAGAGCTTACATGTAAAAAGGTTTTAGCCAAAAGCTCTCTTGAAAATTTCGACAATACGCTCCTTGTAGTCGGCTCTTCCGTGGGAGGAATGCAAACAACGGAGAGCATTTTTTTAAGAGACCATCACTACACCAATATCGACCCCAAACTGCATGCGATTGACGCCATCGCGCATATACTTTCCAAGCACTTTACGTTCAAAGATGACATCTCCTTTTCAACCGCCTGTACGTCCAGTGCGAATGCTCTAGGCTATGCGTACGAAATGATCGCTAAAGGTATGTATGAAAACGTTTTGGTGGTAGGGTTTGATACCTTGTCACTGACAACCATACGAGGGTTTGACGCGCTTGGCGTGCTGAGTTCGCGTCCGTGCCAGCCATTTGATGTGAGCCGTGATGGTATGAATGTCGCGGAGGGCATCGCTGTTTTAATGCTCCAAAACACGTCTCACAAAGAGAGCATTGAACTTTTAGGGGTTGGGTACAGCTCCGACGCGCATCACATGGCGCATCCAAGTCCTGATGGTGCAGGTGCGCTTTGCGCGATGCAAAAGGCACTGAAATGTGCCAATGTTCAGCCCTCCGAAGTAGGCTACATCAACGCACACGGTACGGGAACAACCGCCAATGATGCGAGTGAAGCGAGTGCGATTGAGGCGCTTTTTGGAGACGCTGTGCCTGTAAGTTCGACCAAATCGATTACGGGACATACGTTAGGAGCCGCAGGAGCGCTTGAAGCGATCATTTGTGTTATGGCGCTTCAAAAACAGATCCGTCCTCCTAACACGAATCTCGTTGAACCTGAAAATAAAACACTGAATTTCGTGAATAAGGCTAAAGCACACCCCTTTCGTTACGCCCTGAGCAATTCACTCGCGTTTGGTGGAAACAACACCGCACTTCTTTTCGGACTCCCTCAATGAAGGTTAATTTAGAAATTTTAAGCAGTGCTTACCTATTGGGCGAGAAAAGTTTGGAGTTGCCTCGTATCAAAGAACTCGTGCCTCACATGATGACTCGCCGAAGACTGACCAAAGCGGCTAAAATTTGCGTAGAGTTGTTGAGCCGTGTCGAGCATTTTGAGGGTGGTCGCATCCTCTGTGGGAGCGCTTTTGGTGAGCTTGAAACGACAGCGAATATCTTAAAGGCTATTCACGATGAACAGCCTTTAAGCCCGACTGATTTTCAAAATTCGGTTTACAATACCGCCGTTTCGTACCTCTCTATTTTGTACCACAATCACAATGAGATTTTAACACTCTCGTGTGGCGACAAAACGGCACGAAGTGTTCTTAAAGCAGGAGCGCTGAAAGCGTTGGATGGCGATATTTTGCTTCTTTTGTGTTTTGAAACGCTCGATATTGCAGGCATCGAACAGGTCAATCACTGCATTAACTACCTTGAAAGTGGCGTGGCTTTGGTGGTGAAAGTTACCGAAGAAAAAGCGACGTTAAGTCTTCAAAAAAGCGAGCTTGCGGGTGTTCCAAACTCCATCAGCGAGATGTTACATGTAGCACAGAATGCACCTGCATTCGAGCGCGCAATTATCGAAGTGAACCTATGAATTTACCGCATCTTCCACCCATGCGTTTTGCCAAAGAGATTCTTACATGTAACGATAAACGCGCTTCCGTGCTGTGTGAATTTCCAAGTGTGCCAACCCTCCCGATGCTCACAGAAGCGGCGGCTCAAGCCAGCTCAGCCTTTGCAAAATCCGATACGCCTCGAAACGGTTTTTTAGTGTTAATCAAAGATGTTACTTTACATGTAAAGGTGCAAAGCCTGACGTGTGTTGTCGTGATTGAAGCGCGTTTGTCGCTTGGGAATTCGAGCGAGTTCTATTTTGAAGTGTTTGAAAAAGAGGGTGGCGTGATGTATGCGAGTGGGACATTGATGATCGTGCTTGAAGAGGCTGGTGCATGAAAATTTTTCTACTGATGTTGGTTTTCCTCTTCGGACTGCATGCGGAAGCGTTTCGTGGAACATTTATCACCGAGCCTGTTTTTAACGCTTCGGTGTATCTTACAACAGTAGGAAACCCTGACAATCCTGCTGTCGTTTTGGTGCATGGACTGGGCGATGAAGCATCTACGATTTGGGAAAGCACGATTGAACGGTTGAAAAATGAGTACTTTGTAGTCACCTTTGATCTACCGGGTTTTGGGCAATCAACCAAATCCAATGAGCTCTATTCGCCGCTGAACTATGCCAAGTTTATTCACTTTGTGGCGCAAACGTATGTCAAAAAGCCGTTTCATCTTGTCGGTCATTCGATGGGTGGGGCGATTGCGCTGAAATACACGAGCATGTATCCCACCGATGTGGCAAGTTTAGTGCTTGTGGACGCGGCAGGCATACTGCACCGCTCCGAGTACAATAATTTTTTAGTTCAAAGTGGGGTCAATACCTTTTTTGACGAACAAAATGGGCTGATTCAGGGTTTGCAAACGCAGAAGATAACCTCTTTTATCGATAAAATGGCAGAGAAAATTGATCGAAAAATGGCTTTAGATATGGGGCGTGTGCTCTCCAGCGAAGATTTACGCGCTGCGATTTTGGGTGGAAGCCCTCACAGCATTGCGGCGGTTGCGTTGGTTGAGGAGAATTTTAACGGGATTCCTCAAACGGTTGGGGCAAGGACGACGATCATTTGGGGAGAAAATGATAGCGTCGCACCTGTGGAGACGGGCTATGTGTTGCACAAATTGATGCCAAACGCCTCTTTAAACATTCTTCCCCATACAGCGCATGTGCCGATGCTGAGCAATGAAGAGGCATTTTTGAGCCTTTTGCGCGCGCATCTTAAAAACCAAGAAAAGAGTCTACGCCCCACACCACCGAAAGTGGCGCAGAGCTACAGCGTTAAAATTAAAGACATAAGTGAGCGCGTTTACACGGGTCGAATTGAGAGTATGAGTGTGGTGAACTCTCAAAAAATTACCATCAAAGATGCGGTGATTGACGAGCTCATTGTTCTCAACTCGGATGTGGAGATCATCAACAGCACGTTAAAATCAGGTAAACCTGTAGCACTTATGGCGCAAAATGCCAAAGTTTCGATTGTTGCTAGCGATGTTTTTGGCAAAATCAAACTGCAAAATACAAAGTTACATCTTTTGGGCGTCACCATGGATGTGTTAGGAAAACCCATCGAAGCGCTTTCAACGTCAATGGTTTATTTCTCTTTGTGTCAAATTAATGATAAATTAATTCATGGAAAAGAGATTTTAGGGTTACGTTGAGTAAATAGCGCCTTGTTTAGGTTATTAGATACTACATACTCAGTAAAATTTAATCGTAATATCACTAGAATAAATTAAATTTTTTTAAAGGATGGTAATGAAAAAACTCGTTATGATTTCGATCGCTTTTGTCTTGAGTCTCGCATTTTTTGGTTGTGGAACCCCACCTATTTACAATGTCAATAACAATGCAGTGGTTGTCCCTACGGATAAAACGGCAACAATGACGGATGTCGAAAAAGCCATTATGCGCGCGGGCGGCGGACTTGGCTGGATTATGAAGAAAGAGAAAGATGGCTTAATCAAAGGAACACTTGTTTTGCGAACGCATACCGCAGTGGTTGCTATTACGTACGATACGCAGACGTACAGCATCAACTACGAAAGCAGTGTCAATCTTAATTACGATCCAGCAAATAACACCATTCACAGTAACTACAACGGATGGATTCAAAATCTCAATAAAGCAATCCTCGTTCAACTTAGCTTGATCTAAAACACAAAAGGGTTGGCAACGACGCTCAACCCTTTTTCTTCGACTACTTTATCTCTGTTTGTGCTTCCGCAATATACTTCTGTAAAGCTTTTTGCATTATCTCTATATAATTACTTTCTGTTCCCATTTGGTATGAATCCGCTGCCTTTACAGATACGTTGTACGTTTTGGGGTCTCCCTCTTTTTTCATCTTTATATTGGTTTCAATTTCACAACTAAGTGCTATGGCAAAAGCCCCTGGATTCATCCATGCCCAAAACTTGAGGATATTAACATCTGCAATGTACGTTTGAGGCGTGATTTGCTCTTTGTTCTCAATGACGTGATAGCCTTTGTTTTTGAAAGCTTCTTTGAGGCTCTCTTTGATGACACTATTGACCGTTTGATTTGCATTAAGGACAATATCTCCCATCGCCATGCCATAGCCATTACGTTTTCGAGCAACTGCTCGCGCTTTGATCGCATCCGTTTGCGGCTCTGAAGGATCTAAAGAAGGGATATTTGGCTCAGGTGGTTTTACTTCAAAAACACGCTTGTCGACGACGGAATTGATGTAGATTTGCTGACCATTTGATGGTGCAGTTTCAGCTGTAGCGGTTGGCACTTGCAGTGCAACTTCTCCACGTTTGGCAGCACAACCACTGAAAAGTAGGGCACTGGTGGCAAAGACGAGTGTGATAAAAGATCTCAAGGCAATTTTCTTCATAGAATTCCTTTAAAATTAAGATACGTCGTTATTAAAGTGGCATACACTTTTTACCCATCAAAGTAGTAGAGATTTTATCGACCACTTTGAGCTCAATCGGCAGATTGATTTTCCCCAATGTGTGTTTGATGGCACTTTTGATCTCTTTTACGGTGATGGGGCGCATGGCTTCGAGAAAAATTTGCAAGACTTCGTCTTTTAGCTCAGCATTGTTATGTTTGACATGCACCAGTGCTTTAGAGATGCCTTCCATCGCTTCTAAAATCTCTTCAATTTGTGTGGTGGAATAGCGTTTGCCTGCAATTTTAACGATGTTACTGCTTCGTCCGATAAGCTGAAATTTCCCTTTTTCAATAATCGCATAATCAAAGCTCTGAATCTCCCCATTTGTTTGCACCAAACCCTCTTGCCATAAGGTTTTCGAGATAAAAGGCGACTTTACATGTAAAAGTCCTTCGGCATTGAGTGTTGCCTCAACACCTTGAAACGGACTCCAAAACGTATCATCTTGTTTTTTAAACGCGATGCTTCCACATTCGGTGGAGCCAAAGAGTTGAATGAGTGTGGTGTTAAATGTGTCGGTAAATTCTTTAGCAATCTCGGCGGACAAAGGCCCTGTTGAGCTAATAAAAATCGTTTGACTCAGGTCTTTTGCTTCATCCAACCTCAAGAGCGATTTGATGTAAAGCGGCGTGGTGACGACAAGATGATGAGGCTTTGCATGCTCCAACAGATCGTGGGGTAAAAAATGCTCTTTAAAGAGCAAATCAACATCCAGTTTAAGCGGCAGTAAAAGTGCGGCTAAAAAACCGTAGATATGGATAAATGGAACGGTTGCAACGACTTTTTTAATGTGAAAATTGCCAAATTCTAAAAGCAGGGCTTCCATGTCGGTTTCGATGTTTTCTTTGCTTTTAAACGCTCCTGTGGGAAAGCCTGTACTGCCAGAGGTAAAAAACATGGCAGCAAAGTCAATGTCCTTAAACGTTTCAACGCCAAGTGACTCGATTTTCTCTTTTAACGAGAGGTTTTCTTGGTCGTACAAAATAGGCTTTGCACCTGAGAGGTAAGCTCGTAAAATCTCGATGGCATTCTCTTCTTTGGTTTTGGAAGGGACTAGAATGACGTGGTTTTTGAGTGCTCGGTCGACGAGCTTGGAACTCTCATAAACATTTTCACTGCCATCATCGTTAATTATGACAACTCTCAATGACTTTTCCTCCCCATCAATAAAACTAAAATAGCCCCAGTGGCAATGCACGAAACA
Organism: Sulfurospirillum halorespirans DSM 13726; assembly: GCF_001723605.1. Classification (NCBI taxonomy): domain Bacteria; kingdom Pseudomonadati; phylum Campylobacterota; class Epsilonproteobacteria; order Campylobacterales; family Sulfurospirillaceae; genus Sulfurospirillum; species Sulfurospirillum halorespirans. Next base: position 2,727,188 of record NZ_CP017111.1, on the reverse strand, counting down.
AGCCCCATCGCATGAAGTGCACCAATGTCACTGAAAATGAGCACGCCAAAGCCCGCGAACGTGTCAATGATGGAGAAGAAAATCGCACTTCTGGTACCATCTTTGAAGCTCTCTTCACTGCTCATATAAATACCATAATCAATGCCAAAGAGCATCATGATAAACAGCATAAAAATATGCGCAATGGTGAAATCTCCCGTCAATGCAAAGAGTAAAATAAGCGCTGTTGGCAAAAGTACAAAACTAGAACTGAGTGCGATGGTTTTGCGACACACCATCCAAAGCATGAAAAAGATGAAGGCAATCGCTACAATGCCTCCAAGAAGGAGTTG